>VBJR01000166.1:23588-52375 GCA_005880175.1 Chloroflexota bacterium
GTCGGGTTGTGGGAGTTCAACGAGGGGGCCTCCGGTGGGCTATCACTGTGCCACCCTTGGGTGGTAAGTGGATCACGAGAGGTCACGCGCCTGGTTGCCGTATCCAGGCCACCCCACGGACGGCTCGTAGCGTGGCGGAGGTACGGCAAGACCGCGACTGTGTCGCAAGTGGTACACAGGTAGTCTGTTGCGGCGCGCCAAGCCGATCGCCAGGGCACGACTGCACCCCCGGCCCCGAAGCAGAGACGCGTACTCACCGGCGTCGCGATTAGGCCTGCTGGTCGCCGTTCGCCAGGTCGAACACGATCCTCCCGGGGACGCGTCCCTGCTCGACGTCCTCGAACGACCGGTTCACCGTCTCCAGGGGTCGCGTCTCGTAGGAGACGTGGGTGCGGCCGGCGGCATGGAGCTCGAACACCTCCTGGAGGTCGACCCGCGTCCCGACGATGGAGCCGACCACGGTGATCCCGTTGAGCACCGACTCGAAGATCGGCAGCAGCATCTGGTTGTCAGCGGGGAGTCCCACGAGCACCAGCGTGCCTCCCCGGCGAAGGCAGTGGAAGGCCTGCTCGAACGGCTTCGGCGCCACCGCCGTCGCGATCGCCGCGTCGGCGCCGCCGAGCCGCTTGATGGCGGCGACCGGGTCCTCCAGGGAGGCGTTCACCGTGTGGTCGGCGCCGAGCTCGCGCGCCATCCGCAGCTTGTCGTCGAGCAGGTCCACCGCGACCACCGTGCTGCCGGCGATCCTCGCGTACTGGATCGCCATGTGCCCGAGGCCGCCGACGCCGAAGACCGCCACCAGGTCGGAGGGCCCGGCGCCGGACAGCTTGACCGACTTGTACGTCGTGACCCCTGCGCACGTCAGGGGCGCCGCCGCCCCCGGCTCCACGCCACGCGGCACGATGCCCACGTAGCCCGCGTGAGCCATGGCGTACTCCGCGTGCCCGCCGTCGATCGAGTAGCCGGTGTTGAGCTGCCGCTCGCAGAGCGTCTCCCACCCGGTGGTGCAGTACTCGCACTCGCCACACGCGTACCCGAGCCAGGGGATCGCCACCCGATCGCCCTCCCTGACCCGGGACACGTCTGGGCCGATCGCGGTCACGATGCCGACTCCCTCGTGGCCGGGCACCAGCGGCAGGGTGGGCTTGACCGGCCAGTCGCCGTGGGCCGCATGGATGTCGGTGTGGCAGAGACCGGAGGCCTCCATCTTGACCACCACCTGGCCCGGCCCCGGCTCCGGCACCGGCCGCTCCTCCAGGACGAGCGGTCCGCCGAACTCGTGGACGACTGCTGCCTTCATCTCTGTCCATGTCCTCGGGAGGCACCCGGCGGCGACGCGCCCGGTCCCTCCGACCCGGCGGGGTACTCCTCGAGCGGGACGAGGCCCCGGGACCAGCCCTCCATCACCGGCGCGACGATCCGCCAGGACTCCTCCGCCTCGTCCCCCCGGATCGCGAGGATGGGATCGCCGGTCAGGACGTCCAGCAGGACCCGCCCGTAGGCCGGCAGGGCGGGCGGCTCCAGGCGGGCTTGGAGCGTGAGCGGGGTGAGCCGGAACGAGGGGCCGGACCCGCTGCCGGTCAGCTCCAGGCTGAGCGTCTCCGGAGGATCGAGGCCGAAGCGCAGCACGTTCGGCGCCGCGTCGCCGACCTGCCCGAGGGCCAGGTGCGGGACGCGCCGGAAGTGCACCGCCACCTCGGCACGGTCGCCGCCCAGCGCCTTGCCGGTGCGGAGCCGGAAGGCCGTGCCCGCCCATCGCCAGCTGTCCACCTCCAGCACGACCTCGGCGAACGTCTCCGTCCCGAGCGCCGGGTCCACGCCCGGCTCGTCCATGTATGCGGGGACGCGGTGGCCCGCGACCTGGCCGGCCGAGTACCGGGCGCGCCGGGTGCGGCGGGCGACGTCCCGCTCGGTCAGCGGCCGCACCGAGCGCAGCACGTCGAGCTTGCGGTCGCGCAGGTCGCGCTCGGTCGCGCGGACCGGCGCCTCCATCGCCACCAGGCAGAGGAGCTGGAGCAGGTGGTTCTGCACCATGTCCTTCAGCGCGCCGACGCCGTCGTAGTACCCCGCCCTGCCCTCCAGCGCGACCATCTCGTCCCAGACGATCTCCACCTCCTCGATGTTGGCGCTGTTCCAGATCGGCTCGAGGAGGCGGTTGGCCAGCCTGGTCCCCAGGATGTTCTGCACGGTGGACATGGCCAGGAAGTGGTCCACGCGGAAGACCGCCTCCTCGGGCAGGGTCTCGGCGAGCAGGCGGTTCAGCTCCACCGCCTCGGCCAGGCTCTCGCCGAACGGCTTCTCCAGGACGACCGTGCTGCCCGGCGGCAGCCCCGCGTCGTGGAGCGCCCGGATGGCGCCCGGGAAGACGGCCGGCGGCAGCGCCAGGTAGGCGGCGACGGGACGGCTGCCGGCGACCACGCGGGCGACCGCGGCCGGGTCCGTCGCGTCCACCTGGCGGTAGCGGGCCGATCTGGCGACCGCGTCCACGGCGTCCGCCGGCAGGCCCGCTCCGTAGCGGGCGAGCTGCTCGGCGGCCCAGCGCCGGAAGCCCTCGTCGTCGAGCTCGTCGCGGCCGGCGCCGGTCAGCTCCAGCGTCCCCGGCAGCGTGCCGGCGGCCCGGAGGGCGGCGAGGCCCGGCAGCAGGTAGCGGCCGCTGAGGTCCCCGGTGGCGCCGAAGATCAGGAGCCGGTCGATCACGACCGCCAGCCGGACGCGGCCAACGTCGAGCCGCTGAAGATCACCCCGATGTGGCTGAACGCCTGCGGGAAGTTGCCCATGAGGTCGCCGGTCGAGGGGTCGATCTGCTCCGAGAGCAGCCCGATGGGGCTGGCGCGGGCGCACAGCGAGGCGTACAGCTCCGCCGCCTCCTCCACGCGGCCCTGCAGGGCCAGGTTGTCCACGAGCCAGAAGCTGCAGAGCAGGAACGCGCCCTCGTCGCCCGCGATGCCGTCCTGGTCGCGACCATCCGGGGGTGGTCGGCCTCCAGGACCCGGCGCAGCGGCAGGGCCAGGAGGCTGGCGTCCAGCGAGCCGCCGCCGTCGAGGTGCTCGCTCAGCGTCCGCGACCGCTCGTCCCACGACTGGTCGAGGATGATCTCGCGCAGCTTGCTCGCCTCCGTGCGCCAGGCCTCGATCGGCCCCGGGTAGCCGAGGCGCTCGGCGATGGCCGCGGCACGATCGAGCGCCACCTGGCACATCGCCGCCGAGTACGTGAAGACCCGGCCCGGGCTGCGGACCTCCCAGATGCCCTGGTCCGGCTCCCTCCAGGCGCTGTGGGCCGAGTCCGCGAGACGGGCCAGCGCCTCCCAGAGGTGCGGCTCGATCCGGCCGCCGCCGCGACACCACTGGTGCGCGCAGTCGAGGATCTCGCCGTAGACGTCGTGCTGGCGCTGGTCGGCGGCGCCGTTCCCCCAGCGTACGGGCGCGGAGCGCACGTACCCCTCCAGGTCGAGGTCCTGCCGCTCTCGGGGCACCTTCCGGCCGTCGAGCGTGTACATGATTCTGACCAGCGGCGACCCCGCCCGCTCGACGGCGTCGAGGACCCACCCGAGGAACGCGTCCGCCTCGTCGGTGAACCCGATGCGCCGCAGCGCGAACACCGAGAACGCGGCGTCGCGGATCCAGGTGTAGCGGTAGTCCCAGTTCCGGACCCCGCCGAACGGCGCCGGCAGCGAGGAGGTGGCCGCCGCCACGGCGGAGCCGTGGAGCCAGCTGTCGAGCAGCTTCAGCGTGATCGCCGCTCGCCGCACGAGCGGCTCCTGTGGGCCGTCGTAGCGGAAGCCCCGCATCCAGCGGCGCCAGGCGTCAGCGGTGGCGCAGAGCATGGCCTCGGCGTCCAGGGCGTGGTGCCGGCGCGATCGTCCCCACGACAGCACCGCGTCGAGCCGCTCGCCCCGCGCCAGGTCGTGGACGGTGCGCAGGCCGTCGAGCTGGCGGTTCGAGCGCAGGTGGAGGCGCAGGTCGGGGCGCCTGGCGGCGCGGAGCTGGAGCCCGCCGAACGCGGCGACCGCGTCGGCGCCCCCGTGCGGCTCCACCTCGACCCGCAGCCGGACCGTGCCCTCCGCGACGACCGCGGAACGGACGAGCTCGGCCCGGTCCGAGGCGACGTCCTCCGCGATGTCCGCGCCGGCGTGCAGCGCCAGGGCGTCCGTGACCCGGACCAGCCCGGTGCCGCAGCGCAGCTCCGTGACCAGCACGCCGGTGTCGGGCTCGTACCGCTGCCGGGCCTCGGTCAGGCCCTCCGGGGCGATCGTGAAGTGACCGCCGCGCGCGCCGTCCAGCAGGCCGCAGTACAGCGGCTCCGAGTCGAAGCCGGGCGCGCACATCCAGCAGACGCTCCCGTCGCGGCCGACCAGGGCACACGTGGCACCGTCCCCGATCAGGCCGAGGTCCTCGAGGCGGAGATAGCCGTCGCGGCGCGTGATCGGACGGAACGGGGGATCAGGGTCGAGCATCGCGGCCTCGTCCCAGCATGGAACGGTCCGCCGCGGCGGCGATCAGCTCGTCGGGAGGCGCCTAGACGGATCGCTGTGCGCGATCCACCTACTCGTCCAGGCTCAGCACCGCCATGAACGCGTCCTGGGGAATCTCCACCGCGCCCACCCGCTTCATGCGCTTCTTCCCCTCCTTCTGCTTCTCCAGCAGCTTGCGCTTGCGGGTGATGTCGCCTCCGTAGCACTTGGCGAGGACGTCCTTGCGCATCGGCGGGATCGGGCGGCCCGGGGCCGGTCCACGATCATCGACAGGGCGTCCACCGGCGAGGCCGCGATCAGGATGTCCAGCTTGACCAGGTCGCCAGTGCGGAACCCGATCAGCTCGTAGTCCATCGACGCGTACCCGCGCGAGCGCGACTTCAGCACGTCGTAGAAGTCGTGCACGATCTCGGCCAGCGGCAGCTCGTACTCGAGCGTGACCCTGCCTCCCGCCTGGTGCTCCAGCCGGGCGAACGTGCCCCGCCGCTCCTGGCAGAGCTCCATCATCGCGCCCAGGTACTCGGCCGGGACGATGATCGACACCCGGACGTACGGCTCCTCGATGTGCTCGATCGACTGCACCGACGGCAGCGCCGCCGGGTTGTCCACCTCGACCATGTCGCCGGTCTTCAGGTAGACCCGGTACTCGACGGTCGGCGCGGTGGTGATCAGGTCCAGCCCGAACTCGCGCTCCAGCCGCTCCTGGACGATCTCCATGTGCAGGAGGCCCAGGAACCCGCACCGGAACCCGAAGCCCAGCGCCGCCGAGCTCTCCTGCTGGTACACCAGGGCCGCGTCGTTGAGCTGGAGCCGCTCCAGCGCCTCCTTCAGCTCCTGGTACTCGTCGGAGTCCGTCGGGAACAGGCCCGCGAAGACCATCGGCTTGACCGCCCGGTAGCCGGGCAGCGGCTCGGCCGCCCCGCGCTCCGCGTACGTGACCGTGTCACCGACCCGCGCGTCCACCACGTTCTTGATCGCGGCCGTGAAGTAGCCCACCTCGCCGGCCGACAGCGCGTCGCCGGGCTGCCGGCGGGGCTGGAACCAGCCCACCTCGTCCACCTCGTGGACGCGGCCGGTCGCCATCATCCGGACGCGCGTGCCGGGCCGGACCACGCCGTCCACCACCCGCATGTACGTGACCACGCCCCGGTACGTGTCGTAGCTGGAGTCGAAGATCAGGGCCCGCAGCGGCGCCTCCGGGTTGCCGCGCGGGGGCGGCACCTCGCGGACCAGCGCCTCCAGGATGCCCGGCACCCCCTCGCCCGTCCGCGCCGACGCCAGGATGATCCGCTCGCGGGGGATGCCCGTGACCTCCGTGATCTGGGCGGCCACCACCTCGGGCTGGGCCGCGTCCATGTCGATCTTGTTGACGACGGGGATGATCTCCAGGTTGGCCTCGACCGCCTGGTACAGGTTGGCCAGCGTCTGCGCCTCGATCCCCTGCGTCGCGTCCACGACCAGCAGGGCGCCCTCGCACGCGTTCAGCGACCGCGACACCTCGTACGAGAAGTCCACGTGGCCCGGCGTGTCGATCAGGTTGAGCTCGTAGGTCTCGCCGCCCGCGGCCCGGTAGGACATGCGCACGGGCTGGAGCTTGATGGTGATGCCGCGCTCCCGCTCCAGGTCCATGGCGTCGAGCACCTGCTCGACCATCTCGCGCCCGGCGACCGTCCCGGTCAGCTCGAGCAGCCTGTCGGCAAGCGTGGACTTGCCGTGGTCGATGTGCGCGATGATGCAGAAGTTGCGGATCCGGTCCTGCGGCGTCGCCACGGCGCTCAATGGTACTGAGGCCCGGGACGCGCCACCGGTGGGACGGGCCGGCGGGCTCCGGACGGCACCAGCTACGCGTGTAGGTAGCACCCTCGACATCCGCACCCCACGCCGCTAGGATGCGTCTCGATGCGCACGCAAATATCCCGCGCGCGCGTCCTTGACCTATACGGAGAGAAGGGCATCCCAGGAGGAGTGGAGTTGGGCTCACTCGTTCGCACCCCCAGGCGGTTGGCGGTCCTCGTCGCGGCCGCGCTGTTCGCGGTCGCCGCCTGCGGCGGCACCACCAGCTCGTCCTCCGGCACCTCGTTCAAGGGGACCCGGAACATCGGGCTGGACATCGCGATCACGGGCCAGTCGGCGCTGTACGGCCACGCCATCAGCCAGGCCGTCAAGCTGGCCGCCGCGGACCTGAACGCCAGTGGCGGCGTCGCCGGCTACAAGATGCAGGCGGACGTCCTCGACGACGGCACGGACGTCAACAAGGCGGTCGAGAACACCCGCCAGCTGATCCTGCAGGACAACGCGGCCGTGCTGATCGGCCAGGTGACCTCGGCCCAGTGCCAGGCCACGAGCCCGATCTCGAAGCAGAACAAGATCATCATGATGGCGGCGACGTGCAACAGCTACCAGCTGACCACGGAGCCGGACCTGGTCAACCCGTACTACGTCTCGGTCGTGCCGAACACGTTCATGGAGGGCACGTCGGCCGGCAAGCTGGTCGGCAACCTGCAGAACGTCAAGAACATCTTCATCGTGTCCCCGAACTACCTGTTCGGCCGGTCGGAGACGAACGCCTTCGTGGCGCAGCTGAAGAAGTCGGCGCCCGACGACAAGATCGTCAACCCGCAGGCCACGTGGTACGTGCCCTATCCGACGAACCCGCGCTGGGACTCGACGATCGCGGCGATCCAGGCGTCCAACCCCAAGCCGGACCTGATCTACTCCAACATCTTCGCCGCCGACCAGGAGAACTTCATCAAGCAGGCGCTGGCGGTGGATCCGAACTTCTTCCAGAAGTACCCGATGACGACCCTGTCCAGCGTGGACGACCTGAACGCGCTGCAGAGCACGTACCCGCTGGGCATGCACCTGTACATGCGCGCCCCGTTCTTCTCGCTGACCAACTCGAAGCTGACCAGCTTCATCAACCACTACCGCTCCGTGTACAACGGTGAGTACCCGTCCGACTGGGCGATCATGGACTACGACGCCGTGATGACGTGGGCCAAGGCGGCCAACGCGGCGGGCACGCTCACCGGCGACAAGGTGCTCAAGCAGCTCGTCGGCCACACGTTCTCGAGCCTGCGCGGATACAACTTCACGATCCGGACGCAGGACCAGCAGGCGAACGTGGGCGAGACGGTCGGCACGACCAGCAGCGCCAGCGGCACCAAGTACCCGTTCCCGACGCTGTCCCCCGTCACCAACCTGAAGGGCGACGACATCATCATGCCCGTCGACCTGGTGAAGGAGCTGCAGGCCGGCCAGTGCGAGCAGGGAGGCAAGCCGACGACCACCGACTTCGCGCTCTGCCCCTCCTGGAAGGGCTAGGCCACACCGGATAGAGCGAGTCGTGAATGCGTCCCACCATCCGAATGGCACCGAATTGGTCGTAAGACTCGGCTTCGCCGGGCGTGTGAGTCCGTCTTCCCGGGTCGCCCAACCTGAGCTTCAGGCGCGGAGCGAGGCGCCGGAGGCGCCACCAACGTCCCGGGGAAATGGGGGGATTCCGGAAGGGGGGGCCTGCCCCCTCTTGCCTGGCTGAGTCGTGGATCCGACCCAGTTCCTGCTGTTCGCCATCGGCGGGCTGGCCAATGCCGCCTACCTGTTCATCGTGGCGGCCGGCCTCTCGCTGGTCTTCGGCGCGCTGCGCGTCATCAACATGGCGCACGGCTCGCTCTACATGATCGCCGCGTTCGTCTGCGTGGTCGTCGCCAACGCCCTCGGCGCGACGCTCGGCTTCTGGGGCGGCCTGGTGGTGGCCGTCCTCGTCGCCGGCGCCGTCGGCGCCCTGATCGAGATCTTCGTGCTGCGCCGGGTGTACCGACAGGAACACCTGGTGCAGCTCCTCGGCACGTACGCGCTGACGCTGATCATCGCCGGCCTGGTCCGGATCATCTTCGGCCCCAACTACCGGACGATGAAGGCGCCCGACCTGTTCACCGGCTCGGTCCAGCTGGCCGGCCACAGCTACGCGCTGTACTCGTTCTTCATGATCGGCGCCGCGATCGCGATCGCGGCCGGCGTCTACCTGATGCTCTACCGGACGGCGCTGGGCCGGAACATCCGGGCGGCCGTGTCCGACCCGGACCTGCTCAGCGCCTCCGGCATCAACGTGGCGCGCCTGTTCACGATCGTGTTCGTGATCGGCGCGGGCCTGGCCGCGCTGGGAGGCGTGATCGTCGCCCCCAGCCAGGCCGTCGGCCTGACGATGGACACCGACATCCTGGTGCTGGCGTTCGCGATCAGCGTGATCGGCGGCCTGGGCAGCATCGTGGGCTCCGTGATCGGGGCCCTCATCGTCGGCGAGGTGATCTCGTTCGGGCTGGCCAACTCCTACACGAACCAGTTCGCCCTGGCGTTCGTGTTCATCATCATGGCCGTCGTCCTCGTCATCCGGCCCTGGGGCCTGTTCGGGGCCGCCGAGCAGTGACCTCGCTGCTGCGGCTCTCCCGCGACGCCCGCGTGCGCTGGACGCTGGCCGGGCTGCTGATCCTGTTCGCGCTCCTGGTCCCGCCGCTGGCCGGCCTGTACGAGCTGTCGAGCCCCGACGCCAGCGCCCGGTTCTACATCTTCCTCGGCACCGAGGCGCTGGTGCTGGCCCTGTGGGCGGTCTCGTACAACCTGATGCTCGGCTACGCCGGCATGGTCTCGTTCGCCCACGCCGCCTACTACGGCGTCGGCGCGTACACGGTCGCCCTGCTGTTCCAGGACTACCACGTGCCCGTGCTGCTCGGGCTGGTGGCGGCGCCCGTCGTCGCCGCGGCCTTCGGCCTGGTCACGGGCCTGGTCGCCCTGCGCGCGGTCCGGCTCTACTTCTCGCTGCTGTACGGTTTCACCGGCGGCGACAACGGCATCCACGGCATCGAGATCCCCGACGCGCTGACCGACTACACGACGATGTACTACTTCGTCGGCGTGGTCGTGGCGATCTGCCTGCTGCTGATGTTCGTCCTCACGCGGGCGCCGTTCGGCGCCGCGCTGCTGGCGATCAGGGAGAACCGCGAGCGGGCGCGCTCGATCGGCATCAACGTCCGGGCGTACGAGCTGGCCGTGTTCACGATCGCGTCCCTGTTCGCGGGCGTCGCGGGCGGGCTGTTCGCGATCTACCAGCAGCAGGCGTTCCCCGAGATGATGTACTGGACCGCCAACGCCCAGCCGGTGGTGGTCGCCCTGCTCGGCGGCATCGGCGCGTTCCTGGGCCCGGCGTTCGGCGCGTTCGTGTACACGGAGCTGAGCAACCTGCTCAGCAAGGACTTCCCCAACCAGTTCGACGTGCTGCTGGGCGCGATCGTGCTCGGTGTGGTGCTGGTCGTGCCGGGCGGCCTGGCCTCGCTCCCCAACCTGTTCGGCGCCCTGCGCAGCCGGATCCGCCAGGAGCCGGAGCCGGCCGTCGTCGAGAGCGCCGGCGAGTCCATGGCGCGCGTCGACCTGGCCAAGGTCGTGCGCATCGAGGCGATCCAGGCCGATCCGGTGGCCGTCGACCGCGGCGAGCCGCTCCTCGTGATCGAGGGCCTGTCCCGGTCGTTCGGCGGCCTGCGCGCGGTGCAGGACGTCAACCTGACCGTCCACGCCGGCGACCGGCACGCGATCATCGGCCCCAACGGCGCCGGCAAGTCCACCCTGTTCAACCTGATCACCGGCCGCATCAAGCCCGACTCGGGCCGGGTGACATTCGCCGGCCGCGACATCACCGGCAGGCCGCCGCACGTGATCGCGCGGGCCGGCATTGGGCGCGCGTTCCAGATCACGATGATCTTCCCGCGGCTGACCGTCCTCCAGAACCTGCAGTACGCGATCCTCGCGCACCGCGGCTACACGGTCCGGCCGTTCGGCGTCGCGGACCGGATGTTCCGGGACGAGGCGATGGAGCTGCTGGAGGCGGTCGGGCTGGACCAGTACGCCGACCTCGCGGCCGGCCAGCTCTCGCACGGCGACCAGCGCGCCATCGAGCTGGCCATCTCGCTCGCCCTGGGCTCCCGGCTGGTGCTGCTCGACGAGCCGACCGCCGGCATGTCCGCGTTCGAGACCCAGAAGGCGATGGACCTGGTGCGCCGGGTGGCGCAGGAGAAGCACCTGACGCTGCTGTTCTGCGAGCACGACATGGAGGTCGTGTTCGGGACCGCCCGCACGGTGACCGTGATGCACCTGGGCCGGGTCCTCACGGAGGGCACGCCGGACGAGGTGCGGGGCAACCCGGACGTCCAGAAGGTGTACCTGGGCCAGCTCGAGGAGGCCGCGGTATGAGTCTCCAGGTCTCCGGCCTGAACGTCCGCTATGGCAAGAGCCACGTCGTGTTCGACCTCGACCTGGAGGTGGCCGCCGGCGAGCTGGTGACCCTGCTCGGCCGCAACGGCGCCGGCAAGACCACCACGATCCTCGGCGTCGTGGGCCTGCTCCCCGGCGCCACGGGCGACGTGCGCGTCGCCGGCCAGCCCGTCAGCTCGTGGCCGCCGTACCGGCGGACGAAAGGGCACCTGGCCTACGTCCCCTCCGGCGCTCGCTGCTTCCCGAACCTGACGGTGCAGGAGAACCTGGAGCTGACCGCGCAGCGCGACGGGGCGTCGGGCTGGGACCTGCGCCGGGTGTTCGAGCTGTTCCCGCGCCTGGAGCAGCTGCGGGCCAACCTGGCCGGCGGCCTGTCGGGCGGCGAGCGGCAGATGCTGGCCGTGGGCAGGGCGCTGATGAGCAACCCGAGGGTGCTGCTGCTGGACGAGCCGACGGAGGGCCTGGCCCCGGTGGTGGTGCAGTCGATCACGTCGCTCCTTCGCGCGCTGAAGGAGACCGGCGTGTCGATCCTGCTCGCCGAGCAGAACCACCAGGTGGCGCTGCGCGTCGCCGACCGGGCCGCGTTCCTGGAGAAGGGCCGGATCGTGGACGTGCTCCCGGCCGATCGGGCCCGCGGCAGCGAAGTGCTGCACCGAATCCTGGGCGTCTGAGCGTTCTTGACAAAACCCTGAGATCCGCGAACTGTCAGGCTGCCCTACCATCGTCGCAGTGGCGGGTTCGGCCGGGCGATGGCTTGCGGTCAACTGGCGGAAGGCGGCGGCGCTGGCCGCGGGCATGCTCGCGGCCGGCACGGCCGGGCTCTGGGCCGCCGTGCCCCTGCCCTCGACGGGCCAGCTGGTGGACGCCGCCGGCAGCCCGGTCGCGGGTGCCGCCGTCACCGCGGCGACCACGCTGCTCTCCCCCGCCTCCCGGGCCGTCACCGACGCGCGGGGCCGCTACCGCGTCGCCGTCCGGCGCTGGCCGTCCACGCCGCCGGTGCTGGCGGTGGCGGCGCCCGGCTTCGAGCCCGCCCGCACGTCGGGCGGCCGGCTCGTGCTGCACCGCTGGCCGCGGGTGGCGGGCCAGGTCGTGGACGACGCCGGCGGCCCCGTCCCCGGCGCCGTCGTCACGGTGGCGCGGGCCGGGGTCGTGGGGGTGCTGGCGGTCGCCATGGCGGACCTGGACGGGCGGTTCGCGCTGACCGTGCCAGCGGCCGGCGGCACCTTCACGGCGACCGGCGCCAGCGACGAGCACGACGTCGGGACCGACGACGTGCCGGCGGCCCTCGACCAGGCGGCGACCGTCCACCTCACGCTCCCCCGCCAGTTCGGCGTCCTGCGCGTGGACAGCTCGCCGGAGGGCCAGGCGCCGCAGGTGGACGGCGGCGCGCCGCAGGACTGCCCGGCCACGCCCTGCGACGTCGAGGTCCAGGCTGGCGCCCACCGGGTCGAGTTCGGCGGCGACCTGTTCATGCCCTGGGCGTCCGACGTGCAGGTGGACAAGGGCGCGACGGTGGCGGTCAGCGCGGCGCTGGTGCGCAAGACGGGCACGCTGACGGTCACGGCGCCCGGCGCCGGCGAGCTGACGGTGGACGGCCAGTCGGTCAGCGGCACCACCTGGAGCGCCGTGGTGCCGACGGGTCCCCACGGGGTCGCGTTCCGGTCGGGCGCCACGTGGCCGTTCGCCCAGCAGCTCACCGTGACGTGGAACCAGACCACGCAGGCGAACCTGGCGCCGGCGGCGGTCACCGGCGCCGGCGACCCCGCCGGGTTCACGGCCGGGCTGCGCGCGTACCTGGCCGCGCAGGGCGGGGGCAGCTACGGCGTCTACCTGGAGGAGCTGGGCAGCGGCGCCGCCATGGGCGCGGGCGACGGCGACCAGCTCGAGGCCGCCAGCGTCATCAAGCTGCCGGAGGCCCTCTACCTGCTCCACGAGGCCGACCAGCAGCTCGTGAAACTGGACGACCCGGTCGAGCTCCACGCCGAGGACTTCATAAGGGGCACGGGCACGCTCTACGGCAGCGCCCACGCGGGCGACCGGCGCTCCTACACGCAGCTCCTCGCGCTGCTGATCCAGCAGAGCGACAACACGGCCTGGCTGGCGCTGCGCCGGGTGCTCGGCGACGGCAGCATCAACGCGTACGCCAGGACGATCGGCGCCGGCGACTGCGACCAGGTGACGGACGCATGCTCGCCCCGGTCGGCCGGCCACGCGCTGGCCCAGCTCGCGCGCGGCCGGCTGGTCAGCGCCTCGTCCACCCAGCTGCTGCTCGGCCTGCTGGAGACCACGATCTTCAACGACCGGATCAACTGGTACCTGCCCAACGTCACGATCGCCCACAAAGTCGGCATGGACACGTCGGTGCGCAACGACTGCGGCGTCGTCTTCATGCGCGGCGACCCGTTCGCGATCTGCGTCTTCACGACGGTGGACAACGTGGACCAGGGCACGCAGGTGATCCGCGACATCGCCCGCGCCGCGGCCTGGCACTACTCGCGCTGAGCGGCGGCACGAATCGCACATCGGTCCGCAGGAGCGATTCAGGCCGGGCCCAGGGCCAGCGCGAGCCCGACCAGCGCCGCCGTGTCCGCCCGCAGGGTGCGCGGGCCCAGGCTCAGGACCCGTTCGCCGGCCAGCGCCCGCTCGGCCGGCGTCCAGCCGCCCTCGGGGCCGACGAACAGCGTCGCCGGCTCCCGCAGCCGCTCCACCGGCGCCCCGCCGCGGTCGAGCAGCCACGGCCGCTCGGCACCGGCCCACGCCCGCGCGAACGGCACCGGCCCCGCCACCCGCGGCACCGTCAGGCGGCCGGCCAGCATCGCCGCCTCCCGGCAGATGGTCGCCCACCGCTCCGGCTTGCTGCCCCTGGCCACGCTGCGCGCCGCGTCCACGAGCAGGAACCCGGCGGCGCCCGCCTCGGTGCAGCGGGACAGCGTCAGCTCCAGCCCGGCCGCCGGCAGCATGGCCACGGCCAGCGTGACCGGCACCTCCGGCTCGGGCCGGTGCTCCACCTCCGACTCGATTCGCCCGGCCACCAGGTCGTCGCCCACGGAGTCCAGCCGGACAGCCAGCAGGCGGCCCTCGGGCTCGACCACGGAGATCAACCCGCTGATTTCCACGCGGTCCCCGGTCCGCTGGGCGAAAAAGTACGGCATTCGTTGAACGCTCCAAACTCGTGGGCCGACCCGCTAGACTAGCCCGGCCGGCGCGCCGAACCCATCGGCCCGGGAGGGCCGCAACACCTGCAACGGGGGATTTCCATGAACCTCATCTCAATGGTCATGACGACCAACAAAGAGATCGCGATCGGCGTCATCGTCGTCGTCGTCATCGCAGTCGCCGCGTTCCTGTTCGTCCGGTCGCGGAACAAGTCGGCGGCCTAGCGGCCGTCGAGCCTTGACCCGGGCGCCCCGTCGGCGCCCGGGTCGACGCCGGCCACCAGCCGGCGCTGCTCGCCGAGCGCCTCGAGTGCCCGCGCCAGCCGGTCGCGGTTGGCGAGATCGTTGAGCCACCGGCTCTGGCCCGACGGGTGCGGCAGCGGGATGACGAGCGGGTCCTCACCGAACGTCCGCCCGACCCGCTCCTCCAGGCTGCCGGGGCCCAGGAACCGCCGGATGGCCAGCTGGCCCACCGCGATCAGCACCAGGGGCCGCAGCAGCGCGAGCTCGGCGTCCAGCCAGCTCGCGCAGTTGCGCAGCGCGCGGCCTGGCGGTGGCCGGTCCCCTTTCCCCGACGGCAGCCGGCCGGGGAAGCAGCGCATCACGGCCGCGATGTACGTGAGGCGCCGGAACTCCTCGTCCGACGCGAACCCGGCGCGCGCCATCCAGCGCCCCAGCTCGCGGCCGGCGCGGCCGGCGAACGGCCGGCGCTCCTCCAGCTCGACCGGCCCGGGGGCCTGGCCGACCAGGAAGAACGGCGCGTCCGGCCGGCCCTGGAACGTGGGCGCCGCGGCCGGGATGACGCCGTCGCGGACGCACCGGTCGCACGCCCGGCACGCTCGCTGCAGATCGGTAAGCTCCTGACTGATGCTTCGACTGGGCCTCATCGGCGACACGCAGGGACGATACCGTGTGCCCACCCTCCTGGCCTTCGTGGCCGAGCGCTTCGCGGACGTGGACGAGGTGTGGCACGCCGGAGACTGGCAGGAGGAGGCGGTGCTGGACGGCCTGCGCGGGCTGGGCAAGCCGCTCACCGACGTCAACGGCAACGCGCCTGACGACCCGCACTACCCGATGCAGGTGCGGCGGCGGCTGGAGGACCTCGAGGTGGGCATGGTGCACCGGCCGCCGCGGCGCGACGACCCGTGGGCGGGGGCGCTGGACGTGTGCATCCACGGCCACACGCACCGCTGGCGCGACGAGACGATCGGGCGCACCCGCTTCATCAACGTCTCCACCCCCACCGCGGCCGGGTTCTCGCGGGAGCGGACGATCGGGATCCTGGCCCTGGACGGAGGCCGGGCCGAGCTGGAGAAGATCGCCCTCCCCTGACGTCCGTGGCCGCCCGGACGGGCGGGCGGGATACGTCGCCCGGGCGCAGGAGGGGCGGGGCCCCTACAGCACGCGCTCCAGGCGCGGCGCCGGCGTCACGCCCGGGATGCGGCCGCGCTTGGTGCGCGGCTCGCCGTCCACCTCCTTGATGTCCGATGTGAAGCCGATCGGCGGGGCCGCCGCGATCGCCATGCCCACGCCGAACGAGTCCAGCGGCGCGCCCGCCGCCACGAACTGGCGCACCCGCTCCGCGTCCATGCCGCCGCTGACGAAGATGCCCACGTCGCGGTGGCCGGCCTGGTCCAGCCGGGCCCTGACCTCCTTGACGAGCTCCACCGTGACCCGGCCCCGCTCCCACGGGGTGTCCAGGCGGACGCCGCGCAGCCGCTCCCCCATCGCCTCTGCCACGCGCAGCGACTCCTCGGCCTCGTCCTTGAACGTGTCCACCAGCACGATCCGGAGGACGTCGTCCGGCATGTGCGCGTCGAACGCCAGCGCCGCCTGGACCGTGTCGCCGAACACCAGGATCATCGCGTGCGGCATGGTGCCCGACGGCGCCGCCAGCCCCGCCCGCTCCGCGCCCAGCGGCGTCGCGCACCCGACGCACCCGCCGGCGATCGCCGCCTGTTCCATGATCGGGCCCACCAGCGGGTGGACGTGCCGCGCCCCGAACGAGATCACCCGCTTGCCGCCCGCCGCCTCGACCACCTCGCGGGCGGCCGTGGCCCAGCCCGAGCAGCTCGCGAGCGTGCCCAGCACCGCCGTCTCCAGCCGGCCGAAGCCGGAGTAGGGCGCCCGCACCCGCAGCACCACCTCGCGGGCCGCGATCGGGCTGCCGTCCGCCAGCGCCCACACCTCGGCCGGCGCGGCCGCCCCGGCCAGCGAGCGCCGGAGCAGGTCCAGCACGTCGGCCATGCCGCAGAGCAGGCCGTCGCGGTCGCCGAAGTACTCCATCGTCACCACCGGGTCGAGCCCGGCGCCCGCCAGCGTGTCCGCGGCGCGCTGGAAATAGATGTCGGAGGCGGGCCCCTGGCAGTACTCCAGGTAGTCGGAGATGTGCGGCGTCACGCTGCCCGAGAAGTCTACGGGCCGCCTGGCGTGAGTCACGCTCCTCACCTGCCTAGAATCGAAGACGCCATGCCAGCCCCAAGCGAACAGCAGGTTCTCGCCGCCCTGGCGACGATCGTGGACCCCGACCTCTGTCGCGACGTGGTCAGCCTCGTCATGATCAAGGACCTCCGCGTCTCGGACGGCGGCGAGGTCGCGTTCACGTTCGAGCTCACCACGCCGGCGTGCCCGGTGCGCGATCGCTTCAAGACCCAGGCCGAGGAGTCGGTCGGCGCCCTGGACGGCGTGTCCAGCGTCGCGGTCAAGATGACCGCCAACGTGCGGCCCGGCTTCATGCGCCAGGCGACGGAGATGCTGCCCGGCGTGAAGCAGACGATCGCCATCGCCAGCGGCAAGGGCGGCGTCGGCAAGTCCACCGTGGCCGTCAACCTGGCCGCGGCGCTGCACCGCTCGGGCGCCCGGGTGGGCCTGCTCGACGCCGACATCTACGGGCCGTCGGTGCCGGGCCTGACCGGCGTCCACGAGCAGCCGAAGGTCATCGACCAGAAGCTGATCCCGCTGGAGGCGTACGGGCTGAAGCTGATGTCGATCGGCTTCATCGGCGGCGGCGACAAGGCGATGGTGTGGCGCGGGCCGATGGTGTCCCGCGCGATCCAGCAGATGATGGGCGACGTGAGCTGGGGCGAGCTCGACTACCTGGTGATCGACCTCCCGCCCGGCACCGGCGACGCCTCGCTGACCATCGCCCAGTCCGTCCCGCTGACCGGGGTGGCGATCGTGGCCACGCCGCAGGACCTGGCGCTCGACATCGCGGTCAAGGCGCTCCAGATGTTCCGCCAGCTCAACGTGACGCCGCTGGGCCTGGTCGAGAACATGAGCTGGTACGTCTGCCCGGAGTGCGGCCACGAGCACCACGTGTTCGGCCACGGCGGCGCCGAGCGCGCGGCGCACCGCCTGGGCGTGCCGTTCCTGGGCGCGATACCGCTCCACGAGGACATCCGGGTCGAGTCGGACGGCGGCGCGCCGATCGTCGTCTCGCGGCCGGACTCGGCGGCGGCGAAGGCGTTCACCGACCTGGCCTCGCAGATCGCGGCCCGCACGTCCATCCAGTCCTTCCGGCGCCTGCCGGTGATCAACGTCCGCTGAACGACCCGGATCCGTTCCCGACGGCGGTCGACCTCGTCCGCGCGGACAACGTGCTGGAGATCGCGTGGGAGGACGGCGCGCGGACCCGGTACCCGGGCCGGCAGATGCGCTGGGCGTGTCCCTGCGCCGAGTGCCGGGGCGAGGGCGGGTCCACCGGCCGGCTGGACGCCCTGACCGAGCTCGCCGATGACGAGCTGCGGATGACCGAGGTGGCGCTGGTGGGCCAGTACGCACTCCAGATCGGCTTCGCCAGCGGCCACGCGACGGGCATCTACACCTTCCGCTACCTGCGCCAGCTGGCCTCCGCCTGACCGGGTTGCCGCCGGAGTTTCGGCCCGGCTAGACTGTGCCCCTTCGTGGCCGGCCGGCGACCGCCGGCGTGGCCATCTCGAGGGCAAGGGAGGATCCGCTGATTCGACGCTGTCGCGTGCGTTCCACGGCTGCCCGCTGGCATGTTCACAGCCCCTTCGGCCTCCGCCTTTGTCCCTCAAGTGTCCGCCGCGCTGGGCATGCTGGTCCGTCAACATACACAGCGCGCAGTCACGCAACGGATTCTCGGACGACTCGAGTAGGAGGAACGACGCAAGTGGCCGGTAGAGTCCTTTCGACACCGGAAGCAGTTCAGAGCGCGCAGCGGCTGCAGACGATCCTGGCAGGGAGCCTGACGAACGACCTCAGGCAGCTCCAGCAGCTCGGCACCGAGCTGTCGAACCCGAACAACTGGGACGGCCCCATCGCCGCCAAGTTCCGCGGTGAGTGGCCGAACGAGAGCAAGGCCCTGCAGCAGGCGATCACGAACCTGGAGCAGCTGCAGAAGCAGGCCCAGACGATCCTGCAGAACATCATGAAGGCCGGCGGCGCCTAGAGCTCTGCTCTACGTGAACACGGTCCCACAGCAAGTCACAACGCACGAGGAGTAGACAAATGGGCCAGAGAGTGCTGGCAACCGAGGCCGCCAAGCAGGCGGCGACCAAGATGCAGGCTCTTCTGACGGGCGACATGACCGCCCAGATCAAGAACGTGCAGACGATCGGCAACCAGCTGTGCAACCCGAACGCCTGGGACGGGCCGCTGGCGCAGCGGTTCCGCACCGGCGAGTGGCCGGGCCAGAGCAAGGCTCTGCAGTCCGCCGTGACCACGCTCGAGACGCTGAGCAAGCAGATGGAGACGGTGGTCGAGAACATCCTGCACGCTGGCGGCAGCAACTAAGGGGGTATGAGGCGAGCCGGGTGAACGCCCGGCTCGCTCAATGCCCGGGCGCGGTCCACCGGCCCGGGATTGGAGAGAGGGGTTGAGCCAGCGAGTCCTCGCGACGGACAGGGCGCAGCAGGCAGCCCGCCAGATGCACGACCTGCTGAACGGAGCGCTCACATCGCAGCTGACGGCGGTCAAGCGACTGGGGCAGGCGCTGTGCAGCGCCACGGTCTGGGATGGACCGTCCGCCGTCCAGTTCCGCACCCAGGAGTGGCCGCCGATGGGCCGCTCGGTGGACCAGGCGCTGCAGGCGCTGGAGCGCCTGCAGCAGTCGTCGGAGACCACGGTCGCCGACATCATCAGGGCCGGCACCAGCGGGACGGTGGGCGCCGGCCCCGGCGGGTCTGGTGGCTCCGGCGTGCCCAGCCTCGGCCAGGACCTGTGGAAGAGGCTGGAGGGGGTGGTCGTGCCGCCGACCACGATGGGCGGTGCGGGGGTCGGGATCTGGGCCTTCGGGCGCGGCCTGACGGCCTTCGGCGGCGTCAACAACTGGATGGTCAAGGTCGAGCACGGGCGGTTCGCGCCGCGCGACCCGCTGGGCCGGTTCGTCTCCCCGGACGACCTGTCGTGGTGGCAGACTGCGCTGAAGTCGCGGTCGGTCGCGAACTGGATCGCCAGGCCGAACCTGGCGGACACCCGCGCCGCCTGGTTCACGGCGGGCAGGTGGGCGGGGCGGGCAGGCGGCGTGCTGGCCATCGGCGCGTCGGCGCTCGGCCAGTGGATGCAGGACTCGGGCAACAGCCACCTGGACACCACCGCGAGGGTCGGACGCTCCGCATACGCGGGGCTGGTGGTCGGAGGCGCCGGCTGGGGTGGCGCGATCGCCGGGGGTGAGATCGGCGGCGCGATCGGCACCGCCATCTTCCCCGGTGTCGGCACGGTCGTCGGCGGGCTGATCGGCGGCATCGCGGGCGGCGTCATCGGCTCCGGCGTCGGCAGCTTCGTGGTCGGCCACACGGTGGACGCGGTGGGCCACGCGGCGGACGCCGTCGGGCACGAGCTCGGCCACCTCGGCGGAAGCGCCGTGCACGCGCTGGCGTCGCTGAACCCCTTCTGAGCGGTGCCTTGGCACGATCCGCGACACTCCCCGACGTGCTGGTCGTGCTCATCGGGGCCGCTCTGCTGGCGCTGTTCGCGTGGTGCTGGGCCGGTCGCTCGCGCGGCGCCCGCTGGTGGGCCACGCGGCGGTTCGGCCCCCAGCTCGTGCTCGGGGCGGTCCCGGGCCTGGGTCTCATCGTGGTCTCCGGCGGCGTGCTGACGCTGGCCGGGACCTCCGCGGCCCTGCCGCTCACGCCACTGTTCCTCGTCGGGGCCGCGCTGGAGCTGGCCGGCATCTTCGACCTGCTGCCGCGCTGGTGGGGTCCCGCCTGGTATCGCGGCCGGGCGAGGACCAGGTGATCCGCCCGGGCATCGTCACCTACCGGCACCCGGTCGCCGGCTTCACCCTGCCGCTGCCCGAGGCATGGGAGCGGCTCGAGGGCCCGTCGCCCGGGATCGCGCTGGTCGCGCTGGAGCCCGAGCAGGGCGGACGCTTCCGGGCCAACGTCGTCGTGACGGTCGAGGAGCTCACGGAGACGCTCGACCTCGAGGGCTGGCAGGCGAGCACCGACGAGCACCTCCCCGGCGCCCTCGACGGCTACCTCCTGCTCGACCGGGAGCGGACGGCGCTGAACGGGCGCGACGTCATCCGGCGGCTCGCCCACCACGCCCGGCCCGAGACCGGCTCGATCACGATGGAGCAGTGGGCCCTGGTGGTGGGCCGGATCGGACTCACCCTCACCGCCTCGAGCAGCACCCTCGACTACGACTCCGTGGCCTCGCTGTTCTCCGGGATCGCCGGGGAGCTGGAGCCGTGACGGCGGTGCAGTTCGACGCGGCGAACGGCCGGCTGCACCTGGACCAGGCGGCGTTCGACCAGCTGGTGGATGTGGCCCGCGGCGAAGGCGCCGGCCCCGACGCGGCCGTCCTCCGCGACGCCGGCGTCGTCCAGGGGGATGACCTGCACCCGGCGGTGGCCGAGGCGCTGCGGGCGGTGACCGAGCCGGTGTGCCGCCTGCGGCTCGCGCTGACCGATGCCGGGGACCGCCTGAAGACCGGCGACGGCTGGCTGCGGGCGGAGGAGGCCGCGCTGCTGCTCGACCTGCCGGACCCGGGGCTGCGCGACCTCGTGACCGTGCCCGCGGAACTCGTGCCGGCCGCGATCGCCCGCGTCGTCAGGCTCGGGCCGCGGCCGCGGCCGGAGCCCGAGCCGCTGGCCATCGGCGCGGCGCCGGTTTCCGGGCTGCTCGCGGCCGAGCCGGACGAACGGCGCCGCGCCGCGGAGGCGCTGGCCCGCGTGGTGCCGGGGCCGTGGCGCGCCTGGCGGGCGCAGATGGCGTGGCACGACCCGCAGGTCGGCCTCACCGGTCGGGCGGTCCAGGTGGTGGACGCCGCGCCCGGCCTGTTCCTGGCCGTCGCCGACGGCGAGCAGGGCACGCTCTGGCCGACGACCCCGACCGCCGTCTGGCGGCTGCTGATCCTCCTGCTCCCCGCCGGCGACGAGCTGGGCTAGTCCGAAGTTCCTGAGGGCGATCGTATTGGGGCCGATTTCGCGACGGCCGTGCAGATGTGGCCAGCACATTCGTGGTCTGTCCGAGCGCGTTTGAAGCACGAAGGCACCAAGAGCACGAAGACGCACGAAGCATCGGCCACCTGCTCACCCCACGAGCCGCGGGCTCCATTCAGCCAAGGCCGGCAGGGGTCGGAAAGCCGGGTCAAGGCCGAGTACCCTTCGTGCGTCTCCGTGCTCTTCGTGGCTTCGTGCTGCAACCTGGTCAGACCAGATCGCGCACCCCGACTCGCTCCCAACGGCGCCACTGGAGCTCGTTCCGGGCGCTGCAGCCAGACCATGCACCGCGAATCCGAGTTCAACCAAGTGCACCGCAAGCAGGGAACTTCAGGCTAGTCGCCGGCGACCTGCACCAGCTCGACGATCCCGCGCCGGGCCACGTAGCACCGGCCCGTGGGCCAGCGTCCTCCCGACCGGCGCGGGAGCTGGACCCCGATCAGCGCGCCGTCGAGCGTCGGGTCCGGGTCGAGCAGGAGGCCCTGGCGGTCGCGCTGGACCTGCTGGAGCCACGTGGCGAACGCCCGCTGGGCCGCCTGCGTCTCCAGCGCGGCCACCACGCGCATCCCCATGTCGCGCCCGCGCTGGGCGATCCAGTCCAGGTCCATCAGCGAGCCGTCGGTCAGGTCCTCGCCGTCGTCGATGACGATCACGCAGGTGGCGGCCTGGTCGGGCGCCTCGCGCGCCGCGTCGGCCAGCTTCGTGGTCGCCTCGCCGCACCCGTCCACCCCGAGCGCCACCGACGTCCAGACGCCGAGGCCTGCCAGCGGCGTCTGGCGGCGCGGCGACAGCAGGTGCAGCGGCACCGCCCCGGGCGCGGCGGCCAGGGACAGGGCGAACGTGGCCAGGGCGGTCGTCCGCCCGCTCCGCCGGGGCCCGGCGATCAGGAAGTGGCCCTCGTCCAGCGCGATGCGGACCGGCTGGAGGCTGTGGTCCTCGAGGCCGACGACCGCCTCCAGCGGGTTCCGGGGCGGCGGCAGCGAGGACCGCCGAACCTCCGCCGGCAGCAGCCGGATCTGGGGCACGCGCACCGGGCCGTAGCGCTGCCGCAGCTCGTCGCCCAGGCGCGCCGCCTCGGCGGCCTGGGCGCTGCCCTGCGGGTCCGAGCCCACGGTGGCGCACTGCAGCTCCAGGCCCTTCTCCGTGAACGCGCGACCCGGCGGCATGTGGGCGCCCGCGTACACGTGCCGGGGCAGGCCGAGCATGCCGTAGTCGTCGTCGGTGGCCATCCGCATGATGACGCGCCGCGCGATGCTGGCCGCGAGGTAGCCGGCGCTGCGGTCGGCGGAGAGCACGAAGCAGATGCCCACCGAGCGGCCCTCGGCGACCAGCATCCGCATCGTGTCCAGGTGGGCGCCCACGTCGATGTTCTCGAACGTGGACAGGAACGCGGCGGTGCCGTCCAGCAGCACGAGCACGTGGGGCAGCCGCTCGGCCCCGGGCGTGGTCAGGTACTCGCTGAGCTTGGCCGCGCCGGTCGCGGCGAGCAGGCCCTTGCGGCGCTCGACCTCGCCGCGCAGCATCGAGATCAGGCGGACGGCGCGGTCCAGCTCGTCGCCGGCGACGATGCCGCCGCAGTGGGGCAGCGCCTCCAGGGAGCGCAGGCCGCGGGTGGCGAAGTCGAAGCCGTAGATGTTGAGCGCGTCCGGGGGCGTGGACAGCGCCAGCGACACCGCGAGCGTCCTGAGCAGCGTCGTCTTCCCGCTGGCGCCGGTGCCGTGGACGAGCAGGCCGCCCTCCTCCAGCCCGAAGTCCACGGGGACCTGGCGCTGGCCGGCCGGCTCGTCCAGCAGGCCGAGGCGGGCGTGCAGCGGCGGCGCCGGCGGCAGGTCGGCGAGCGGCAGCTCCTCGGGCAGGGTGGGCAGCCACGGCCGGGGCGGCGCCGGCAGCCCGAGCCGCCGGTTCACGTCGTTCATGATCCGGGTCAGACGCTGCAGGTCGGTCTCGGCCTCGGCCTGCTCGACCCGGGGTGCCCGGCGCTCCTGGCTGGCGGCGGCCACGCCGCCGAAGCCGACGCCCCGCACCGACAGGGGAGGCGGGCCTCCGCTCGCGGCCGTGTGCCCGCCCACGTAGCCAGCCTGGAACTCGGTCACCTCGCCGGGCCCGGTCCGGGCGAAGGCGCGGCCCGGCGGCAGCCCCGGCCGGGCGGCGTCCCTGGTGCCGATGATGTCCATGCTCTCGCCCTCGTCGCTGAACCGGAGCGAGACCCGGAGGTTCATGTTGGCCCGGATCTTGTCGTTGATCACGCCCTGCGGCCGCTGCGTGGCGAGCAGGAGGTGGACGCCCATGCTGCGGCCCCGCTGGGCGACGTCCACCATGCCCTCGACGAACTCGGGGAGCTCCGCGGCCAGTGCGGCGAACTCGTCCACCACGATGAACAGCGCCGCCGGCGTGTGGTCCGGGAACCGGTGCTCGAGGTCGAGCAGGTCCTTCGCGCCGAACTCGCGCAGGATCTCCTCCCGGCGCCGGAGCTCGGCCCGGAGCGAGATCAGCGCGCGGTTGACCAGGTGCCCGTCCAGGTCCGTGACGAACCCGACGGTGTGGGGCAGGTCCACGCAGTCCTTGAACGCGGCGCCGCCCTTGTAGTCCACGAGGAGGAAGTTCAGGCTGCGTGGCGAGTGGTTGACCGCCAGCGAGGCGACCAGGGACTGCAGCAGCTCGCTCTTGCCGGAGCCGGTCATCCCGCCCACCAGCGCGTGGGGCCCGTCCTGGCGGAGGCTGATCCGGAAGAGCTCGCCGCCGTCCGCCGCGCCCCAGCCCGCCTCCAGCAGGCGCTCGCCGGGCGTCGAGCGGTCGCGGATCCACGCCTGCAGGACGCCGCTGTCGGGATCGTCCTGCAGGCCGAGCAGCTCCATGAGGCTGACCCGCCGGGGGATCTCCTTCGTCCGCTCCCGCGAGCTGACGTCGTGCACCGGGGCCAGGGCCCGGGCGACCTC
The DNA here is from genome assembly GCA_005880175.1 of Chloroflexota bacterium. Next base: position 47,817 of record VBJR01000166.1, read on the forward strand.
CAGCGCGAGGTCGATCGACGCCCCCTCGGCGCCGCCGCCGGCGAACGACTCGCCGCTGGCGGGGAGCGTGAGCACCGGGGGGCCCGATGAGAGCTGGACGACGGCGCCGCACTCGCCGGGCAGGGCGCGGTCGCTGCGGGCCAGCCACACCGCGTACACGCCGACGTGCGGGCCCTGCTGGAGCAGCGCGGACACCGAGCCGCGCGGCAGCTCGACCGCCTCGTGCAGGAACGCCACGACCGCGGGACCGAGCCGGTCCGGGGTGGCGCCGTGGAAGGAGTTGGCCACCGCCTGCCGCTCGGTGACGAGCGCCAGCAGGCGGTCGAGCAGCGCCCGGGACGCCGCGCGGTCGGCGACGAGCAGGGGACCGGAGAGCGCGGACTCCAGGCGCACGTGCGGCAGCCAGCTCAGCCACGTCCAGTCGGTCCGCTCGTCGCCGGGCACCGCGGCGGCCATCGCCAGGTCCTGCGGGCTGTGCAGCGTGGCGAGCTGGATCCCCACGCTGCGGGCCAGGGCCGCCGACTGGCGGGGGTCGCCGGCGATGCCGAGCACGCCGGCGTCGCGGAGCGAGGCCAGCAGCGGCGCGGCGGGCAGCAGCGCGTGCCGGCGGGCCACCCGGGCGGCCTCGTCGCGCAGCTCCTCCTCGCCGCCGTCGGCCAGCTCCAGGTCGACGCTGGCGGGCCGGTCGAACCAGCCGGCCCGGAGCAGCAGCCAGTCAGCGTCCTCGGGCCGGCGCTCCCAGAGGCTGGGGTCGAGCGTCACCGCCCGATCGGCCAGCGTCGCCGTATCCGGCGAGTTGGCGACGAGGAGCTCGGCCTCGGCCGCCGCGGCGCTGCCCATCTCGCGATCGACCGCCTGGAGGCGCTCGCGCCAGGCCGCCACACGCTTCTTGTGGCTGCCGTGGCCGCGGTTCTCGAACAGCGAGAAGATGGCCATGACCGGCGACAGCAGCATGAACGCGGAGAAGAGCAGGTACATCGTCTGCCTGCCGCTCAGGTAGTACATCCCGGCGCCCATGCCGACGCCCATCACCAGCGGCACGACGGCGGTGCTGAGCGGCAGGCGGGAGCCCCGCTCCTTCTCGGGCGGCGCCTCGAGCTTGAACGCGGTCGGGGCCGGCGGCCGGGCGACGCGGGGCGGCCGGTTGAACGCGACGCGGCCGGACGCGTCCGGGGCGGCGGCGGCCACGCCGCGAGGCGCGTGGAGGCGGAACGCGAGCAGCGTGCGGCCGGCCGCGACCACCTGGCCGTCCGGCACGGGCACGGTGCCGGCGATGCGGCGGCCGGCGATGAAGACGCCGGTGTCCGACCCGGCGTCTTTCACGGCGACGTGGCCGAACGGGTCCACGGTGACGAGCACGTGGACCCCGGACATCGCCGGGTCGTCGAGCATGATCTCCGAGTAGCGGAAGCTGCCGACGCGGTGCTCGCCCCGGGCCAGGGGCACGCGCCGGCCGGCGCTCGGGCCGCCGACCACGAGCAGGTCCACGAGCGGGCCCTGGGCCGCGACACCGTGCCGGCCCGCCTGCAGGCGCGGGTCGGCGGCCGCGCGGGGGCCGCCGCGCAGCGGCCGGTGCGGGTCCACCAGCGCGACGCGGTCGCCGGTCCGGAGGCCGGTCGCCTGGATCTCGTCCCCGGCGGACAGCCACGTGCCCGTCCGCCGGTTGTAGAGCGCCAGCTCCTCCCGGCCGGGCCTCAGCTCGAGCTGGGCGACGAGGGCGGCGACGAGCTCGCGGACCTCGTGGCCGGGCTGGACGTCCACCGCCAGCTCCCGTTCCTGCAGACCATCGGCTTCCACGACGAGCCGCAGTTCCACGGACGCTGAGCTTACCTTCCCGGCGGTACGCGCAGAGGGAGTTTCGGCACGCCCAGTCGGCGGACAATCACGAGAACTGGCGGAGGCGGACCCAGACAGCGGGGAGCGGCGCGCTCAGCTGACAGAGCGTGACCGGCGCGCCCTGCTCCAGGCCCTGGACCTGGTAGGGCACGGTGAGGTGCGCGACGACCGTCGCGGACGAGCACATCCAGCCCACCTCTGACGGCTGGTAGTCGATCATCAGCGCGCTGGTGGCGGTCACGTGCGGCGGCAGCCAGTACCAGTCGCTGAGCTGGGGGCTGACGACGGCGGGCAGGCGGGCCGCCTCGCCGTAGACCTGCACGGCTCCGGGGACGCCGTAGTAGCGGGAGACGATGACCGTGTCCGATCGCTGCTGCGCGGGCAGGTCCCCGTAGATGGCGGTCACCTGGCCGGCGACGTCGTCCCAGCCGACCGAGTCGGCGAACACCTCCGACTTCGCGTCGAGCCCGGTCGCGTGGAGGCGGCTGGGCGGGGTGATCGGCAGGGTCAGCTGGAGCAGCAGGACGAAGTCGAGCAGGCTGGCCACGATCACGGCGGCCTGGAGACCGAGGCGGAGGCGGCGCCGGTCGATGCGGGAGATCGCGAGGAGGCCCTGGACCATCACGATCGGGATCGTCCCGGCCGCGTAGTAGCCCTTCCCGGCGAAGAGGAAGAGGACGAGCGGCACCGCGCAGCTGATCGCGATGGGACGGAGCCGTGGGCCGCGGAGCAGGGAGACCAGGCCGGCGACCCACAGGGGGAGGAGCAGGGCCAGCTCGATACCCAGCACCGCGAGGTACGAGACCACGCCGCCGCCGGCCGTGATGTCGCCGCCGTGGTTGGTGACGTACGCGAGGGAGGGGAACCCGTTGGCGACCTGCCAGGCGAGGTTCGGCGCCCAGATCAGGAGGGCGATGGCGACGGCGAGCCAGGGGCCGGCGGTGCGGAGCTGCGCGCGCAGGTGAGGGCTGGCCAGCACCGCGACGGCGATGCCGGCGACGAGCCCGGCGATCGTGTACTTCACCTCGAGCCCGACGCCGAGCGTGGCGCCGAGGGCGATCCAGTGCCGGGGCCGGCCGTCGAGGACGACGCGGAGGAACCAGTAGAGGGCGACCATCCACGTGACCTGGTCGAACGTCACGGTCTGGAAGACGGAGTTGGCCGCGAGCAGGTAGGGCGCCGTGACGCCGACCAGGAGGGCGAGGACCTGGAGCGGCAGCGAGGCGCCCAGCCGGCGGGCGTAGGCACCGAAGAGGACGACGAGGAGCCCGCTCAGCAGCGCCGGGAGCACGCGAAGGGCCCAGGGGGTCACGCCGAGGAGAGCGGTGTCCAGCCGGGCGAGGAGGGGGACGAGGGGCGGGAAGTCCACGTACCCGAGGGCCGGGTGCCGGCCGCTGTCGAGGTAGTAGAGCTCGTCGGTGTGGAAGCCCAGGGTCCCGGCGGTGACCAGGTGGAGGGCGATGACGACGGCCGCGGCGAGCCCGTAGAGCGGCGCCGGCCTGGTCATGCGGAGAGTATATATCTATGAACTGAGCATCGGCACGCGGGCCAGCGCGAGTCCGGGAAGGTGCTGAACATCGGGGCAGCCCTGGAGGACCGGCGCGATGAAGGCCCGTCGGGGGCTACTGACCGGCCGGGGCTCCGCCCGCGCCGTGCTTCCAGGCTCCGCCCCCATCGCCCGTCCCGGCTTGCCATGAGGAGGGGGTGGCTGACACCGCGGCCACCCGGCACCCGCTCGCAGAGCTCGCGGGCGCCGGGACCCGGGCCGCTGGCGTCGGGATGCACGCCGGGGAGAGGTTGAAGTGTCGGAACTTCAACCTCTCCCCACCTCTGGAGGCGTGCAAGTATCGACACTTCGACCTTTCCCTCCTCGGGGGTGGCAGGGGCAGCGCGCCGCGCTGCCTCCCGGCGTGCCGGCCGACGCCCAGCCGGCAGGGTCCCATCTTCCAGGCCGGCCGCGAAGTTCAACCGCTTCCCAGGGCCGCCGGCCGGGCCGGCGCGGCTACGCCACGCCGGCTTTGCGCTGCTTGTCCCTCAGGGATTCCACGTACTGCGACGCGGCCACCGCGGCCGTCGTGCCGTCGCCGACCGCCGTCGCGATCTGCTTGGTCAGCTGGGCGCGGACGTCGCCGACCGCCCACAGGCCCTCGATCGAGGTCTGCATGTTGCGGTCGGTCAGCAGGTAGCCGGCCGGGTCGTGGTCGGCGTGGGCCTTCAGCAGGTCCGAGTTGGGCACGAAGCCGACGAAGATGAACACCCCGCCGACCGACAGCTCCTTCTCCTCGCCCCGCTGCACGTAGCGGACGCGCTGGACCTTCTCGTCGCCCTCGATCGACCGCACCTGCGCGTCCAGGACGAACTCGATCTTCGGGTTCGCCCGGGCCCGCTCCTGCAGGACCGGCTGGGCGCGGAACTGGTCGCGGCGGTGGATCAGGTAGACCTTCGACGCGTAGCGGGTGAGGAAGTCGCCCTCCTCCAGCGCCGCGTCGCCGCCGCCCACCACCGCCAGCTCCTGGCCCTTGAAGAACGCGCCGTCGCACACGGCACAGTAGGAGACGCCGCGGCCCGCGAACTCCGTCTCGCCGGACACGTCCAGGCGCCGGGGAAGGCCCCCGGCGGCCATGATCAGCGCCGGCGACGTCAGCTCCGTGCCGTCGTCCATGCGCACGACCTTGGCGCCATCCGGCTCGACGTCCACCTCGCCCACGGTCTGGAACTCGCGC
>VBJR01000123.1 GCA_005880175.1 Chloroflexota bacterium
TGGGCGTGCCCGCCGTCTCGCTCAGCGGTCGCCAGGCCGGCGTCCGGACCAGCAACCACCACTCGCGGGCCCGCATCCGCGAGATCCAGCCCACCCGGATCCGGGAGGCGCTGGACGAGGGGCTCGTGCCGGTCGTCGCCGGCTTCCAGGGCGTGAGCGAGGAGCTGGAGATCACGACGCTCGGCCGCGGCGGCTCCGACACGACCGCGGTCGCGCTGGCGGCGGCGCTCGGCGCCGAGTACTGCGAAATCTGTTCGGACGTCGACGGCGTGTATACCGCCGATCCGAGAATCGTGCCGACCGCGCGAAAGGTGTCCACCGTCGATCCCGGGGTCATGGCGGAAATGGCGTTCGCCGGGGCCGGCGTGCTGCACAGCCGCGCGGTCGAACTGGCCGCGATGAAAGGCGTCGAGGTGCACGTGCGCAACTCGGCCGGCCAGGAAATCGGGACCGTGGTGCTGAACGGGGAAACGGACGGCCCGCTGGAGACCAGTGGCGCGGTGGTCGCGGTCACCCATGATGCCGACGTGGCAAGGGTTCTGGTGCAGGCCCGGGGCAAGAACGACCTGGCCGCAGAGGTTTTCGAGATCCTGGCCCGCCATCACGTTCCGGTGGACCACGGTCGCCGAGGCCGAGCTGCGCAAGGCGCTGCAGCTGGTCGAGGCCGCGGTGGCCCGCGTCGAGGCGGACAGCGTGACCCACTCCAGCGGGTTGGCCAAGGTGTCGCTGGTCGGCACCGGCATGCTCAACACGCCGGGCGTGGCGGCGCGGATGTTCCGCACGCTCGCCGAATCCAACATCAACATCGAGATGATCAGCACGTCCGAGATCCGCATCACCTGCATTGTCGAGCAGGAGCTGGCCGAGGCAGCCGTCCGCGCGCTCCATGCGGCCTTCGATCTCGACCAGGTGCCGGCCGCTCGCGCATAGGGCCCCTCCATGCCAGTCTCCATCGCCATCGTGGGCCCGCTGGGGTCCGGCAAGACCACGCTCTTCAACGCCCTGACCGGCGGCCGCGGCGCCGACGGCGTGGGCATGGTGGACGTGCCCGACGGGCGCCTCGACCGCCTGGCCGCGGCGGTCCGCCCCAAGAAGGTGGTGCCCGCCCAGGTCCGCCTGGCCGACGCGCCGCCCGGCAGCCGGGCCCAGCGCATCGCGGCGGCGCGCGAGGCAGACGTGGTCATCAAGGTCGTCCGCTGCTTCGGGCCCGATCCCGACCCGATCGGCGACCTGGAGGGCCTGGAGCTGGACCTCGCCCTGACCGACCTGGCGTCGGTCGAGAAGCGCCTGGACGTGGTCGGTCGGGAGGTGCGGTCGGGCCGCAAGCAGGGCGCCGGCGAGCTGGCGACGCTGGAGCGGGCCAAGGCCCACCTGGACGAGGGCCGCGCCCTCTCGGCGCTGGCGCTCGACGAGGAGGCGACGGGCCACCTGAGCCCGCTGTTCCCGGTGTCCGCCAAGCCGTCCGTGGTGATCGCCAACGTCGGCGACGACCTGCTGCCGGACGGCGGCGAGCCGGCCGCGCGGGTGCGCGAGGTGGCCGGCCAGCGGGGCTGGCTGGCGCTGGCCGTGGACGCCCGCCTGGAGGCGGAGCTGCGCGAGCTGGAGCCGAACGACGCGCGGGAGATGCGGCAGATGTACGGCCTGAACGCCTCCGGCCTGGACGCGGTCGCCCGCGCCGTGTGGGACGCGGGCGGGCTGATCACGTTCTTCACCGCCGGCGAGCCCGAGGCGCGGGCGTGGCCGTGCGAGGCGGACGCGCCGGCGCCGATCGCGGCGGGGGTCATCCACTCGGACTTCGAGAAGCACTTCATCCGCGCCGAGGTCACGTCGGTGGACGAGCTGGTCGCGGCCGGCTCAATGGAGGCGCTGCGCGCGGCCGGCCGGCTGCGGGTCGAGGGCCGCGACTACCGCGTCAAGGACGGCGACGTGGTGTTCTTCCGCGTCGGCCGCTGACGGCCGGCCGCGCCCGGCTCGCAGGCGTCGTTATCGTTGACCTGCGATGCCTGACTTCGACCTGACCGTGATCGGCTCGGGCCCCGGCGGCTACGTGGCGGCGATCCACGCGGCCCGGATGGGCGCCAGCGTGGCCATGATCGAGGAGGACGCCGAGGGCTGGGGCGGCACGTGCCTCAACCGTGGCTGCATCCCGACCAAGTCGCTGGTGCAGTGCGCCGAGGTCTTCCGCACGGTGTCGCGGGCCCGCGAGTACGGCGTCAGCGTCGCCGACCCGGTCGTGGACTGGACGGCCATGCAGGGCCGCAAGGACTGGGTCGTGGGCGGCATGCGGCGGGGCGTGCAGGGGCTGCTGAAGGCGAACGGCGTCGAGATGATCACGGCGCGCGGCCGTCTCGCCGGCGGCACCCGCGTCTCCGCGGACGGCCGCGAGCTCGACTCCCGCTCGGTGCTGCTGGCGCCGGGCTCGGTCGTCGCGCTGCCGCCGTTCCCGGGCGTGGACCTGTGCCTGACCAGCGACACGATCCTCGGCCTCGACCACGTACCGACCTCGCTGCTGGTCATCGGCGGCGGCGTGGTGGGCATGGAGTTCGCCGGCGTGTTCGGCCTGCTCGGCGCCCGGGTGACCGTGGTCGAGATGCTGGACCAGATCCTGACCCCGGTGGACCCGGACGTGGCGACCCGCTTCACGCGGCTGATGGGCGGCCGCGGCGTCGAGGTCCACCTGGGCGCTCGGGTGGACGAGGTGCGGCGGGACGGCGACCTGCTGCTGGTCCGCTTCGGGCCGGTCGATCTGCGGGCCGAGCAGGTGCTGGTGGCGACGGGCCGGCGGCCCAACACCGCCGACCTGGGCCTGGAGGCGGCCGGCGTCGCGACCGACCGCGCCCAGATCGTGGTCGACCAGCACCTGCGGACGAGCCTGGACGGGGTCTACGCGATCGGCGACGCCACGGGCATCTCGATGCTGGCCCACACCGCGTCGTACCAGGGCGAGGTGGCGGTGGCGAACGCGCTCGGCGAGAAGCGGATCAGCGCCGACTACAGCGCCATCCCGGCGTGCGTGTACACGGAGCCGGAGATCGCGTACGTCGGCCTCTCGGAGGCCCAGGCGCGGGCGGCGGGTCACGACGTGCGGGCCGGCCAGTTCCCGTTCTCAGCGCTCGGCCGGGCGATGGTGCTGGGCGAGACGGACGGCTTCGTCAAGGTGGTGGCGGACGCGGACGGGTACCTGCTCGGCGTGAGCATGCTGGGCCCGCGGGCGACGGACCTGATCGCGGAGGCCGCGCTGGCGCTGAACGTGGGCATCACGGCCGAGGAGCTGTCCCACGTGGTGCACGCGCACCCCACGCTGCCGGAGGCGCTGGCCGAGGCGGCACTGGACGTGAGCGGCCGGGCCGTCCACCTCGCCCCCCGCCGCCGGCCCGCGTCCTAGCGGTTCGGGGCAGGTGACGGGTTGCGCCTCCGCCCGCGCGATGCCCCTGCCACCCCCGAGGAGGGAAAGGTTGAAGTGTCGATACTTGCACGCCTCCAGAGGTGGGGATACGTTGAAGTTCCGATACTTCAACCTCTCCCCGGACGCATCCGGAGCCCCGGCCCGTCAGTTGCCCCCGACGGGCCGGCGTCGCGCCGGTCTCCAGGGCTGCCCCGACGTGGAGCAGGAACCCTAGACCTCCTTCTCGTACAGGCCCGACACCCAGCCGTTCCTCCACGCGCGCGTGCCGGCGCGCCGGAAGCCGGCCCGCTCGTAGTACCCGCACAGCCCCGGGTTCAGCGCGCTGCAGTCGAGGCGCAGCCAGCGCCGCCCGGCCGCCCGCGTCTCCCGCTCCGCGCTCGTCAGCAGCTCGCCGCCGTGTCCCGCGTGGCTGCGCCGCACCGCCAGCCGGTGCACGTACAGCGCGTCGGCCGGCCGGTCGCCCCACATCTCGGGGTCCTCGCGCCACAGGTTGAACGTGCCCACCGCCCGGGCGCCCTCCCGGCCCAGGTACCAGTCACAGCGTCGGAACTGGTCCGCCAGCACCTCCCGGTCGAACCGGGCCGGCCACTGGTCGATCCCCCGCGAGCGCAGCCACGCGGCCGCCTCCTCCAGGACGCCGGCCACCAGCTCGAGGTCCGCCAGGGCCGCCCGGCGGATCTCCACCCGCTCAGTCCACGCCGAAGGCCTGGCGGACGCCGCGGTTGACCAGGCGGACGAGCACCGGGATGCCGACGATCAGCAGCGACCACAGCGCCGCCACGACGACCGCCGCGATCCAGCCCCACCGGCGGAACCGGCGCAGGCCGTAGAACGCGGCCCCGTGCAGCGCCGCGGCGACCAGCGAGCCGCCGACGATGAAGATCCCGTACCCGGCCAGCACCTCGCCCTGCATCGAGGCCGCGATGCCCTGGCGCGCCAGCTCCGCCTCCAGCTGGCCGCGGCCGCCGGGGGAGAGGAGGTACGCCAGGACCTGGGTGGCCTCGATCAGGAACAGCACCGCCCCGGCCGCGTAGAACCAGGGCAGCAGGCCCAGGCTCGTCACCGGCGGGACCGCGGCGGCCGGCCGCGGGTTGAACACGGACGTGCCGGGCGTCGGCGGCGCCCGCTCGGGCTCGGGGGCGGCGGGCGCGGGCTCCGTCTC
>VBJR01000124.1 GCA_005880175.1 Chloroflexota bacterium
GGCACCTGCCGTCCGAGGTGCTGGTGGAGTGCTTGAACGGGCTGGTGGACGCGCAGCACCTCGACCCGAACGACACGGTCAACTTCGGCGAGTGGGTGCACTCCGTCTTCGGCGCCGGCATCGCCCGCCACTTCATGCGGCCGTACAACTTCAAGGTCTGGGCGCACCCGCTGGAGATGATGAGCAAGCGCTGGATCTCCGAGCGCGTCAGCGTCATCGACCTGAAGCGCGTGCTCGCCAACCTGGTCCACCAGCGCGACGAGCTGAGCTGGGGCCCGAACAACACGTTCAAGTACCCGCTGTACGGCGGCACCGGCGGCCTGTACGAGCGGTTCGTGCCGTACATCCGCGACCACCTGCGCCTGAACCGGGAGCTGGTGGAGGTGGACACCGAGACGAAGCGGCTGCGCTTCGCCGACGGCGGCGAGGACAGCTACGACGTCCTGCTGACGGCGCTGCCGATCCCGGAGCTGCTGCGCATCCTGCGGCCGATCCCGGGCCACCTGGTGGACGCGGCCCGCGGGCTGCACAACAGCCACGGCCTGGTCGTCGGTGTGGGCGTGGCCCGGCCGGCCGACACCAGCAAGTGCTGGACGTACTTCCCGGAGCCGGACTCGCCGTTCTACCGCGTGACGTTCCTGTCCAACTACTCGCCGAAGATCGCGCCCGAGGGGCACATGCTCCTGCTGACCGAGACGTCCTACTCGGAGCACAAGCCCGAGGACCGGGCCACGATCGTGGACCGGGTCGTGGACGGGCTCGTCGCCACGAAGCTGCTCCGGCCCGAGGACCGCGACCTGATCGTGACCACGCACACCGAGCAGGTGGACTACTTCTACCCGGTGCCGACGCTGACGCGCGACGGCGCGCTGGCCGAGATCCAGCCGTACCTGCTGTCGCACGACATCTACTCGCGCGGCCGCTTCGGGGCCTGGTGCTACGAGATCAGCAACATGGACCACTCCGTGATGCAGGGCGTCGAGGTCGTCGACTTCCTGCTGGAGGGCAGGCCCGAGAAGACGTGGCAGCCGCCGCCCACGCCGGTCCTGCGCATCGAGACCGAGACGGTCGAGGCCGGGTCCGGCTGATGCCGGGGACGGCGGCGGCACCGAGCCGGTCGCTCCACATCCCGTCGCTGGACGGCATCCGGGCGTGCGCGGTGCTGCTGGTCTTCGCAGCGCACGCGCTGGCGCAGGCCGGGGTCACCGGCGTGCTGCCCGGCGAGTTCGGCGTGACGACGTTCTTCTTCCTGAGCGGCTACCTGATCACGACGCTGCTGCGGCTCGAGCACGAGCAGAGCGGCGCGATCAGCTTCCGCGCCTTCTACCTGCGCCGCGTCGTGCGCATCTTTCCGCCCTTCTACCTCGCGCTGATCATCGCGACGCTGCTGTGGCTGGTGGGCGGGCTCCCCCAGGGCCCGGCCTTCGAGCTCGACGGGGTGGCCTGGCAGGCGCTGTTCGCCACCAACTACTGGGTGATCCTGCACGGCTGGTGGACCGGCCTGGCGCCGGGCACGTGGATCTTCTGGTCGCTCGCGGTCGAGGAGCACTTCTACCTGGCGTTCCCGCTGGTGTACGTGCTGCTGCTGCGGTTCGTGCGCGGCCGCGCCCGGCAGGCCCTCATCCTGGCCGGGCTGTGCGGCGTGGTGCTCGCGTGGCGCCTGGTGCTGGTCCTGGCGTTCGGCGCCGGCAAGGACCGCACGTACGTCGCGACCGACACGCGCATCGACTCGATCCTGTTCGGCTGCATCCTCGGCATCGTCGCCAACCCGGTGCTGGGCCCCACGCGCCTCGACCACCGCGCGTGGAAGTTCGTCCTGGTGCCGCTGGCGCTGGTCGGGCTGCTGGTCAGCTTCGTGATCCGCGACGCCTGGTTCCAGGAGACGGTCGCGTACACGCTCCAGGGCATCTGCCTGTTCCCGCTGTTCATCGCCGCCGTCCGGTTCCCGCTCTGGGGCCCGTTCGAGCTGCTGAACCTGGCGCCCGTCAAGTTCATCGGGGTGGTCTCGTACTCGATCTACCTCGTCCACCCGTCAGTGCTGTACGGGATCTCGCATTGGGCCGCGCGGCTGCCGTCGGTGGCACAGGACGCGCTGGCCCTGGCTCTGACGATCGGGATCGCGTACGGCATCTACGTCGCCGTCGAGCGGCCCGCCGCACGGCTCCGCAAGCGGCTGTCCCGGGCGCTCGTGCCCGAGCGGCCGGCCGTGCCGGCGGCGCCCCCGACACCCGCGGTCGTCGCGGCCGGGCGGGCCGGCTCGTGAGCCGCTCCCGGTTCCTGATGCTGGTCTCCGACCGGGCCGACGCCCGGCGGGACGAGGTGCGCCGTGGCCACCGGCCGTGCCCCGAGTACCTGCGGCTCGAGGAGCGGCACGACGTCGAGCTCCTCGACTGGTCGCGCCTGGGCGAGTGGGCCGGCGGCCGCACACCGCGGGTCGCGATCGCGCACGCCGCCGCCGGGCTGCGCCGGGCGTCCGCGTACGCCGCCGTCTTCTCCGACAGCGAGCACATCGGCGTGCCGCTGGCGCTCGGCATGCGCACGCGCGGGCCCGCCCACCCGCACCTCATGCTCGGCCACCACCTCACGAACGGGTCCAAGCCCCGGATCTTCCGCTGGCTGCGGCCGCAGGCGCGGATCAGCCGGGTGCTGCTCCACTCGCGCCGCCAGGTCGAGCTGGCGTCGAGCCGGCTGGGGATCCCCAGCGACCGGCTGCGGTTCCAGCCCTACTTCGCGGACACCGACTTCTGGGCGGCGGCGCCGCCGTCCAGCGAGGCGCTGGTCGTGTCGGCCGGGCGCGAGCACCGCGACTACGCGACGCTGGCCGCCGCCTGCGCGGACCTTCCGGTGCAGGTGTTCATCGCCGCCGGCAGCCTGTTCTCGCCGTCGGCCACGCACACGCAGCCCGAGCAGTGGCCGGCGAACGTCACGAGCGAGTTCGCGGACCACCGCACGCTCCGGGACTGGTACGCCCGCGCCGCGGTGGTGGCGGTGCCGCTGGTCCCGACCGACTTCCAGGCGGGCATCACGACGATCCTCGAGGCGATGTCCATGGCCCGGCCCGTGGTCGTGTCGGCCACGGAGGGCCAGCGGGACGTGATCGAGGACGGCGTGACGGGCGTGATGGTGCCGCCCGGCGACGCCGGCGCGCTGCGCGAGGCGATCGAGCGCCTGCTGGCCGACCCGGCCGAGCGGGCGCGGCTCGGCGCGAACGCCCGCGCGGCCGTCGAGGAGCGGTTCAGCCTGGACGTGTACGCGGCGAGCCTGGCCCACCACCTGGAGGAGCTGGCCGCGAGCTAGCCCGGCTCCTCGGCGGCCGGTTCCTCCACGAACCGCTGGAGACGGGACAGCGCCTCGTCCCACTGGGCCGAGATCTGGCTCAGGCACTCGCGGGCGGTCAGCAGCGGCCGCGGCTCGAGCTCCCAGATGCGCTCCCGGCCCAGCTGGGAGCTGTGGGCGAGCCCGGCCTCCGCGAGCACGCGCAGGTGTTTCGTCACCGCCTGGCGGGTGACGCCGCGGCCTGCCGTCAGCCGCGCGATCGAGAGCGGGCCCTCGGCGCAGAGCCGGGTGACGATCCCCAGTCGGGTCTCGTCACCCAGCGCCGCGAAGATGGGCGCCGCGGCCGCCAGCTCGTCAGGCCGAACCACTGAGGTAGCGCTCGATGGCGACCATCTGCTGGGTCCAGCCGTCGTCGTTCCCGCGGTACGCGGTCGCGCGCCGGGCCAGCGGGATGCCGTCGAAGCCGGACTCCACGACCGTGAGCTGCGTGCCC
>VBJR01000167.1:0-4279 GCA_005880175.1 Chloroflexota bacterium
CACGATGATCGCGCTGGGCGCGGTGGAGCAGTTCAACAGCTGCTGACTGCGTGTCGGCGTAGAGGTACTTCCGCCGCCGGCCATCAGGCGCGGCCGCGGCGATTCTCGCGGTGCATCGTCCAGACGAGGCAGGGGACACGCCTGCCGGTATGCAATACTCCCGCCTCGGAGAATCGAGAGGACTACAGGCTGGGCTCTGGCGCCGAAGCGCCGGGGCCCGATGAGATTCCGGAGGAGTGCCATGAGGTCGTCAGGTCTCGGAGTGCGAATTGCCCTGCTCGTGCTGCGTGTGGTCCTCGGCCTCGTCTTCGTCGGATCGGGCCTCCAGAAGTTCACGAGCCATGCCCGCTATGTCGACCTGTTCGCGCACTGGCACGTGCCGCTCGCCGATCTCTCGACCTACCTGAACGGGGTGGTGGAGGTGGGCTGTGGCGTGCTGCTCATCGCCGGAGTCGTAGCGAGGACGGCTGCCGCCGCCCTGCTCGTGGACATGGTCCTGGCGTTTCTGACGGCTGGCCTGACCGACCACGGTCAGTACCTGGTCGTACCCTCCGTGCTGGCGGCTCTCTGCCTGCTGCTGGCGCTCGCCGGCGGCGGCGCGCTGCAGCTGCTGCCGACAACCTCGGTGATCCCGTACCCCCTGCCCGGGACTCGGGCGTCGAGGCGCGGGCCGACGCCGCAGGGCCCGTAGTCGGGTCGGCCTGCACCAGGGTGCCGGAGCGGGTCACGTCAGGACGCAAGATCCCGCGGTCGCCGGCACGGAGTGCGACGTGGACCAGGCCGCCGCCGCCGGCTTCCGAAGGAGGATCAGCGCGGGCAGACGGATGTGCGTCCCGAACAGCACCTCGGTCAGCGAGCGAGGCGCCTCCGCAGCCAGAACCCCAGTCCGACCAGCGCCGCCAGCAGGAGGACCGCCAGCGCGCCGGCGCCCAGCCGCGTCAGCAGCGCCTGCGCGCGGGCGGCCGCGCCCAGGTCGCCCGCCTCCGGCAGGGGTGCGCCAGCGAATGCCGGGTGGTCCGCAACGATCATCAGGTGGCCCTCGCCGTGCGCGGGCCCCGGCCCGGCCGCGATCTCGGACACGGCGCACGAGGCCGCGCAGCGGACCGCGATGGTCCGCGCCCCGCCCTCGGTCGCGGCCAGCAGGTCGCCGTCGCGGATCCCGGCCGCGGCGAGGCCGGCTGCGTCGAGCTGGAGCAGCGTGTCGGTGCCCGGGTGGAGGTTGCCCGGCGTCGCCCGATCGGCGAAGTAGGCCGTGCCGCCCGCGCCGAAGCCGGGCGGGACGAAGCCCACGCTCTCGACGCCGATGTGACACGAGCCACCTGAGGGCACGTGAGGTGGTGGACATCATCGTGGACGCGACCACGGGGCGACTTGCGCCAGAGACTCTCGTCGATAACCCGCCGCTGCTCGTCCTGGACCCCGCTCGTGTGTACCCGACGGAGGAGGTGCTCGGCCGGCGAGACCTGCTCGGGTCCGAGTTCGTGACACAGATCGGCAGGCTGGGTCCTGGTCGCCTGGAGCCATTGGACGTTGGCTACTCCGATGCGTGCTTCTATGTGACGTCGAGTGACGGTCACCGCAGGCTGAGCGCAGCGCTGCGGCACGGGTTCCCATTCGTGCTCGGCGGTCTCGTCGGAGAGGGCGATGAGCCGATCGTCGACGGTCTGTCCTCCAATCGGTACTTTCGATCCCACGTCCGCGTCGGCATGATCAACGACTGGGACGCCGCACACGGCCTGCAGCTGAAGCTGCCAACCCACGTCGTGGACGAGGTGCGGTCCTCGCGGCGCGGAATCTGAGCGCGACAACTGTCAATGGCATTCGCCGTCGTCGGCGCGCTCGCCTCTCGGACGATCCAGCCAGCTGATCCGGTTCCCCGACCGCCGGCCAACCTCGCGGCCCGCATCAGCCTGAACTCCGCGCCGGGGCTGATGCCGGGTGCGGTCGGGTACGCTGACATCGAGAGTTCGACCAGGTGGCGGTGGGAATGTTGGTCGGGTACGAGGAAGAGGTGATCGGCCGGTCCCGGGGATGCGATCGTCCCGGAGGCGCATGGTGAGCAGGCTGTCACACGCGGGCGCAGAGGACGGCGGCGGAGCCGCCGGCCAGGTGCTGAACGGCAAGCTGCGCCTGTCCGGGCGGCCGGGTGGTGTCGTCCTCCGGCCCAGGCTGCTGCGCCTCATCGACGACGCGCTCGGCTGCGGCGTCGCCCTCGTCCAGGGGCCCGCCGGGACCGGCAAGAGCACGCTGGTGACCCAGTGGCTGGCGGCCACCGATCGTCGCGCCGCCGTGGTCCGACTCGACCGCTGGGACGACGACCCGGTGCGCTTCTGGACGCACGTGGCGGCGGCGACGCGGGCCGCGCTGGGCAAGGTCGGCGGTGCCGCCCAGGCGGTCCTGGAGGCCGGCGGCCTGGGCGCCCAGCGGGCGGTCGTGACCGCGCTGCTCAACGAGCTGGACGCGATGACGGTGCCGGCCGTGCTGGTGCTCGAGGACGCCCACCTGGTCGAGAGCCCGGACGTGTGGGACAGCCTGGGCGTCCTGCTTCGCCACCGGCCCGCGGCCCTGCTCGTGCTGCTCACCGCCCGCTCGGACCCGCCCTGGCCGGCGGCCGCGATGCGGTCTGAGGGCCGTCTGCGGGAGCTCCGCGAGCCTGACCTTCGTTTCACGCTGGACGAGGCGAGGACCTTCTTCGCCGAGTGCGCCGGGGTGCCACTGGCCGAGGCGGCGGTGCGCCAGGTGTACTCGACCGCCGAGGGCTGGGCGATGTCGATGCGGGGGGTGGCCCTGGCGGTGGGCGCCGGTCGCCCGGTCGAGGAGGTGCTGGCCGGCGGGGTGCTGACCGACGACCTGACCGAGTACCTGCTGACGGAGGTCCTGGCCGTGCTGAGCGGCGCCGACCGGGAGTTCCTGCTCCGCACGGCGGCGCTGCGCAGCCTCGACCCCACGCTGTGCGAGGAGGTGACCGGGCGGGCGGACAGCGGCCGCACGCTGGTCCGGCTGGCCCGGCGCGGCGTGTTCCTGGCTCGCGAGGCGCCGGCCGGGCCGTACCGGTACCACGCGCTCTTCCGTGGAGCCCTGCTGGAGGAGGTGGAGCGGAGCCATCCGGAGTGGGCGGACGCGGCCCGGCGGGCGTCGGCCAGGTGGCACCTGGAGCGGGGCGACGTGCCCGAAGCGGTGGAGCAGCTCCTCGCGGCCGGCGACCAGGAGGCCGCGGTGGAGGCCCTGCTGGGGGCGTGGGAGGCGATGCTGGATCGCGGCCAGGCGGCGACGGTGCGGCGCTGCGTGGCGGCATTCCCTCCCGAGCGGGTCCGCGCCGACCTGCGCCTGAGCGTCATCAAGGGCGCGGCGCTCGCCATCAATTACGACTACCCGCGTGAGCTCGCCGCGACCATCAGCGACGGTGGGAACTGGGAGCTGCCGGCTGCCGGCCGCGACCGGTGGCTGGGCCGGTGGGAGACCCTGGCCGTGGTCTCGCTCGACCAGAACTGGGACCGCGACACGGTCCCGGAGCGGGCGCGGCGGGCGCTGGCCCTGGTCGCACCCGACGACTGGCGCTCCCGGAGCCAGCTGGCCATGGTGATCGGCACGACGCTCGTCTACGACGGCGAGCCGGCCGCGGCACTGAAGCCGGTGGAGGGCGTTGCCGCGGCGCTCCGCGCGGCTGGACGCACGCGCGAGCTGGTCGGCGTGCTGGCCGTGCTCGGGATCGCCCAGCGGAGGCTGGGTGACCTGGATCAGGCTGCGCGCGTGTTCGACAGCGCCCTGGAGTGGAGTCCGACGGTGGGCCGCGAACCGGTCCCCGCGGTGGGGGTGCTCGCGCTCCTCGTCCACCGCGGGCACATCGCGGTGGAGCGCGAGGAGATCGAGGTGGCCGAACGCCGCATCGGTCAGGTGGAACGGCTGGGGCGGCTCTACGAGCTGTGGCCGTGGCTCTCGGACGCCGTTCGCGGCCTGGCCCAGGTAGCCCGGGTGTGCGGTGACCAGGTCCGTGCGCGGCAGTTCCTGGACGAGGCGGAGCGGCTGCCGGTGCGCCTGTCGTACGGGTCGGTGGCGCTGGCGATGGGCGAGGCCCTCGTCCCCTTCGCGGTGGCGGCGGGCAGCCCGCAGGCGCTGGAGCCCTGGATGGCCGAGCTCCCGCTGGACCGGCCCGAGCCGGCCCACCGGCACCGGCTGCGTCAGACCGTCCACGCTGCCTGGCGCCTCGTGGACGGCGACCCGCGGGCGGCGCACGAGCTGGCCCGCGGCATCGTCGAATCGGGCGTCGACCGGGAGGCCG
>VBJR01000167.1:4332-49831 GCA_005880175.1 Chloroflexota bacterium
CCTCGGTCGATCGTCTGCTGGAGGCCTGCCTGCGCCGCTGGTCCCGCGCCGCCGGCGGCCCCGCGCCGCCGACGATCGAGTACGCGCAGCAGCTGCTGGTCCGCGCGCGGCGTTCAGGCGATGCGGTACGCCGTAGCGAGCCAGCCCGCCCCGCGCTGAGCGACCGGGAGCTCGCCGTCCTCCGGCTGCTGGCGGCCGGGCTGGCCAACAAGGACATCGGCGCCCGGCTGGGCATCGGACTGCCGACCGTGAAGACCCACATCGATGGCCTGTACCGGAAGCTGGGGGTGAGCAACCGCACGCAAGCGGTGGCTGCCGCGGTCAGGCAGGGACTGATCCGGCTGTGACCTCGCCGCCCGGAAGACACCCCGACGATGTCATGCAGGGGCGCGCGGAGGCACGTCGGCCAGACGGGTGTCGAGTTGGGCGTCATGCTGGGGCGGCTCAGGACATGCCCTGTCGCGGCCGCGTTTACAATTCCTTCTTTCCGCCAGGAGGGACCGATGCCCGGGCAGGTCACCATCGCCGTCGTCGGCGACCGCGATCCCTCGTCCGTCACCCACGTGGCGACGGACGCCAGCCTCCAGCACTCCGCCGCCCGCCTCGGTCTGGACCTCGCCCCGCGCTGGGTGCCGACGACCGAGCTGGCCGGCGCCGCCGGCCGCGTCCTGGCCGGCACGCACGGCGTCTGGATCGCCCCCGGCAGCCCGTACGCGAGCATGGACGGGGCGCTGGCGGCCATCCGCCTGGCCCGCGAGGAGGGCCGGCCCCTGATCGGCACGTGCGGCGGGTTCCAGCACGTGGTCATCGAGTTCGCGCGCACGGTGCTGGGCTTCGAGGACGCCCAGCACGCCGAGTACGACCCCTACGCGTCGCGGCTCCTGGTGACGCCGCTCTCCTGCTCCCTGGCCGGCCAGACGCTGCGGATCGCCCTGGAGCCGGGGTCGCGGGCGGCCCGGGCGTACGGCGTGACGGAGATCGAGGAGCGGTACTACTGCAACTTCGGGCTCAACCCGGAGCACCAGGGCCTGCTCCACGCGCGCGGCCTGCGGATCGCCGGAACCGACGCCGGCGGCGAGGCGCGCGTCGTCGAGATCCCCGAGCACCCGTTCTTCGTGGCCACGCTGTTCGTGCCCCAGACCGGCTCCAGCCCGGAGCGCCCGCACCCGCTGGTGACGGCGTTCGTCCGCGCGGCCGCGGCCGCCGGCCGCCCGGCCCAGCCACTATCCTCCGGGTAGTGAACACACCCGAGAAGATCGCCGTCGTGACCGGCGGCGGCACCGGCATCGGCAGGGCGGTCGCGCTGGCGCTGGCCGGCGACGGCTGGTCGGTCGCGGTGGCCGGCCGCCGCCGCGAGCCGCTGGAGGCCACCGCCGAGGCGGGCCGGGGTTCGACCGGCTCGACCTGCTGTTCAACAACGCCGGCACCGGCGCCCCTGCCGTGCCCCTGGAGGACCTCACGTACGCGCAGTGGAAGACCGTCCTGGACGCCAACCTGACCGGCGCGTTCCTGTGCACGCAGGCCGCGATCCGGATCATGAAGGACCAGAGCCCGCGCGGCGGCCGGATCATCAACAACGGCTCGATCTCGGCCCACGCGCCGCGGCCGTTCTCGGCGCCCTACACGGCGACGAAGCACGCGATCACGGGGCTGACCAGGTCCACGTCCCTGGACTGCCGCCAGTACGACATCGCGTGCGGCCAGATCGACATCGGCAACGCGGCCACTGAGATGACCGACCGGATGGCCCAGGGCATCCTGCAGGCCAACGGCACCACCGCGGTCGAGCCGCGCATGGACGTCGAGCACGTGGCCAGCGCGGTGCTCTACATGGCGGCGCTGCCGCTGGACACGAACGTCCAGTCCCTGATGGTCATGGCGACGAAGATGCCGTACGTCGGTCGCGGTTGACCGTCCGCCGCCGAGCGGTGTCCGCCATGTGACTAAGGACGGTTAGTATCCCCTTCATCAGGCGCATGCCGACCGCGCGAGGCGGTGACCAGCCGGGATTTTCCAGGCTCTGGGTGGGACAGAGCGCGTCGCTGCTCGGGTCCCAGGTCACCCTGGTCGCGCTGCCGCTGACGGGGGTGCTGACCCTGCACGCCGGCCCGGAGCAGATGGCCGTGCTGCGGGTGTCCACGACGCTTCCATTCCTGGTGTTCGGCCTGCTGGCCGGGGCCTGGGTGGACCGGCGCCGGCGGCTGACCGTGCTGACGCTGAGCAGCCTCGGTCAGGCGGTGCTGCTCGCCGTCATCCCGGCGCTGGCGCTGACCGGCCGGCTGCGCATCGAGCTCCTCTACACCGTCGCGTTCCTCGTCGGCATCCTCACCGTCCTGTTCGACATCGCGTTCCAGGCGTTCCTGCCCTCGCTGGTGCGCAGCGACGGTCTCGTGGGCGCCAACAGCCGCCTGGAGACCACGCGGTCGCTGGCGCAGGTCATCGGGCCCAGCGTGGGCGGCGTGCTGGTCCAGGTGCTGACGGCGCCGATCGCCATCCTCGCGGACGTCGTCTCGTTCCTCGTCGCCGCGGTGACCCTGAGCGGCATCCCGGACCCGGAGGCGGCGAACCCGCCGGTCGAGCGGAACCCGATCCTGCACGAGATGTGGGAGGGCCTGGGGGCGCTGCTCGGCCACCCCGTGCTCCGGGCTATCGCAACGGCGACCACGCTCAACAACCTGGCGGTGGGGATCGCGTCCCCGGTGATCTTCCTGTACATGGTCCGGACGCTCCACCTGAGCCCGACGGTGGTGGGTGTGGCGCTCGCCGTGAACGGCCTGGGCGGCGTGGCCGGCGCGATTGCCGGGGCGGGGGCGTCGCGGCGCCTGTCGGTCCCGGTCGTCCTGAGCCTCGGGCTGTGCTTCGGCGGACTCGGCACCCTGGTGGTCGCCTCGGCGCTCGGTCCGTCCGCGCTGATCGTCGCGGTGCTGTTCGCCGGCGAGGCGACGCTGGGATTCGCCCTGCCGTTCTTCAACATCAACGGGGTGAGCCTGCGCCAGTCCCTCACGCCGGCGCGGCTGCAGGCCCGCGTCCACGCCACGTCGCGGACGCTCACGTATGGCGCGGTGCCGGTGGGCGCCGTGGTCGGCGGCGTGCTCGGCGAGCATCTCGGCCTGCGGCAGACGCTGGTGGTGAGCGGCGTCGGCGCGCTCGGCGCGGCGCTGGTCGCCTACGTCGGCATCCGGCTGGCGACCGGCGAGGTCGCCCGACTCAAGGGCCGAGATTGAGGGAGGGGCGCCGGTGGGCGCCACTCCCTCGTCACCGGACGAGCTCCTCAGGGCTCCCGGTGGCGCTGGGCCAGCGTCAGACGCGGCCCGCCGGTGTCGTACAGGCCGACGGCCCACACGGTGTCGCCGGTGGCCGCCACGCCGGCCAGGATGTCGCTGCCGGCGCCGGCGCTCGGGTTGGGGCCGCTCACCGGCCAGTGCTGTGCCACCCTTGGGTGGCAAGTGGATCACGATGAGGTCACCCGCCTGGTTGCCGTATCCACGGCACCCCATGGACGGTTCGTGGCGTGGCGGAGGTACGGCAAGACCGCACCCCTGGACCCGAAGCGGACGCCAGCTCACCGGCATTGGGGTCGAGCCCCGCTCCTACCAGCCGCGGGCCCACCACTCCGGCAGGCTGGGGCGCTCGGCGCCCAGCGTCGTGTCGTTGCCGTGGCCCGGGTACACCCACGTCTCGTCGGGGAGGCGGGCGAAGACCTTGGACTCGACGTCCGTCATAAGCGACCGGAACCGCTCCGGGTCGTCGCCCGTGTTGCCCACGCCGCCCGGGAACAGGCTGTCGCCCGAGAAGAGGTGGGGCGGCCCGCCGGGATCCCGATAGAGCAGGGCGATGCCGCCCGGCGTGTGGCCGGCCAGGTGGACCACCTCCAGGCCGCACGCGCCGACGCGAACCTCGTCGCCCTCCTCGACCAGCGCGGTGGGCGGCACGGGGAGCTTGCCGGCGTCGAGCGGGTGCGCCAGGATCCGGGCGCCCGTCGCGTCCGCGACCTCGCGCAGCGCCTGCCAGTGGTCACCGTGGTTGTGCGTCATCAGGATCGTGGCCAGCCCGCCGTTCCCCACCGCCTCCAGCAGCCGCGCCGCGTCCGTGGGCGCGTCCACCAGCAGCTGCTCGCCCGTCTCGCGGCAGCGGAGCAGGAACACGTTGTTGTCGTGGGGGCCGACCGAGAACTTCGTG
Organism: Chloroflexota bacterium; assembly: GCA_005880175.1. The sequence continues at coordinate 8,512 of VBJR01000167.1, forward strand.
ATCACCAGGCGGTCCAGCTCGCGGACGTCCGCGGGGCCGCCGGGGACGACCCGGCCCGTGTACCCGTCGCTCATCGGTCCGAGGCTACACGTCCACCGCCACCCGGTGCGCGGCCGCGGCCGGGCGCAGGAACCGGACCAGCCGCCCGGCCTCGTCCGTCACCTCTCGCCGCACCGGTCCCGGCAGCTCCGCGAACGGGCGCACCGTCAGCACCGCCTCGCGCCTGCCGGCCTGGACCGACCAGGTGCCCGCGACCAGCCCGTCCACCAGGATCGTGGGCAGCCACTGGAGGTTGGCGCGCAGGTACACGCGGTCCTTGTAGGCCTCGGGCAGGATGCGGGCGCGGTGCCGCGGCGCGTACGCGAGCAGGACGCTGTCGAACCAGGGCAGGAGCCGGACCGGCGCCGGCGCGTCGGGTTCGGGCCGGGGCGCGTCCGGGAGGTCGTGGAGGGTCCGGCCCGCCTCGTCCCGGAAGCGGACCAGCTCCGGGCCGAGGCGCTCCAGCGCCGCCCGCACCGGCGNNCCAGCGCCTCCTCGGCGGACGCGTGGGCCGGCGCCGGCGGGGCGACGGAGGCCGCCGGCGGCTTCGCCCCGTCCCAGCGCTCGCCGGCGGGGCCGCGGACCAGGCCGCACGAGGCGATCAGCGGCCGCCACCTGTAGCCGCGCTGGAACGCCAGCTCGGCCTCCGCGATCGGGGGCCGGTGGCGCTCGATCCACGCCTCGATGAACGCGATCAGCTCATCGGGGGGCCGGGGCGTCGCGGCGTGGGCGACCAGCTCGGCGCGGAGCACGTCCACCTCGGGCGGCGGCTCGAAGTCGGTCCGCTGCCAGCCGGCCGCCCCCGAGTCGCGCACCACCGCCGCGTAGCGCGGGTGCTGGCGCGCGCTGACGACGTGGAGCGTGCCCCGCAGCAGCGTCCCCATCAGCAGCTCGCGGGCGTCGAGGGCCCGGTACAGGTTGTCCGCCTGGAAGTCCCGGACGCGCGACCAGAGCGCCACAGGCACGGCCGGCCAGTGCTGCGCCTGGATCGCGCCGGTCCGCTCGACCGCCTCACCGGCCGTCGCGTCCATCCGGTCGAGCAGCCCCTGGCGCGCGAGCAGGGCCCGGGTGAGCACGCGGCAGCTGAGGACGTTCACGAGGCCTCCGGGGCCGGCGCGGTCGGGCGCAGCCCGGCCAGCGTCGCGAACGCGAGGAAGCCCGCCACGGCCGCCGCCGCGATGACCACCGCCATCGCGACCGCGGGAGAGCCGAGGCGCAGGCCGGTCAGCGGGGCGACGACGGCGCCGACCGCGAACTGGAGCGCGCCCAGCTGGGCCGACGCCGTGCCCGCCTCGCGCGGGTGCGGCAGCAGGGCGAGCGCCGTGGCGTTGGGCATGATCACGCCCAGGCTCCCGACCACGATCGCCTGGGGCACCAGGAACGCCGCCAGGCCGAGGTCGGCGACGGCGGCGACCAGGAGCAGCGCCGCCCCGGCGCAGGCCAGGCAGCAGCCGGCGATCAGCAGGCGGTGCGGGGAGACGCTCCGGGTCAGGCGGGCGCTCACCTGCGTCCCGGTGATGATCGCGGCCGCGTTGGCCGCGAACACGAAGCTGAACGCCTGGGCGCTGATCCCGAACTGCGTCTGGAACACGAACGGCGAGCCCGAGATGTACGCGAACAGCATCGTGAACGTGAACGCCAGCGTCAGCGCGTAGCCCATGAACGGGCGCGAGCCGGTCAGGGCCCGGAACACGCGGGCCGCCTCGCGCGGGCCGCCCGACCGGCGCAGCGCCGGCGGCAGGCTCTCGGGCAGCCAGGCCGCCACGCTGGCCGCGAGCAGCAGGCCGATGACGCCGAGCAGGAGGAAGACCCAGCGCCAGGACCCGAACCGGAGGACCTGCGCGCCGAGCACCGGCGCGGCGATGGGTGCGACGCCGGTGACGAGCATCAGCAGCGAGAAGATCCGGGCCACCTCGCGACCCTCGAAGAGGTCCCTGACGACGGCCCTGGCGATCGCGATGCCGGCGGCGCCGGCCAGGCCCTGGAGGAAGCGCATGGCGATCAGCAGGCCCAGCGAGGGGGCGGCGCCGGCCGCGACCGACGCGATCGCGTACAGCACGACGCCGTACAGCAGCGGCCGCCGCCGGCCGAGCGCGTCGCTCGTCGGCCCGGCGACGAGCTGGCCCAGGCCGAGGCCGACCAGGCAGGCCGACACGGTGAGCTGGGCGGCGGAGGCGGGGGCGCCGAAGTCGGCGCCCAGCCGGGGCAGCGCCGGCAGGTACATGTCGATCGACAGCGGTCCGAACGCCGACAGTCCGCCCAGGACGAAGGCGACGGGCAGCGTCAGGCGTGTTCGCTGGGGGGCGGGAACCTCGACCGGGTCGGCGATGCGCTCAGCCTACTGGCAGCGGAGACCCGACGCGGGGGCGGCGCCCCGCAGGAGGTACGAGTCCACGGCCGCGTCGATGCAGGAGCTGCCCCGGCGGTACGCGGTGTGGCCGTCGCCGTCGTACGTGAGCAGCGTGGCCGAGGAGAGCTGGGAGGCGAGGGCCTGGGCCCACGCGTACGGCGTGGCCGGGTCCCGGATGGTGCCGACGACCAGGATCGGGGCGGCCCCCGCGGCCGTGATCGTGTGCGGGCGGCCGGTCGCCCTGACGGGCCAGTAGGCACAGGCCAGGTCGCCCCACGCCAGGCCCGAGCCGAACACCGGCGACGCCTGCGTGTACGACGCCACGCGCGCCTGCACCTCGGCCACCGACGCGACGTCGGGCCGGTCCAGGCAGTTGACGGCGTAGTTGGCGGCCAGCTCGTTGGACTGGTAGCGGCCGTCGGGCCCGCGGTCGTCGTACGAGTCGGCGAGCTGGAGCAGGCCGCGGCCGTCGCCCTGGAGGGCGAGCCGCAGGGCCAGGCGCAGGAACGGCCACGTGCTGTCCGTGTAGAGCGCGGCGATCATGCCGGTCTCGGCCAGCGCCAGGTCCACGGCGCGGACCCCGTCGCCGCGGATCGGCCGGGCGCGGATCGCCGTCAGCAGCGACTGCACCTGCGCCTCGGCGGCCGTCGCGTTGCCCGACAGCGGGCAGTCGGAGCGGCTGACGCAGTCCGCCAGGAACGAGCGCAGGGCGAGCTGGATGCCGGCCGCCTGCTGGAGCCCGAGCTGGTTCGCGTCGAGCCCGGGGTCCAGCGCGCCGTCGAGCACGAGCCGGCCGACCCGCGACGGGAAGAGGTCGGCGTACGTGGCGCCCAGGAACGTGCCGTACGACTTGCCGAGGTACGTCAGCTTCTCGTCGCCGAGCGCCTGGCGGAGGACGTCCATGTCGCGCGCGGCCTCGACCGTGCTCACGTGCGGGAGCAGCTTCGCCGAGCGGGCCTGGCACTCGGTGGCGAGCAGCTTCGCCTCGTTCACCACCTGGTCCTGCTCGGCCGGCGTCTGCGGGTCGGGCACGGTCGCCACGAACGCGTCCATCTGGGGATCGTCGAGGCACTGGACAGGCGCGCTCTGGCCGACGCCGCGCGGGTCGAAGCCGACCAGGTCGTACTGCGCCAGCAGCGCGGTGCTGACGATCTGCGTCGCGGAGCGCGCGTAGCCGATGCCGCTGCCGCCGGGACCGCCGGGGTTGACCAGCAGCGAGCCCAGGCGGTGGGCCGAGTCGGTGGCGGGCCGGCGGATGACGGCGATGGCGATGGCGTCCGCGGCCGGGCGGGCGTAGTCCAGCGGCACCTGCAGCGTGCTGCACTGGAAGCCGCCGCCGCAGTCCCGCCACGCCAGACGCTGGGCGTAGAAGCGGGCCAGGCTGCCGCTCGCGGCCGCGGCGGAGTGGGTGGGGCTCGCCTTCGCCCTTGGCTTGACCAGCGGGAACAGGTTCACCGAGCAGGCGGAGAGCGCCCAGACGAGAACCAGCGCCGCGACCAGGGACCGTCTCATGCGCTCCCCACAGCATGGGGCATCGCGCCGGCCTCGTGCGGCGCGCGCGCAACTTCCAATGGATCTCCAAGAGTTCACCGACCGCTTCCTGAGCCCCCGCGCGCAGCGTGGGTCGCAGTCACTCTCGGATCACTGTTGCAGGAGGCGAACATGCCACTCAGACGCAAGCTGCTGCTGCTGGGAGCGCCGGTCGTCGGCGCCGCCGCGGTCGGCGCCGTGGTCGCGTTCTCGGTGCCGGCCCTCGCGGCCAGCCCGACCCCCAGCCCGGCGGCGAGCTCCAGCCCGTCCACGACGGCGCCCGGGTCGGGCGACCAGGGCACCCCGGGCACGCCCGGTGCTCAGGGCAGCCAGGGCGCCCAGGGCGGCCAGAGCGGCCAGGGGCGCTGCCCCAACATGTAAGCGCCTGGGCCCCGCCCCGCTTTTCGGGGCGGGGCCCTCAGGCCGGCGCGATCCGGTAGATCGTCCCGGTTCCCCAGTCCCCCACCAGCACCCCGCCGCCGCCGCCGGCGACGACCGGCAGCGGGTTCCGCAGCCCCGACAGGAACGGCGAGACCGACCCGCGGTAGCCGGTGCCCGTCCGGGTCAGCGCCACGCGGAGCACCTTGCCCTTCGCCCATTCGCTGACGACCGCCGCCGAGCCCACGATCGCCAGGCCGCCGGCGGCCGCGTGCGGGTCGAGGACCGCGGTCGGCGACGGGACCCCGGCGCAGGCGGTGCCGCCCTGCCCGTGGCAGTCGGGGAAGCGCCAGTCGCTGCCGGATGGCACCAGAGACAGCCAGTCGCCCGGCGTCCGGCTGCCCAGGTCGTCGCGCTGGTTCATCGTCACGAACAGGTCCGCCCTGCCGGGGAGGAACGTGAGGCCGAAGGGCGCCCGGATGCCGCGCGCGTAGACGCGGAGGTCGCTCCCGTCCGGGTTGAACGAGACGATCGTCGCCGACCACGGCGAGGTGGGCGTGCAGTGGTCGCACGGCGCGGTGACGCCCATCACGAGCCGGCCGTCGGCGCCCCGCGCCAGGCCGTCGTTCTCGCTGCCGGCGACCGGGCCGTCGAGGATCGTCCGGCTCTGGGCGAACGCGGCGCCGTCGAAGCCGCCGAACGCGTCCACCCGTCCGAGCGACGCCACGTAGAGCCAGTCCCCGACCCAGGCCAGGCCGAGCGGCGTGCGCAGCCCGGTGATCACCCGGACCGGCGCGGCGCCGGGCGCGGCGACGAGGTACACCGAGTCCTGGCCCTCGCTCGTGTACGACGCCGTCGCCGCCCAGAGCCGGCCGCGCGCGTCCGACGCGAACGCCGAGACCGCGGGGAGGCCGGTCGCGTAGACCGACGCCCGCGCTCCGGCCGGGCCGCGCAGGCCCGCGCCGATGGCGGTGAGGCCGTCCGCGGCGCCCGTCCGGCCGCCGCAGGCGGCGCCCAGGAGCGCCGCCGCGGCCAGGACGGCGGCGAGGCATCGCATCGCTCCCAGTCAACGCCCCGAGGCTTGGCGTTGACCGGGAGATCGCTCAGGAAACGATCGCCTGGTGCACGAGCTGCTGGAGCTGGCCCCGGAAGTTGTACGGGCACTGCATGTGCTGGACCATGAAGATCACGACCATGTCCTCGACCGGGTCGATCCAGAACAGGGTCGCGGCCGCGCCGCCCCAGTAGTAGTCGCCGGGCGAGGCGATCGTCTGCAGCGCGACCGGGTCGAGGGTCACGGCGAACCCGAGCCCGAACCCGATGCCCTCGTACGGCTCCGTGCCGAGCCGGCGCAGCGCCAGCGCCCCGAGCGTGGCCCCGCCGGGCAGGTGGTTGCTGGCCATGTAGCGGATCGTCCGCGACCCGAGGACGCGGGCGCCGTCCAGCTCGCCGCCGCGCCGGAGCATCTCCAGGAAGCGCAGGTAGTCGGGCGTGGTGGAGACCAGGCCGCCGCCGCCGGACTGCATGGGCCGCTCGCGGAGGTACGGGCTGGTGGCGGGGTCGTCGAGCAGGGTGAGGGCCTTCTCCGGCTCGCGGTAGTAGTTGGCGGCGAACCGGTCGCGGCTGGCCTCGGGCACGACGAAGCCGGTGTCGGGCATGCCCAGCGGGTCGAAGATGGTCTCCCGGAGGTAGTCGCCGAACGTGCGGCCCGAGATGACCTCGACCAGGCGCGCGCAGACGTCCGTGGCGAACGAGTAGTTCCAGCGCGTGCCCGGGTGGAAGCGGAGCGGCAGCCTGGCCAGCCGCAGGGTCAGCTCCTCGAGCGTCGTGTCGTCGGTGCGCGGGCTGACGTCGGTGTACATGCGGTCCACCGGGTCCTCGGGGTCGAACCCGTAGCTCAGGCCGGACGTGTGCGTGAGCAGGTCACGGACGGTCGGCGGCCGCTGGGGCGCGACCACCCGGTCGCCGAAGGACCGGCCCGGCTCGTAGACCTTGATGTCGCGCCACTCGGGGACGAACCGGTGCACCGGGTCGGTGAGCTGGAGCAGGCCGCGCTCGTACAGCGTCATGAGGGCGACCGAGGTGATCGGCTTCGTCATCGAGTAGATGCGCCAGATCGTGTCGTCCCGCACCGGCGTCCCGCGCTCCCGGTCGGCCAGCCCGAACGACCGCGAGTACGCGACCTCGCCGTGACGGGCCACGAGCGCCTGACACCCCGCCACCTTCCCGGGCTCGACGTACCTGGTGATCAGGTGCTCGCCGATGCGCTCGAGGCGGGCCTCGTCCAATCCGTGGGTCCTGGTCATCGTCTGCACGGGCAGATGCTATGCCCCGCCGGGGGCGGGGCGAGCGCGATGCGCGCCCTCGACGTACGCGGCCAGCACGGCGGCGGCCCGCAGCATCGCCAGGCCACGCGCCGTCAGCCGGTCGTTCCAGCCCTCCAGGGTCGCTTCGAGCGGTTCGACGCCGCCCGCCTCCCGCACCCTCTCCACCAGGGTCGCGACCTGGGCGAGCGGCACGCCGCCCCGCCGCAGCTGCTGTGCCAACCGCGCGTCCCGTACGTCCGCCTGGTCGTACCTGCGGTAGCCCGTCACCGGGTCCCGCCGCGGCCTGATGATCCCGGCCCGCTCCCATTTCCGGAGCGTGGCCGGCCGGACCCTGAGCTGTCTGGCCAGGGCTCCGATCAGCAGGGGCCGCCCCGGCCCGCGGTCGTCCCGCCCCTCGGGCGCCAGCACCCTGAGCGCGCGGTCGACGGCGATCAGCGTCCGGCGGTCCTCGAGCAGCTGCGCATGGCTCTCGTCGAGCAGGTGCAGCGCGGCCGGGATGCGCCCCTCGTTGAGCGCGGACATGATCGCCGTGGCCGCCTGGTGGCCGTGCGCCGGCGCCAGGGCGAGGAACGCCCGCAGCGCCGCGGCGTGTCCCTCGCGATAGACGCGGTACCCGGACTCGGTTCGGTCGGCGGGCGGCAGGATGCCCTGTTCCTCGTAGTTCCTGACCGCCTGCGTCGAGAGGCCGTGTTCCCGCGCCAGGTCCACCGGGCGCAGCCGGCCGCTCCCATCGATTGAGGCTTTGTGAGTCATATGCGGTGCGGAAGTGACGAAAACTTTCAAGAATTGGTTCAACGATATGGTAAAGGGGATTGTCAGCCACCCTTAGACGAGGTGCTTCGTCATGACAGATAGCCCACTCCAGGAGGCCGGCTGGGCCTTCGAGGCCGGCTCGGGCGCAGGCGTCGGCGACGCGGTGTCGAACCTCCTCCGCTCCCTGAGCTCGCCACCCCGACTGCTCGGGTTCGGCGAGCCGATGCACGCCGAGGACACCTTCTTGCGCCTGCGGAACCAGGCCTTCCAGCACCTGGTCGAGCACCACGGCTACCGCTCGATCGCCATCGAGAGCCACTGCCTGGCCGGCTTCATCGCCGACGGCTACGTCGCCGGCGCGCCGGGCGACATCGGAGAGGTGACGCGCACCGGCATCACCCACGACTTCGGGAAGATGCCGGCGAACCGCGAGCTCATCGAGTGGATGCGCGAGCACAACCGCGGTCGCGGGCCGGCCGAGCGCCTGCGCTTCTACGGGTTCGACGCCCCCATGGAGACGATGAGCACCGACAGCCCGCGCGCGGCGCTCACCGCGCTTCGCCACTACCTGGCCAGCCACCTGCCCGCGAGCAAGCTCCCGCCGAGCGCCGCCGCGATGGACGAGCTGCTCGGCGACGATGCCCGCTGGACCAACGACCAGGCCAACATGGATCCCTCGCAGTCCTTCGGCGGCTCGGAGGAGGCAGGCCGGCTCCGGCACATCGTGGACGACCTGGAAGGCGCGATGGCGGCCGAGACCCCGCGGCTCGTCGCGGGGAGCTCACCCGACGAGTGGTGGATGGCGCACCTCCACGCGCAGGCTGCCCGCGGGCTGCTGCGGTATCACGCGGCCATCGCCGACACCTCTCCGGTGCGCGTCGAGCGGGCATTCGCGCTCCGCGACGCGTTCATGGCCGACAACCTGAAGCTCATCTCCGCTCGCGAGGAGGAACGCGGCCCCACGCTCGTGTTCGCGCACAACGCCCATCTGCAGCGCGCGATGAGCTCGTGGCGGGGTTGGGGCCATTCGGTGGAGTGGTGGTCCGGCGGCGCCATCGTAGGCGCCGAGGCCGGGGAACGGTACGCGTTCCTGCCCACGGCCCTGGGGTCGGCGCCCGGCCACGGCCTGGGCGAGCCGGCCGCCGGCACGCTGGAGGGAGAGCTGTGGGAGCTCGCCGGGTCCCATGTGCTGGAGTCCGCGCGCCTGCGGGCGGTCCTCGCCCGTCGCGGCCACGCGCTGACGCCGCGGTCCGACGAGGCGACCAACCGGAGCTACTTCCCGCTGGACCCGGCCCAGCTCCCCGACATGGCCGGGATCCTCTTCGTCAGGACGATCCAGCCGGTGCCGGTGGGCTGAGGTTCCGCGCCGGCCCCTCCCCCGCGACGGGGAGGGGCCGGCCGGGCTCAGGCCCGCGCGGCGCCGCCCGTCGTGACGCCCCGGCGGGAGATCGCGTCGATCGTCACCGCGGCGACCAGCACGGCGCCCGTCACGATGAACTGCCACTGCACGTCCAGGCCGAGCAGGTACATGCCGTTGTAGATGGCGCCGATCACCAGGCCGCCCAGGACCCCGTGCACCATCCGGCCCCGGCCTCCGAACAGGCTGGTGCCGCCGATGACCGCGGCCGCGACCGCGTACAGCACGAGCTGGCCGCCGTTGACGTTGTTCGACATGCCGCCCAGGTAGGACGCGTAGAGCAGGCCGCCGATGCCGGCCGTGAACGAGCACAGCACGAACGCGACGGTCCGGATGTTGGCCAGGTCGATGCCGGCGCGCCGGGCCGCCTCGGGGTTGCCGCCGATCGCGTAGATGTAGCGGCCGTACCGGGTCCGCTCCAGGAGGACCGTCCACGCCCCGTAGATGCCCAGCACGATCGGGATGACCCACGGCACGCCCTCCAGGTCGCCGACCGCGGCCCGGTTGATGTTGCAGATCGCCACGACCGTGACGCCGACGACCGCCATGAGCGCGATCTTCAGGACCGTCAGGCTCACCGGCGGCGCGACCAGGCCGCTGCGGCGCCGGCGCGCGTCGCGGAGCCACAGGTTGAGCGCGAGGAGCACGACGATCACCGCCATCCCGATCCAGCTGACGACCGGGTCGATCGTGCCCCACATCAGCTTGTAGATCACCTGGGGATTGCTCGCCGCGCTGGTCGTGAGGCTCGGGTAGCCCGAGAACGGGCCCAGGAGGAGCAGGATCAGCATCACCCCGTTGAAGACCAGCAGGCCGGCCAGCGTGACGACGAACGACGGCAGCCGGAGGCGGGTGACGAGGCTGCCCTGCAGGGCGCCGATGACGGAGCAGGCGGCCAGCCCGGCGATGATCGCGCCCCACCACGGCCACTTCGTGGTGGACGGCTGCACCAGCTGCACGGCGATGACGGCGCCGACGGCCGCCACGTAGCCCACCGAGAGGTCGATCTCCCCCAGCAGCAGCACGAAGCCCTCCGCCATGGCGAGGACCATGAAGACGGCGCTCTGCTGGAACAGGTTGACCAGGTTGCCCGCGGAGAGGACAGCCGCGGATGTACTCGCCGAAGCTCTGGGCGACGATCTCGGGCGGCACCTCGATGGCGGCGGCCTCGACGGCCGCGGTCGGATCGGCCTGGCGGTCCGGCGCCTCACGCATCGACATGGCGCGTCTGCCCTCCCGTGGTCATGTACTCGACGACGCTCTGCCGGTCGAACGCCGATGCGCGGTCCTGCGCGACCATCCGTCCAAGGTAGAGCACCGCGATCCGGTCCGCGACGGCGAACACGTCGTTGAGATTGTGGGAGATCACCATGACCGCCAGGCCGCGGTCACGGAGGCGTTTCACGAGCTCCAGGACCTGATTCGTCTGGACGACGCCGAGGGCGGCGGTGGGCTCGTCCATGATGACGAGCTTCGAGTTCCACATCACCGCCTTGGCGACGGCGACCGACTGCCGCTGGCCGCCGGAGAGCGAGGCGACCGGCTGCCGGATCGACCGGACGGTCGTCACGCGCAGGCCGGCCAGCGTCTCGCCGGCGGCCCGCTCCATGTCGTTCTCGTCCAGCAGGCCGGTCCGCAGTCGCTCCCGGCCCAGGAACATGTTCTGGACGATGTCCAGGTTGTCCGCGAGGCGGCCTTCCCAGAAAATCTGCCCGTGGTCGGGCTGGTAGATGCCGTTGATGCACTTGGTCAGCACGGACTTGCCCGCGCCGTTGTCGCCGACGAGGCAGGTCACCTGGCCCGGCGGCAGGTCGAGGTCGACCGAGGTCAGCGCCTGCACAGGGCCGAAGTGCTTGTCCAGGCCGCGCACCTCGAGCAAGGTCCCGGCCGCGTTCTGGTCACTCACGAGACGTGGGCCCCGTACAGGCGCTGTCACTCATGTCCTTACCTATCTATCCGTTCGGTGGGATGTTGTACTGCTGGCAGACGCTGGCCCCGACGGCGGAGCAGATCGCGGCCGCGGACACGAAGCGGTCCTTGATCACGGTCGACGCCATGTTCGACGTGTCCACCCACTGCGGGGTCAGGAGCACGGCCGGCTGCTGGTTGCCGCTGGCGCCCTTCGGCGGCGACGTCGTGCCGTTGACGAGGGACGACGGCGGGGTCTGGCCGGCGCGCAGGATCGTGGCCAGCGCGACCGCGGCCTGGGCCTCCAGGTAGATCGGCTTGTAGACCGAGCCGCACTGGTAGCCCTGGAGGACGTTGATCATGCCCTGCGAGGTCGCGTCCTGGCCGGTCGCCGGGATCTTCTTGGCGGCGACGCCGCTGTTCTTGAGGACCTGGATCACCGCGTTGCCGAGCCCGTCGTTGGCCTCGACCGTCGCGTTGATGTTGGGATGCGCCGTGAACTGCTGCTGGAAGATCGTGCCGCCGGCGGCGTTGACCCAACCCGGGGCGATCTGCTCACCCACCAGGGTGAAGCCCTTGCTGTTGGTCGTGCCCGCCTTCTGCGGGGTGGTGTCGTTGCCCCAGATGACCTGGTTGTAGCCCTGGGCGAACGAGACCGCGTTCGGGTCCGTGTCCTCGCCGCCGCTCAGCACGAAGACCTGTGGATTCGAGACGTTCCACGCGGTCACGCAGTCCATGAAGCCCTGGCCGATCAGCTTGCCGACCTGCACGTTGTCGAAGCTGTCGTAATAAGTGTTGTTGCCGGTGAACGTCGCGCGGTCGTAGCTGATCATCTTGACGCCGTGCGACTGCGCGTACGACTGGATCTGCGAGCCGACCGTGCTGTCCAGCGGCGTGACCACCAGGACGGTGGCGCCCTGCGTGATGTCGGCCTGGGCCAGTGCCAGCTCGGTGGCGTCGTTGCCCTGGGCGTTGTCAACCTTGAACTGCGACGCCGAGTAGCCGGCCGCCTGGAGCGCCTTCGTGATGTAGGGGGCGTCGAAGTCGACCCACCGCGTCGAGCTCGTCGTGTCGGGCAGGATGACGCCGACCAGGCCCTTGCCCGCGGACGTCAGTCCCTTGAACTGGCTCATCACCGAGAAGCTGCTGTCGAACGACTTGACGCTGAGCCCGGCCGGGATCGTGGCGTTGCCGGACGACGAGCTGGTGCTGCTCCCGCCGCCACAGGCCGCGACGGCGACCGCCATCGCCACCGCGCAACCCGCCCTCGTCAACCGCTTGAGCCTGGATAGGTGCATTCGTGCTCCTCTCTCTCGTGATTCGAGATCCTGTCCGGGGGGTGAGGATATGTCAAGCGCTGCCGTCATCCTCGCTTCCGGAACTACTGGGTGGGGGGTACCCGACAGCAGGCGAGACCAGTGTACTCGCGGCCATCGGGACCCGGGCGGCGGGGACCTCGAAGCGCCTCCGGCGCGCCCCGCTGTCACGACGCACTCGACAGCGCGAGGGCCAGCGCGCCCAGCACCTCGGCCCGCTCGCCGAGCTGCCCGGGCACGATCTCGACGGCCTCGGCGGCCGCTCGCACTGCGTAGCGCAGGAACGAGTCCCGCAGTGGCGCCAGGAGCAGGTCGCCCGCCCGGCCGAGCGCGCCGCCGACCACCACCCGCCCCGGGTTGAGCAGGTTGCAGAGGTTGGCGACGGCCACGCCGATGTGGCGGCCGGCATCGGAGATCGCGCGGCCGCAGGCCGGGTGGCCCTCGATGGCCAGGGACACGACCTCGCCGACGGTCAGGGTGCGGCGCTGGCTGCGCTCCAGCATCTCCACGATCGCGCACCCGCTGGCCAGCGTCTCGACGCAGCCGCGGTTGCCGCAGTAGCAGAACGCGTCGCCGTCGTCCACCCGCAGGTGGCCGATCTCGCCGGCCGTCCCGGCGATCCCGCGATACGGCCGGCCGTCGACGATCAGGCCGCACCCGATGCCGCTGGACAGCTTGAGGTACGCGAGGTCCGAGCAGCCCCGGCCGGCCCCGAACGTGTGCTCGGCCAGCGCGCCCAGGTTGGCGTCGTTGTCCATCTCCACCGGCAGGCCGAGGCGGGCGCTCAGCTCGTCCGCCGCGCGGATGCCCACCCAGCCGGCGAGCACCGTCGCCGAGCCGACCACCCCGCGGCTCCGGTCCACCGGGCCCGGCACGCCCATGCCGACGTCGAGCACGGCCGACCGGGGCACCCGCGCCTCGGCCAGCACCTCGGCGACCAGCTCCGCGGCCAGGTCGAGCGACACGGCCGCGTCCGGGTCCACGTGCAGGCTGCGCTCGCGCTCGGCCAGCACCCGGTGCCCCACGTCGGCCACCGCCACCCGGACGTGGCTGTGGCCGAAGTCCACGCCCACGACGGCTCCCAGCGAGGGGCTGAGGCTGATCGGGACCGGGGGGCGGCCGCCGCGGCTCTCGGTCCGGACGCCGCCGTCCGCGGCCTCGACGACCAGGCCGGCCTCGCGCAGCTCCGCGACCACGCCCGACACGGTCGTGCGGGACAGGCCGGTCTCCCGCGCGATCTCCGCCTGGCTGATCACGCCCCGGGCCCGGAGCAGCCCGATCACGCGGGCCCGGCTCCGGTCGCGGGCCGAGGCGCGGCCGGGGGGTTTGTTCGATCCGGACCGAACTCGGCGTTCCATGCCGCCATATTTGTTCTATTTCTGACGAAGTCTGTCAAGGGCACGTTCCCCTGACCGCCTCTCCCACCGAAAAGTTGACATCTCCACCGGAACGGCCATCATCGACTGGTCACCGCAACTTCGGTTCGCGCAGTGAGGAGGGATGGATGATGGGATGGATCTGGACGCCGGCCCGGCGAGCACTGCCCACCATGCTGGCAGCGCTCCTCGTGCTGGCCTCAGCGGTCGCCGTCGCCGCCAGCGGGCAGCCGGCGTACCTGGACTCGCACCGCTCCGTCGGCGACCGGGTCGCCGACCTGTTGGGCCGCATGACGCTGGCCGAGAAGGTCGGTCAGATGGACCAGATCGAGGTGACGCAGGTCACCGACACCAACCCCGCGTGCACCAGCCAGGGCGGGTTCAACCTGCCCAACCCGGCGTGCGAGCAGAAGATCCTGATCGACAACCACGCCGGCTCACTCCTGGCGGGCGCCACGGACATCCCGCCCGACACGACCGGTGCCGGCGGCACCGGCAACACCGGCCGGGACTGGGCCAACGAGTACGACATGATCCAGCGGTTCGCGATCGACAGCTCGCGGCTGCACATCCCGCTGATCTTTGGCGTCGATGCCGTGCACGGCTTCGGCCACCCGTTCCAGGCCCCGCTGTTCCCGCAGTCGATCGGCATGGGCGCCACGTGGGACCCGGCTGCCGCCCAGGCCGGCGGCGCGGTGACCGGCGCCGCGCTGCGGGCGACCGGCTGGAACTGGGACTTCTCGCCCGTCCAGGACCTCGCCCGCGACAACCGCTGGGGCCGGTACTACGAGACGTGGTCCGAGGCGCCCGAGCTGTCGGCGGCGATGGGCGCCGCGAACGTGCGCGGGCTGCAGACGCCCGGCCCGGCCGGCTCGCTGGGCATGACCGCGACGGTCAAGCACTTCGCCGCGTACTCCAGCTCGATCAACGGGCACGACCGGGTCGAGGCGCAGGTCCCGATCCGCGAGCTGCAGGACACGTTCCTGCCCTCCTACGCGGGGGGGATCGACGGCGGCGCCGGCACCGTGATGATCGACTCGGGGTCGGTCAACGGCATCCCCGCCACCGCCTCGCGGTTCCTGATGACCGACGAGCTGCGCAACCGGCTCGGCTTCCGCGGCGTGATCATCAGCGACTTCGGCGACGTGCCGGCCATCGCGAACACGTACCACGCCGCCCCCGACCTGGCCGGCGCGATCGCGATGGCGGTGAACGCCGGTCTCGACATGGCGATGCTGCCGTTCAACGCGGACCAGTGGCAGGCGGCCATCCTGCAGGACGTCGCGGACGGCAGGATCACGAAGGAGCGCATCGACCAGTCCGTGCGCCGGATCCTGACGCTGAAGTTCCAGCTCGGGCTGTTCGACCACCCGTTCGTCGATCCCAACGCGGCCGACGCGAGCGTCAACGCGGGGCGCGACGTCACCCTGCAGGCGGCCAGGGAGTCGGTCACGCTCCTGCGCAACCAGGGCGGCGCGCTGCCCCTGCCCGCGACCAGCAGGATCGTGGTCACCGGGCCGAGCGCCGACTCGATGACGAACCAGCTCGGCGGCTGGAGCGTCAGCTGGCAGGGCGTGTTCGGCGCCGGGCACGTCTGCTGCATGGGCCCGGCCAACCAGATCCCGCCCGGCACGACCGTGCTCCAGGGCCTGCGGGCGGCGGACCCCAACGTGGTCTCAGCGCCCGACCAGGCGAGCGCCGTCGCGGCCGCGGCCTCCGCCGACGCGGTGGTCGTGGCGGTCGGCGAGAAGGCGTACGCCGAGGGCCTGGGCGACAACCCGGCGCCGCAGCTGCCGCCCGACCAGAAGGCGCTGATCAGCGCGCTGGAGGCGACGGGCAAGCCGGTGATCGTGGTCGTGCTCGCCGGCCGGCCGCTCGGCCTGGGCCCCGCGGAGAGCGCCGCCGGCGTGCTGATGGCGTACCAGGGCAGCACCGAGGCCGGCACGGCGGTGGCCGACGCGATCTTCGGCACCATCGACCCCAGCGGCCACCTCTCCGTGACGTGGCCGTCCGACGCGCCCACGGTGGGCGGCGACTTCGCGACTGGCGCGCCGTCGCCGATCGGTGACCAGCCCAAGACGTTCGACCAGCTGCCCGGCACCAACTCGGGCCCGGGCTCCGGCTACAACCCGCTGTTCCCGTTCGGGTTCGGCCTGTCGTACACCACGTTCTCGACCAGCGGTCTCACCGTGACGAGCAGCGTCAACCGGCGCGGCACGGTGACCGCCACGTTCACGGTGACCAACACGGGCGGCCGGCAGGGCACGGCCGTCGTGCCGGTCTACGTCGCCCAGCCGGTCAGCCCGGTGGTAGTGCCGCCGCGGCGCCTGGCGGGCTTCGCCCGGGTGTCCCTGAACGCGGGCCAGTCGCAGACCGTGCATGTGTCCTTCCCGGTGTCGGACCTGGCGGTCACGCCGGGCGACATCGCCTCGGTGGCGCCGCGGGCGGTGGAGCCGGGCGCCTACCAGGTCGTCGTGGACAGCCTGCCGCCGGCGGCGTTCACCATCTCCTGATCCACACCGGCGGGCGGCTGCCCGGGGCAGCCGCCCGCCGCCACGTAGTGCTCGAACCCGCCGGTCGCGGCAAGCACCTGGCCGGTGAGCGCGGCCATCGGGTCGGGCGGGTTCTGGCTCACGTGCGCCGCGACCGCCGCCCGCTTCCGGTCCAGGAACGCGCTGACGTCTTCCCGGCTCGTGATCGCCTCGTCGGGTGTGCCGATGGCGCGGAGCGCGGGGTGCGCCGCGCCGTCCAGCCGCTCGACCGCGCTCCGGGGCAGCGCGTGCCAGAGCGTCCGGGCCGGCTCCCAGCCCTCGCGCCGGAGCACGTCCAGCGCGGCACCGGTGGCCTGGTGGGCCTTGAGGTGGTCGGGGTGGCCGTACGTGCCGTCCGGGCCATACGTGACGACGGTCTCGGGCCGCTCGGCCCACAGCAGCAGGACGAGCCGGCCGGCGACCTCGTCCAGCGAGGCGCGGTGGAAGCTGTCCGGGTGGTCGTTCGCGGGCCAGCCGGCCATGCCGGAGTCGCGGTAGCCGAGGAGCTCCAGGCGGTCCACGCCGAGGATCGCGCAGGCGGCGCGCAGCTCGCGCTCGCGGACCTCGGCGAGCCGGGGGAGGACGGCCGGGTCGAGGTTGTGCGCCTCGCCCTCCTCGCCGCCGGTGCAGGTGACCAGCACGACCCGGTGGCCGGCCTCGCGGGCGCGGAGGATCAGGCCGCCGGTCAGGATCGACTCGTCGTCGGGGTGCGCGTGCACGAGGAAGAGGGACTGCGAGCGCATGTACGTGTCTCCGAAGTTGAGAGGGAGTGGACGGGGGGACGTCCTCTGTCGCGATCCTCAGCGGAGGCCGCGACGGGCGGCTAGTTCGCCGCCCACCTACATGCGCAGTCGGTCAGCGGGCACCCAGTTCGACGCGTCGTGGCCCGCATAGCGGGCCGACTATAGCACGCTCAGCCGGGCGTGACCGTCTCCCGCAGCTCGGACGCCAGGTGCTGGCCCGCCACGTCCCGGAGGCTCGTGCCCACCGTCAGCGTCCGGGCGCCCGCCGGCGACACCGTCACCGTCCGGGTGGCCGCGTCGTACGTGGCCGGCACCGTGAACGCGCCCCGGACGGACGCGGCGTCGAGGTCGGCGTCGAACGTCAGCGCCACCGTGCCCGCCCTGGCGCCGGCCGCGATCCGGGCCAGGTGCGGCCCCGGCGCCACGTCGGCCAGCGGGCCGGCCACGGCGCGGCTCACCTGGAGCGTGCCGCCCTGGCCGCTCGACCGCAGCTCGAGCGACTCGGTGCGGGCCCGCGCCGACGGATGCCGGGGCGTCGGATCGACGGTGAGCCGCAGCTCGACGCGGTAGGAGCCGTCGGACTGGTGGCTGACCTGGACCACCGACGCGCGCGACGCGGCGGGGAGCCGGCCGACGTCCACCCCGCTCCTCGCGAGCGTGCGCAGCGCCCCCTGGTCGCCGCCGACCTGGGCGGCGGCGAAGCTGGTCGCGAGAGCGGCCGCGGCGTCCGCCCCGCTCGCCGTGGCGGCGGGGACGTCGGCCACCGCGATCTCCGGCTGCGAGCCGGAGTGGGTCAGCACGGCGACGCTGTCGCCGTCCGCCGCCCAGTTCGGCGAGCCGCCACCCCGCTGCGCGGCCGCGAGCGTGGCGCCGTCGTCGATCGCCGCCAGCCGGAGCTCGGCCTGACCGTTCGGGTGCTGCACCGCATAGACGAACCGGCCGCCGGCGGGCGCCAGGCCCAGGTCGCTGACGCGGTCCGCCGCCGCCACCGGCAGCGGCAGGCGCAGCACCGGGCCGCCGGCACTCGGCGCCAGCGCCAGCCGGGGCACCGCGCCCGACCCGTCGAACCAGGCCACCGTCCCGCCGTCCGCGCTGAACGCCGGCTGGTCCACCACGCCCGGCAGCTCGTGCCCGGCGCCCTTCGCGAGGTCGAGCAGCCGTCCCTGGCCGGGCGCGGCGGGCGCCGAGCCGGAGCGCAGGAACGCGTACCGGCCGCCCGGCGAGATCACGACCGAGTCCCTCGCCGCGTCCACCTGCTGGCTCGCGAGGACCCGGACGTGCCCGTCGCGGTCCACGGCCTGCAGCTGGCCGCCGCCCACGAACGACACCTCCCCGTCGTCCATCCAGCCGAGCGGCGACCCCTCGTCCACCGGCACGGTCACGGTCTTCGGCGCGGTGCCGTCGCTGGCGGCCATCACGATGCTGGTGGTCCCGCCGCCGCGCTCCAGGTACGCGAGCGAGCGGCCGTTGCGCGAGACGCAGATGGCGTCGGTCGCCGGCCCCAGCCACTCGGCGGCGCCGGTGGCGTGCAGGCGCATGACGCCGGTCGCGCCGAACTTGGTCGCGGACGTGGCGAGGAGGAGGCCCTGGCCCACGATCACCGCCTCAGAGTCCTCGCCGGCGGCCGCGAGGGTGCGCAGCGGCAGCGCCACGGCCGGCGGCGGGGTGCCGCCCGGCTGGGGCACCGGCGCGGTGCCGAACACGACGTGGAGGTCGCCGGGCAGGTGCCCGCCCGAGGCCGTCCGGGCCCGGCCGGCGTCGATGGTGAGCACGTACGCGGAGTTGGGCACCAGCCCGTTGACCGGGGTGACCATGAGGTCCTCCCCCGACCAGTCGGTGCGCACGGCCGTCGCGGGCGTGACGTGGAGCGCCGCCGTCACGGCGCCGTGGTCCATGGCCCGGCTGAAGTGGACGACGACCCGGCCCGAGGGGTCGAGCGAGGCCAGCCCGGCGACCGCGCTGGTCGCGGCGACCGGGACCGGCGCCGGCCGGGCGGCGAGGATCGCCCCGAGCACCAGCACCACGGCCAGGGCGGCGCCGCCCGCCAGCGCCGCTGCGACCGCTCCTCGATGACCTGCTGGCGCCGGGCCACCACCTCCGCCCCGAGCCGGCGCGCGAAGTCCGGGTCCACCGGCGCCGTCTGGAGCGTCCGGCGGACCTCCATCGCGGCGTGGCGGAGCTCCTGGTCGGCGCCCACCACCTCGAGCACCTCGTCGTCCAGCCAATCGCCGTCGTGGGTCGCGGTCATGCCTCGCGCCGGCTCGGCGCCGCCTCCTCGAGCTTCTGCCGGATCGTGTTCAGGCCGCGATAGATCAGCAGCTTCACGGCGCCCTCGGTGCGGCCCATGCAGGCGGCGATGTCGGCGGTGTGCATGTCCTGGCCCAGCTTCAGCGTGACCGCGAGCCGCTGGGTCTCGACCAGGTCCGCAACGGCGTCCCACACCCGCTCCACGTCGGCCCGCCGGGCGACCTGCTCCTCGACGGGCGGCTGGCCGTCGGGCCGGTGCGCGACGGCGTCCAGGTCCAGCGTGGTCCGGCGGGTGCGGACGTGGTCGATGACCGTGTTGGTGGCGATCTGGTACAGCCAGGCGCTGAACGGCCGGCTGGTCGGCCGGTAGCGGTCGATCGCCCGCAGCGCCTTGAAGAACACCTCGGACGTCAGGTCCTCGGCGATGGAGCGGTCCCGCACGCGGTTGTGGACGAACCGGAAGATCTGCGAGACGTACCGCTCGTACAGCTGCCCGAAGGCGTGCGGGTCGGTGCGGGCGCGCTCGACCAGGTCAGCCTCGCCGGGGAACGCCTCCCTCATACGGGGACGATGGGTCGGGCGAGGATCGACCCAGACGGCGTGCCACGGGCCGTGATGGGCGAGATGCCCCTCACTATCACACAAGTCCAACGTCGGCTACCAGCAACGACGGAGGCCCCCGGTTGTTACGGGTCGGGGCTCCTGGCGGTCAGGTAGGCGAGCGCCCGCCGCTCGGTTCCGGCCCCGCTCTCGACCAGCGGCCGGAGGTGGCGCGTGAACCGCTCGATCTCCTCCGGCGTCAGGGTCGCGCGCATCGCCTCCCCGACCGTCGGCGCCAGCGGGTTCGGCGCGCTGCGCACGAAGCTGTCCCACGCGCGCGGCCGGGGCGGCCGGACCTCGAGCTCCAGCCGCAGGCGCAGCGGCAGGAACCCGGTCCGCTCGGCCAGGTCGAGCAGGTCGCGCTCGCCGAAGCCCATCATCGGCCCGTCGAGCGGGTTGACGCCCGCGATCGCGGCGCTGACGCGCTCGGCCAGGTCCGCCACCGGCCCGGGGTCGTACAGGGCCGCGAGCCCGCCGCCGGCGTCCAGGAAGTACCGGTTGATCGGCTCGAACAGCGAGATCCGGCCGCCGGGCGCCAGCACTCGCCGGAACTCCCGGAGCGCCGCCGCCTTGTCCGCGACGTAGATCAGCACCGACCGCGTCGTCACCACGTCCACGGAGCCGCCCCCCACCTCGCCGAGGTCCTCCGCCGCGGCGCGGACGAAGCGGCAGCGGTCCGCCACGCCGAGCTCGGCAGCCAGCTCCCGGCAGCGGTCGAGCAGGTCCGGCGACACGTCGCTGAAGACCACGCTGGCGGCGCCCCGTTCCAGCGCCCCGAACGCGATCAGCCCGTCGCCGCAGCCGGCGTCGAGGAGGCGGGTGCCGGGCCCGACCTCCGCCGCGTCCAGCACCGCGTCCCGGATCGGGCGCAGGTCCTCGCGGATGCGCTGGGCCACGCCCGGATCGCCGCCGCTCCGCCGCTCCAGCAGCCAGCTCGCCCACTTGTCTCGGGTCATCTCACAAGAATGGTGGCCTCGGAGGCGGCAGGGGTTATCCCCGCGGTCAGGCGGCGCTCAGGATGGCCTCCAGGACGGGCAGCGCGTGGAGCACCTGGCCCGTCCGGATGACGACGTCCCACATCGGCTCGAACTTCTTCCAGCCGCCCGCGTACGCCACGTGGCGGAGCCGGCCCCGCAGCTCGGGCTTGGCCGTGGCGCCGCGCCAGATCGCCCCCCAGCGATAGAACTCGCGGTACGCCCGCCAGTAGCCCTCCTCAAGCGTCCGCGCGTCCAGGCGGGCCGGCCGGTACACGACGTGGCGGGTGTCGTACTGGTCCCAGTCCCGGTGCACGATGCGGCCCTCGGCCTCCATGCGGGCGTGCAGCGCCGTGTCCGGATAGGGCGTGAGGATGTGGAACGTGGCCGTCTCGATCCCCTGCTCGATCGCCCACTCCACGGTGCGGTCGAACACGTCGGGGCCGTCGTGGTCCATGCCGAACACGAAGCTGCCGTTGACCATCACGCCGAGGCCCTGCAGGCGGCGGACCGCCTCGGCGTAGTCCCGCCCGATGTTCTGGTACTTGCGCTGCTCCGACAGGTTGTCCGAGTTGACCGTCTCGAAGCCGACGAACAGGCTGCGCAGCCCGCTGGCGACCGCGGCCTCCAGCAGCGCGGGCTGCTCCAGCACCGCCTTCACCGTCCCCGCCGCCTGCCACAACCGGCCCATGCCGCGCATGCCGTCGAACAGCCGGGCGGCGAACGGCGGGCTGCCGAAGAGGTGGTCGTCGAGGAAGTAGAGGTGGCGGCCCGGCAGGCGGTCGATCTCGGCCAGGGCCGCGTCCACCGTCTGCGTGTAGAATTGCTTGCCGCCCTGGAAGAACGCCACCTTGTAGCAGAAGTCGCAGACGTGCGGGCAGCCGCGGCTGACAACGATCGAGTTGGGCACCAGGTAGCGGCCGCGGTGGATGAGGTCGCGCCGGATGGGCGGCACGCCGAGGAGCGTCCGGTGCCGAGAGACGTACCGCGAGCAGGGGCGGCCCTCGCGCAGGTCGGCGAGGAACACCGGCCACGTGTCCTCGCCGGGGCCCAGGAAGATCGTGTCGGCGTGGGCGGCCGCCTCCTCGGGCAGCGAGGTGACGTGGAGGCCGCCCAGCGCGACGCGGACGCCGCGGCGCCGGTAGTGGTCGGCGATCTCGTACGAGCGGCGGGCCGACGTGATGTAGACCTGGATCACCACCAGGTCGGGCTCGTCGTCGAGGCGCAGCGTCTCGACGTGCTCGTCATGGATGGTGACCTGGTCGTCGTCGGCGAGGTAGGCCGCGAGGGTGGCCAGACCCAGGGGCGGGAAGAGCGAGTACTTGATCGGCCGGAAGAACGGGCTCTTCGCTTCGGTCAGCGCCGGCAGGATCATCTTGACGCGCACGCGGCCAGTCTGGGCCCCGCCCCCGACCCGCCGGAAGTCACCGCGGTCAGGAGTCCACCGTGACCCGGGTCACGGTGGCCGCTACAGCCAGCCCTTCTCCTCGGCGGCCCGGGCGGCGTCGAACCGGGTCCGCGCGCCCAGCTTCTGGATCGCGATGGACAGGTGATTGCGCACCGTCCCCCGGGAGAGGCTGAGCGCGCCGGCGATCTCCCCGACGCTGGCGCCGCGGTTGGTGAGCGCGAGCACCTGCCGCTCGCGCTGCGACAGCGGGCTGGCCCCCTCGTACAGGGCCGTCGTGGCGAGCTCGGGATCGATCACCCGGCCGCCGGCGGCGGCGGCACGGATGGCCCGCACCAGGTCGCGCGGGGCGGTGTCCTTCAGGATGTAGCCGCGGGCGCCGTTCTCCAGCGCCCGCCTCAGGTAGCCGGGCCGGTTGAACACCGTCAGCACCAGCACGCGGCAGGCCGGCAGGTGCTCGCGGAGGTCGGCCGTGCAGGCGATGCCGTCGCGGCCCGGCAGCTCGACGTCGATCAGGGCGACCTCGGGCCGCGTCCGCAGCGCGGCGGGCAGCACCTCGTCGCCCCGGCCCACCTGCGCCACGACGGCCACGTCGTCCTCTCGGTCCAGGATCTCGGCCAGCGCCCCGCGGAGCAGGGCCTGGTCCTCGGCGAGCAGGACCCGGATCACTCGCACGGGACCTCGACCTGGACCCGGAACCCGCCGGCCGCCTCGGGGCCCGCGCAGAGCCGGCCGCCCAGGAACGACACGCGCTCCTCCAGGCCCCGGAGGCCGCTCCCCGGCTCGAACGCCGGCGCGCCCCGGCCGTCGTCCGTCACCTCCAGGCGGACGCCGGCGCCCGTCCGCTCGACGGAGAAGCGGCAGCGCCGGCACCCGCTGTGGCGGAGCACGTTCGTGGCCGCCTCGCGAACCACCCAGGCGAGCGTCGTCTCGACCGGCGGGGAGAGCGGCTCCGCCCGCGACTCCACGAGGCACTCGATCCCCGACGCCTCGAGCAGCGAGCGGGCCGAGGCCAGCTCCTCGGCCAGCGCCGGCTGCCGGAAGCTGGAGACCAGGTCGCGCAGGCTGCGCAGCGCCCGCCGCGCCGTCGTGGTCACCTCGTCCACCCGCTCGCGCTCCGCCGCCGGCACGGCCAGAGCCGCGAGCTCGCTCTTGAGCACGATCAGCGACAGCGTCTGGCCCAGCTCGTCGTGCAGGTCCCGGGCGACGCGCAGCCGCTCGTCGCGGGCGGCCAGGCGGTGGATCTCGTCCCGGGCCGCCTCCAGCCGCTTGGTGGTCGCGACGTGCCGCCGCACCGCGATCGCCGAGACGCCGAGGAGCCCGACCACGATGTCGGTATCGGCGGCGGCCGAGGCACCGGCGCCGGTGAGCAGGGTCGTGCCGAAGGCGGCGCCGGCGACGAGGACGACGAGGAGCAGGCCGCGGTCCCAGCGGGCGGCCGCGCCCGCGACCATCGCCGGGTAGTAGAACAGGTACGTCTCGGGCGAGACGGTCAGCACGTACGCCGCGACCAGCAGGCTGAGGACGACCACCGCGAGCGCGCCGAGCTCGTCCCGGGCGCCGCCGGCGACGCGCAGCCAGAACCAGCCATAGACGGCCGCGATGGCGAGCACCAGGCCGGCGAGCAGGACGAGCCGGCCGCCGCGGGCGGCGAGCGCGATCGTGAGCAGGCGGTGGAGGAACACGAGGAGGAACGCGACCATCAGCCACCGCCCGAGCCGGAGCTCGTTCGGCGCCAGCGTCATGCGGACGCCTCGCCGGCCACCACGAACCGCACCAGCTCCGCGCGCGACCGGATGCCCAGCTTGCGGAACACGCTGCGCAGGTGGTGGTCCACCGTCCGCGGGCTGATGAACAGCTGGGCGGCCGCCTCGCGGTTCGTCGCCCCCTGGCTGACCGTGCGCACCACCTGGAGCTCCTGCTGCGTGAGCTGGTCGAGCGTGCTCGGGTCGCGCCGCCGGGCGGTCTCGCCGGTGGCCCGCAGCTCCGCCCGGGCGCGCTCCGCCCACGAGGCCGCGCCCAGCGCCTCGAACGTGTCGAGCGCCGCCCGCAGCGCCTCGCGCGCGTCCACTCGACGCCGCTCCCGGCGCAGGTGCTCGCCGTGCAGCAGCTGCGTCCGCGCCCGGTCGAGCAGGCGGTCCGTCGTCGCGTGGGCGCGCAGCGCCTCGTCGAACAGCCGGTCCGCCTCCGCTCCGTCCGCCAGCAGCGCCCGGGCGCGAGCGGCCAGGGCCCGGGCCTCGGCCGACCCCGCCATCTCGGCCCAGGCGAGATAGGGCGCCAGCCGCTGCCGGCCCAGCTCGGGCCGGCCCGCCCGGACGGCGGCCTCGACCAGGTCGGGGATCGAGGCGAACGCCACGCCCCGCTGGCCGGCGGCGCCGTCCCACAGCGCCTCCAGGTGCTGGACCGCCTCCTCCGACCGGCCGGCGGCCAGCGCCAGCCCGCCCAGCGCGCGCCGGGCCAGCACCAGCGTCCCGCGCAGCCCACGCCCGGCGGCCTCGGCCAGCACCTCGCCCGCCAGCCGGCGCGCCTCCTCCTCCCGCCCGCGCAGCGCCACCACCTCGGCCAGCAGCACCAGGTGCTGGCAGGCGAGGTTGACCTGGCCCGTCTCCAGCGCCAGCTGGCGGCCCTCGGCGGCCGCGGCCTCGGCCCACGCGTAGCGGCTGCGCGCGATCTCGTCGCCGGCCAGCGCCCGCAGCGCCCAGGCCAGGATGCCCGCCGCCCCCTGGGCCCGTGCCTGCGCCACCGCCCGCGTCTGGAGGCGGCGCGCGACCGCGTAGTCGCCGAGGCCGAAGGCGATGCCGCCGGCCCGCGACAGCAGCTCGGGGTCGTCCAGCCCCTCGATCCGGGCCAGGTCCTCGCGCACGCCGACGGGCTGCTCGCCCCACGTGATCGGCGCGACCGCGAGCTGGAGCCTGGCCAGCACCGCGTCCCCCGCCTCGGCCGCCGGGGGCAGGCTCGCCGTCAGCCGGCTGATCTCGCGGCCGGCGGCCTGGTCGTCGGCCTGGAACGCGGCCTCGCCGGCGGCGCCCAGCGCTCGCAGGGCGAGATGGGGAGCGACCGGCAGCGCCTCCCTCGCGACGTCGACGAGGATGGCCAGGCCGTCGGCGGGCACGCCCGAGCGCGTCTCGATGACGGCCCGGAGGTACCGCGCCTCCAGGCGCGCGGCCGGGTCGGCGGCCCCGGCCTGCTCGGCTCGTTCGAGCAGCGCCCGCGCCCGCGGGGCGCCGCCCGCGTGCCACGCGGCGGTGGCGGCGGCGACCAGACGCCGGCTCCGGTCTCTCGCGGACGAGCTCAGGTCGGCCGCCCGCTCCAGCGCGAGCGCGGCGGTCGCGTGGCCGGACCGGCGCAGCGTCCGCTCGGCGGCGCGCTCCAGCTCGGCGGCGACCGCCTCGTCCGGCTCCTGCGCCGCCTGGGCCAGGTGCCACGCCCGGCGGTCGAGCTCGTCGTCCGTCCCGGCGAGCGCGGCGGCCAGCGCCAGGTGCACGGCGCGGCGGTCGGCCGCGGTGGCGCCGTGGTACACCGCCGACCGGACCAGCGGGTGCCGGAAGACGACCACCGCCCCTTCGACGTGGAGCAGGTCGGCCAGCCCGTCGATCGGGGCGTCCACGCCCAGCTCGGCCGCCGCGCGCGCGATCAGGCCCGGCGACCCGGAGCCCTCGGCGGCGCAGACCAGGAGCAGCAGCCGATGCCCTGCGGGCAGCCGGCCGGCCCGCTCCAGGTACACGCGCTCGAGGTCCCGCGCCAGCGGCAGGGGGTCGGGCAGCGCCTCCCGGCCGGCGAGCTGGCCCGCCGTGAGCAGGGCCGGCAGCTCGACGAGGCCCAGCGGGTTGCCGGCGGTGGCGCGCACCAGCTCGTCGCGGACGCCGGGGGCGAGGCGGGGGCCCCAGCGCTCGTCCAGCAGCGCCGCCGCCGGCGCCGGCTCGAGGCCGCTCACCGTCAGCTCGCCGGCGCCGGCGCCGTCCAGGATGGCGTCGTCGCCCGCCCGGACGGCGGCGATCAGCGCGACCGGGTCCGACCCGATGCGGCGGGCCACGAACCGGACGACGTCCAGCGACGGCCCGTCCACCCACTGCGCGTCGTCCACGATGCACAGCACCGGCCGCTCGCTCGCGGCCTCCGAGAGGAGCGTGAGCACGGCCAGCGAGACCAGGAACCGGTCGGGCACCGGTCCGGCGCGGAGGCCCAGCGCGGTGTCGAGCGCCGCCGCCTGCGGCTCGGGCGGGCGGTGCCGGCCGTCCAGGACGGGACGGAGGAGCTGGTGGAGCGCGGCATACGCGAGCGTGGCCTCCGCCTCGGCGCCGGCGGCGCTGAGCACGGCCATGCCCTCCGCCTGGCCGGCGGCCGCGGCGAGCAGCGCGGACTTGCCCGCCCCCGGCTCGCCGCGCAGGACGAGGGCCCCGCCCCGGCCGGCGCGCGCGCCCTCCAGCAGCCGGGCGATCGCCGCCGACTCGCGGTCGCGCGCCATCAGCATGCGCCAGAGCCTAGCGACAGACCGGCGATTCTCGCGATGCGAGCGGTCCCGGCACGGCCATAGCCTGGCGGGCATGAGCACCGACTCTGAGCGAACCACAGCGACAGCGGCGGTCGTGGACTTCGAAGAGCTGCGCCGGGGCGGCTCGTTCGTGTTCATCGGCGCCGAGCACGGCGGCGTCCCGGCGTCGTTCATCCTCGACCGCTCCGAGCCCGGCCAGGGGCCGGCGCTGCACCGGCATCCCTACCCCGAGCTGTGGATCGTCGAGGAGGGCCAGGCCATGTTCACGGCCGGCGACCGCACTCTCGCGGCCGGACCCGGCTCGGTCGTCGTGGTGCCGGCGGGGATGGCCCACCGGTTCGTGAACACGGGCACCACACCGATGCGCATGGTCTGCGTCCACACCAGCGCCCGCATGGAGACGGAATGGCTCTAGCGTTCCACCCGCGGAGCCGAACCGAGGCGGCGGGCGGCCGGCGGTGGTCCGTGCTGGCCTTCGTGGCGCTGGCGCAGCTGATGGTCGCGCTCGACGCCACGATCGTGAGCATCGCCCTGCCGTCGGCGCAACGCGCGCTGCACGCCTCCGACGCCGAGCGGCAGTGGGTCGTCACGGCGTACACGCTGGCGTTCGGCTGCCTGCTCCTGGTGGGCGGCCGGATCGCCGACTCGCTGGGCCGCAAGCGCGCGTTCGTGGCGGGCCTGGCCGGGTTCGCGGTCGCCTCGGCTGCGGGCGGGGCCGCTCCTGCCCTGCCGGTGCTGGTGGGGGCGCGCGCCCTGCAGGGCGCGTTCGCCGCGCTCCTGGCCCCGACCGCGCTGTCGCTGCTGGCCGTGACGTTCACCGGGCCGCGCGAGCGGGCCCGGGCGTTCGCGGTCTACGGCACGATCGCCGGGACGGGCGCCGTGGTCGGGCTGCTGCTGGGCGGCGTCCTGACGCAGTACCTGGACTGGCGCTGGTGCCTGTACGTCAACGTGCCGGTGGCGGCCGTCGCGGCGGCGGGCGGCTGGCTCGTGCTGGGAGGCCGGGAGCCGGGCGGCGGTGGGCGCCGGCTCGATATCCCGCGGGCGCTGGTGGCCGGCGCCGGCCTCGCGGCGCTGATCTCGGCCTGCTCGCAGGCGGTCACCGAGGGCTGGGCCTCGCGGACGGTCGCCGGCCTGCTCGCGCTCTCCGGCCTGCTGCTGGCCGCCTTCCTGGTCCGGGACGCGCGCGCGGCCAGGCCGCTGCTGCCGCTCCGCATCGTCCGGCACCGGGCCCGGGCCGGCGTGTACGTGACGGTCGCGCTGGCCATCGCCGGCATGTTCGGCGCGTTCCTGCTCCTCACGTACTACCTGCAGGTGGTGCTCGGCTTCACCCCGCTCGAGGCCGGCCTGGCGTTCCTGCCCATGACCGCGGCCGCTCAGGTCACGTCGTGGGCCATCGCCAGCCGGCTGATGCCGTTCGTGCCGCCGCGGGCGCTGATGGCGCCGGGCGCCCTGGTGGCCGCGGCCGGCATGGGCGTCCTGACGCTCGTGCAGGCGAGCGGCGGCTACCTCAGCGTCGTGTTGCCCGCCGAGGTGCTGCTGGGGGCGGGCGTCTCGTGCGTGATGGTGCCCGCGTTCAGCACCGCCACGCAGGGCGTGGACCCGCGGGAGGCCGGCGCCGCGTCGGCCATCGTCAACACGGCCCAGCAGCTCGGCGGCTCGATCGGCACGGCGCTGCTCAACACGATCGCGGCCGGCGCCGCCGCCGGCTTCGGCGCCGCGGGCATCGCGGCCCTGGTCCACGGCTACTCGGCCGCAGCCGGCTTCGGCGCGGCCATCCTCGTGGCTGCCTCCGTGGTCGCCGCGGTCATGATCGACGCCGGCCGGCCGGTCACGCGGCAGGCCGGCCTGGCGCCAGGAGGCACCTCACGATGAACGGTCATCCCTTCCGCTTCGGCGTGGTCACGGCGGTGGCGAGCGGCGGCGAGGAGTGGGCCGCCCGGGCCCGCCGCATCGAGTCGCTCGGCTTCTCGACGCTGGTGATGCCCGACGGGCTGCGCTACACGCTGGCCCCGATGCCGGCGCTGGCGGCCGCGGCCGCGGCCACCCGGACCCTGCGCGTGGGCACGTACGTGATCGCGAACGACTTCCGCAACCCGGTGCTGCTGGCCAAGGAGGCGGCGACGCTGGACGTGCTGTCGGGCGGCCGCTTCGAGCTCGGTATGGGCGCGGGCCGGCCCGCCGCCGCGGACGACAACCGCATGCTGGGCATCGGGTTCGACTCGGGCGGGGTGCGGGTGGCCCGGCTGGAGGAGTCGCTGGCGCTGCTCAAGCGGGTGCTCGCCGGCGAGACCGCGACGGCCGCGGGGCCGTACTACGCCGCGGAGGGGGCGGAGGTGTCGCCCCGGCCGGCCCGGCGGCCGCCGATCCTGGTGGCCGGCAGTGGGCGGCGCCTGCTCTCGCTGGCGGCGCGCGAGGCGGACATCGTGGCGCTGGGCCTGCAGCCGACCGAGCCGGCGGCCGCGGCTGCCGAGCGGATCGGCTGGCTCCGCGAGGCGGCAGGCGACCGCTTCGACGAGCTGGAGCTGAACCTCAACCTGATGGCGGTGGGCGACCAGGTGCCACGCCACCTCTCGATGCGGCTGGGCGTGACGGCCGCCGACCTGGCCGCCGCCGGCTCGGTGGCGGCGGTGACCGGGACCACCGACGAGATGTGCGCGACGCTGGAGCGGCGGCGCGAGGAGCTGGGCATCTCCTACCTGATGGTCGGCGACGAGCTCGTGGACGCGTTCGCGCCGGTCGTCGAGCGCCTGGCCGGCCGGTGAGGTGGGCGGTTCGCGGTCTACGCGCGTCTGGCGACCTCGCGCAGGTCGCTGCCCTCGTCGGCCAGGGCCTCCGGCACGACCACCGCCTGGCTGGAGATCAGGTCCCGGCTGAACCTGATGGTCCGCGGCTCGTTCACGGCCAGCACGGCCTGGATGCGTCCCTCCTGGAGGTAGAAGACGGAGAAGCGCTCGCCCTCCCGGTCGCCCCGCCACACGGTCTGGTCGAACGCCGCCGCGTTGCCGAGGTACTGCAGGTTGACGTCGTACTGGTCGGACCAGAACCACGGCAGCTCCTGGTACGGGGTCGCGCCGGCGGCGATGGCCTGGCCGATCGCCTGGCCCTGCTTCCTCGCCACCTGCCAGTGTTCGACCCGCAGGTGGCGGCCGAAGACCGGATGCCGGTGGGCCGCGATGTCGCCGGCGCAGTACACGTCTTCGCCGGCGCGCAGCGTCTCGTCCACGGCGACGCCGGCGGCGGCCATGGGCAACTCCAGGTCGTGGGCGAGGCTCACCTCGGGCTCGATTCCGACGGCGATCAGGACCAGGTCCACGTCTTCGCGGGCGCCGTCCCCGAGCCGGACCGCGGCGACGCGATCCCCGTCCGCGATCCACTCGCTCACGGCCGTGGACAGCCGCAGGTCCACGCCGTGGTCGCGGTGGATCCGCGCGTACACGCGGCCCATGTCCTCGCCCAGGGCCCGCACGAGCGGCACGGGCGCGAGCTCGACCACGATGGGCTCCTTGCCCATCATCCGGGCGGACGCGGCGACCTCGGCGCCGATGAAGCCGGCGCCGACGATCAGCGGGCGGTGCGCCTGGTCGAGCGCCTCCTTCAGCGCGACGCCGTCGTCGAGGCTGCGCAGGGCGAACACGTTGCTCAGCCGGGGCACGCCGTCCAGCCAACGCGGATGGCCGCCCGTGGCCAGCACGAGCACGTCGAAGGGCAGCGAGCGGCCGTCGTCGAGCGTCACGGTGGCGTCGCGACGGTTGGCGGCGGTGACGATCCGCTCCCCCAGCCACTCGACCCCCAGCTTCTCGTAGTCGTCGGGCTTCCGCAGCTGGACGCGATCGATGGGCAGCTCGCCGCGCAGGAACTGCTTCGAGAGGTACGGGCGGTGGTAGGCGGGATGCCGGTCGCGGCCCAGGAGGGCGACCGGGCCGTCGAAGCCGGCCTTGCGGAGCGCCTCGGCGGCGCCGTCGCCCGCCGCGCCGGCGCCCACGATCACGACCCGCGGCTGGCTCATTCCGGCAGCCCGGCCGAGACCCAGCGCTGGAAGAGCTCCACCTGCTCGGCCGGCCACGGCCCGTCGCAGGGCATGCCGCCCTCCGCGACCGCCGCGAGGATCGCGTCGGCGTTGGCGGTCACGTCGGCGTAGTCCCAGAGGTCGAACGCGCCCTCCATCGCCTCGCGGTCCTTGTCGCGGAACAGCGGCTTGATGTCTCGTTCGAAACTGAGTTCCCCGTTCTGAGTCACGTGCAGGTCCTCCGAGGTTGGCCGGGGCCGCGCCCGGGCGGCGGCCATTTCACCAATATCTGTTGGTTTATTATGGCGATCGTGACCCGCGAGCGCAGCGAGGACCAGGCCGGCTCGCTGGCCGCGGCGTCCCTGCTGGTCGACTCGGTGCGGCGCCGCGTGTTCCGGTTCGTGCGCCGGGCCCGGCGGCCGGTCACTCGGGACGAGGCGGCGGCCTCGGCCGGGATCTCCAGGAACCTGGCGGCGTTCCATCTCGACAGGCTGGTCGAGGCCGGGCTGCTGCGCGCGGGACGGCAGACGAGCGCCGGTCCGGCGCGGGTTGGTCGCAAGCCCAAGGTATACGAGCCGGGCCCGGTCGAGGTCCACCTGGACGTACCGCGGCGCCAGCACGCGCTCCTCGCGGCTGTGCTGGTGGACACGATGGCGGCGGGCGGCGGCGACGCGGTGGCTGGCGACGCGGTGGCGGCCGCGCGGCGGCGCGGCCACCAGGTGGGCGCCGCGGCGCGCGCCGGGGCCGGGCCGCACCCGGGACCCGAGGCGGTCGAGGGGGTGCTGGAGGGCCTCGGGTTCGAGCCGTACCCGGCTGGCGCGGACGTGCTGCGCCTGGCCAACTGCCCGTTCCACCCGCACGCGGCGGACGCGCCGGAGCTCGTCTGCGGGATCAACCTGGGTTTGATCGCCGGGCTGCTGACCGGCCTGGGAGCGGGCGCGATGGAGGCGGTCCTGGCCCCCCGCGCCGGCGAGTGCTGCGTGGAGATCCGGCGCGGCGGGCCCGGCCGGGGCGGCGCGACGCGCGCCCGACACTGAACGAATCGACCCGCTGACTGTCGGGACGTCAGTCCCTGGCGCAGGGCAACCTGTTCCTCGCCGTCGTGGGCTTGCCGGCGGTCGCGCAAGCGCCGGTGACAGTAGTGCCAGCACCATCTTGAGATGGGGGTGGTAGTACCATACAGCCGTTCCGTGGGACGGACTCCACGGGCATGGCGAATCGGACTGGGCAGGGGTGAGCGTCGCGACAGCCGCTCCCCGAAGGAGCAGACATGACCGCTGAAGAGCATGCTTCAGCCAACCCCTCGTCGACGGGCTGCGTCACGCGGTCGGGCGGGGACATCGAAGGAGCCTGGCGACGCGTCGTGCGGCGGCGCGCGTTCCTCGGCGGCCTCGGGCTGGCCGGAGCGATGGGGCCGGCCGCCGCCCTGCTCGCGACGGACGCCGGCGCGGCGAGCACGGCCGTCACCCGGGGCGACGTCGCGATCCTGCGCTTCCTGGCCGCGGCGGAGATCGTCGAGAGCGACCTCTGGCAGCAGTACAACGAGCTCGGCGGGGTGAACGGCGGCAACCCTTCCTACATCGCTGCGCTGCAGAACCTCGACGGCGACATGCCGCAGTACATCTCCGACAACACGGACGACGAGATGAGCCACGCGGCCTTCCTCAACGCGTATCTGGCTTCGAAGGGAGCGCAGCCCGTGAACCTCGACCGGTTCCGCAGGCTCCCCAGCAGCAGGGCGACGGGGGCCCGGCAGGTCGGCCGGCTCACCAACCTCCAGCACCTGGACGTGGACACCAGCTGGTACACGCGGTACCGGAGCGCCGAGAACCCCGACCTCGGTGCCAACTTCCCCCAGGCCATCACCATCCGGAACCAGCCCGCCATCCCTCTGAACGACAGCGAGACGCCCCCCGGCACCCCGCAGCCGGTCCCGCCCGCGACTGCGCCGGCTCGGCGCATGCAGGCGATCGCCGACACCGCCGGGTTCCACTTCGCGTTCATCGAGCAGGGCGGCTCGAGCCTCTACACGACGATGGCGCTGAAGTGCTCCAGTCTCGAGGTGCTGCGGATCGTGGTCAGCATCGGCGGCACGGAGGTGAACCACTTCGCGGTCTGGCACGACAAGGCCGGCAACGCCGTGGTCGTGACGGACCCGGTGACCAACCTGAAGTTCCCGGACCTGAACGCCGCGCCCCTGGGCGGTGAGACGTTCCAGACGAACCTGATCATGCCGGAACCGTGCGACTTCCTCCGCGAAGGCCTGCCCGAGTGCTCGGTCATCCGGCCCTCCACGGTCGCCGATGCCGGTGCCGTCGCCGCGGTCAGGGCGTTCACGAACGACCGCCTCTTCGAGGGCCAGCCCGACGAGTTCATGGACACCCTCATGGCGCTTGCGGTCGCCGCCGACGCGGCGCGTCGCGAGACGTAGCGGGCGCGATCCTCGACCCGGCGGGGGTTGCGCGGGGGGCGACCCCCACGCAGCCCCTGCCGCGTGCCAGGCGCTGCGAACTGGGTGACAGTGACCGGCCAGTGCACCAGCATTGGCGCCGCCGCCGGCGCTGTGCGATTCCCGTTCGCTCGCGGCGATCGCTGTCGCCGTCACCCACGACGCCGTGTTCCCCGCGGACACGGGGGCGCAGGGGTGACCTCCCAATAGGGATCCACTTCCCGCTCATACCGTTCGCAGTGCCACGGTGGGCGGCATCCGAGATGCTCGCACGGCCGGCATTAGGCCAGCGAAGGCGCCGATTAGGATGGCCGAGGCGATGCCGCCCGTCCACGCCTCGACGGGTATCACGATTGCCCATCCCTTCGAGCTGGCATAGACAGCCGTTGCTGCCGCCCCGGCCAGCACGCCGACGACGCCCCCGCTGACGGCGAGCAGGATCGACTCGGCGAGAAACTGCGTTCGGATCTGGTTCCTTGTCGCACCGAGGGCGCGACGGAGGCCGATCTCCGAGCGGCGTTCCAGGACCGAGATGATCATGATGTTGGCGACGCCGACGGCACCCACGATGAGTGCCACCACTCCGAGGCCGAGGAAGAGGCTGTTGAACGCTCCCGCGGCAGCGGCCCGGGCGGTGAGCACGTCGGAGGGCTGGCTGACGTTCACCTCGTAGGGTGCCTCGGGGTTGGCAGTCTGCGCGAGCAACGACTGCACCGCAGCCTCATGACCGGTCGCGGCGCGCACGTAGTGACGTAGCCGAGGTATTTCTGGGCGGCCGGATAGCCAACCAGGGCGCTGGCGTCGATGTCGGGGGCCAGCGGTGAGGAGTTCAGAATCCCCCCGACGTTGAACCACTGGCCGCCCAGCCAAATCCGCTGATCAGGAAGGACCCGGTCGATGCCGAGCTGTTGCGCTGCGACCGAACCGAGCACCACGATCGGCTCGGTGGCAGTGCCGTCGTTGAGCCAGCCGCCGCGTGCCACGCCGGTGCCGAGCACTGAGAGCAGGTTCAGGCTCGTGGCCCGCACCTCGAGTCCACGCGTGCTGGCCGCCGGGATCATCGAGTTCCGGTACACCTTCTCGTTCTTCATGAGGGCGGTGTGCGCCACCCGCTGAACGTTGTCCAAGAGCGTGATCCGCGCCGGCGCTTCGAGCGGGAGCTGCGCTGCCCCTCCTGTGAAGCTCTGTCCGGCCTCGACGGTCAGCATGTTCGTGCCGAGCTGGTTGATCTCGGCGATCAGCCCGGCCTGCGAGGAGGCGGACAGCCCGAGGACCCCCACGATCGCGGCCGTTCCGATCGCGATTCCGAGCGCGGACAGCGCGGCGCGCAGCGGTCGGGAGCGCAACCCAACACTCGCCACCCGCAGCTCGTCATCAAGCCGCAGTCGTCCGCCCTTGGCACTCATGGCGCCGCTCCCTTCGCGGTATCCGAGACCACCTGCCCGTCCAGCAGCCGAATCTGGCGAGGCAGCTGATCGGCGAGGCCAGCGTCGTGGGTGATCATGACGATGGTGGCGCCGGCGGCGTTGAGCTCTCGGATGAGCTCCATGATCGATGCGCCATTGGCGCTGTCGAGGCTCCCGGTTGGCTCGTCGGCGAGAATGACCGCCGGGTGACCGACCAGGGCCCGGGCGATCGCGACCCGCTGCCGCTCGCCCCCGGAGATCTTGGTCGGCTTGAATTTCGCGCGTTGCGAGAGGCCGACCCGCTCGAGCGCCTCGTCCGCGCGCCTGTACCGCTCGGCGGCCGGGACGCCCGCGTAGAGCAACCCGTCAGCGACGTTCTCCCGCACCGTGGCATGTTCGGCGAGGAAGAACTGCTGGAAAACGAACCCGATCTCCCGCGCCCGCAGCAGCGACAGCTCGCGGTCGCTCAGCCGCGCCACCTCGACCCCACCGATCCGAACGACACCGCTGCTGGGCCGCTCCAGCGTCCCGATGACGTGCAGGAGCGTGGACTTGCCCGACCCCGAGGGCCCTACGATCGCCACCAGCTCGCCACGCTGGACGGAAAAGGACACCCCCCGCAGGGCGGGCACCGGCGGCTCCTCACCGTAGATCTTGGTCACAGCCTCCAGTTCCAGAACAGATTCGCCACTCATGGCGACGGCACCACCACCTGATCGCCTTCGTGGAGACCGCCCTCGACCTGGACTCGTCCACCCGCGGTGTCGAAGAGGCCAAGCTTCACAGCGACCAGCTCGCGTCGCCCGCCGTTGCCGACGACTTCGACCGCAAACCCGCCTCCGGCCTTCCCGACGAGCGCAGTGACCGGGACGCTCAGGGCGTTCTCCACTCCCCCGATCGTGATTTCCACCCGGACCGGGGCCATGTCGAGCCCACTCGCCTTGCCTGGGTCGTCGAGACTGATGAAGGCCGGGATGGTTGCCTGCGCGGCGTCGTTGTTCTGTCCAGCAGGAACTTGGGCGACCCTCCCCAAGCGGTCCACCTTTCCCGTCACCGACGTGTGGCCTGGCAGAGTGATCTGGGCCGGGGCGCCCGCTACCACCTCACCCTGGTACGAGGGGTCGAGGGCGACCTGGACCTCGGGAGTGTCGGAGGTGGCGTACAGGACCGGTGCACCCGGCATGGCGGATCCGCCGAGCTCGCCGGTCACCTTGGCGATCCGCACCGACTCCGGCAGGAACACCGCCTGACCGAGATCCAGCGCCCCCGTCTGAGCGTCGCCCAGCTTGGTCTGCAGCTTCTCGAGTGCGACCGCCGTCTCGAAGCTGAAGTAGTCGGTGGACGGGTCGAGCTGCGCTCGGGTCGCGTACCCCAGCTCCACCAAGTTGGCGTTGAGCTCGGCGACGTCGGGTCCTCCGTCGCCCCCCCACAGCGAACGGTACGCCGGCGTTGAGCCGCACAGCAGCAGCACCGGCTGGCCGTCCACTCGATACAGCACGCCTCCGCAGTCGACCTTGTCGCCGTCCTCGGGCAGTTCGGTGTAGATCCCGCTTCGCCGGTTGATCACGGAGTACGGCGAGCCATCCGACCGCGCCCGATAGGTCAGGGTCCCATCCATCGAGATCATGGCCGCGAGCTTTCCCATCTCCACCTTCGCGGTGTTCGCCGGCGGCTGCTGTGCGGCGGGGGTCGCTTGCCGCGGACTGGATGCAGCGACCACGCCGCCGGTGGCGGTCACGGCGACCAGGACGGCCACTCCGGCCAGCACCCATGTCTTCCGCATCACTGGCCGCCCGTCACCCCCGCCGGCGCCGCGAGGCCGTGGCATTTCTGCATCGCGGCATGGAGGATCGTCATCCCAGACGGCGTTGCCGCGGATGGGATTTTGTTCGTGTCGATGAGGGGCCCATCTGGGGCGGGATCAGGGAAGTCCTTCACGCCGTTGTCGCGGATGCACTGGGCGAACCTGAGGGCCGCCTCCTGCTGCTGGGCGCTCCTCTTCTGGCCCATGAACCCCGCCGGTTCCAGGTCTCTGCAGGCGCTGAGGGCCTGCTGGAACGTCGCGCTGTTCGGGTCCACCGACGAGCCGTTTGCTACCGCATCTATGGTCAGCGCGCCCGACGCGTCCGGGTCGGGGAACCCGCTGACGCCGTTGTCGCGCATGCACTGGGCGAACTTCATCGCCTTCTCGTGATTGGCGGCCGTGTTGTTGGCCGTGTTGGTGTCGGTGGGTGCGTTCGAACAGCCCGCGGAGATCAAGGCGACAATGGCAAGGGCGGCCACCGACTGCAGTGTTCTAGTCATGCCTGTCTCATCGCGTGCGGTGATCGCGTCGACATGGCGACGGGCTCGGCGGTCCAGGATCCGGGAGTCCGACTGGACGTTGTTTGTGTTGGTTCGCGGTGGGGCATGCCTCGATTCAACGCCGCGCGGTGTTGCCGGGACGTATCTGGATTTCGATATGCCGGCGATATGCGACGGCCCCTACGATTGTCGGATGAAGGTGCTGATCGTCGAGGATGAGCCCTACATGGCAGAAGCCATCCGTGATGGCCTGCGCCTGGCCGCGATCGCCGCCGACATCGCCGGCGACGGCGAGACGGCTCTGGACCTGCTAACCGTCAACGCCTACGACATCGCCGTCCTCGACCGAGACATTCCGGGGCCCTCCGGCGACGAGATCGCCAAACGCATCGTCGCCTCCGGCGGCGGCATGCCCATCCTCATGCTCACTGCTGCCGACCGGCTCGACGACAAGGCTTCCGGGTTCGGCCTTGGCGCCGACGACTACCTCACCAAGCCGTTCGAACTCCGAGAGCTCGTGCTCCGTCTCCGGGCGCTCGACCGCCGGCGCGCTCATAGCAGGCCGCCCGTTCGTGAGGTCGCCGGCCTGCGCCTCGATCCGTTCCGCCGCGAGGTCTACCGCGACGGCCGCTACGTCGCGCTCACCAGGAAGCAGTTCGCAGTGCTCGAGGTCCTCGTCGCTGCCGAAGGCGGCATCGTCAGCGCCGAAGAACGCCTGGCGCGGGCGTGGGATGAGAACGCAGACCCATTCACCAACGCCGTCCGCATCACGGTCTCAGCACTGCGCAAGCGCCTAGGCGAACCGCGAATCATCGCCACCGTGGCCGGGGTCGGGTACCGCATCGGCACCGAATCAGATAGCGGACGTCAGGGGGGCGAGCGTGGATAGAGCCCCTGGTTTGAGCGTTCGCGTCAAACTCACACTCAGCTACGCCGGGTTTCTCATGCTGGCAGCTGCCCTGCTA
Source organism: Chloroflexota bacterium (assembly GCA_005880175.1). The sequence goes on from VBJR01000167.1 coordinate 46,028, forward strand.
CTGGCCTCCGTGTGGTTCTTCCTCCTGCGTTACGTCCCCGACCGAATGCTCATCCTCACCCCCGTTAGTGGCGTGTTCCCGGTCCAGTCCAGACTCTTGCACGCTTTCGCTCCGGCCGCGGCCATCGTGCTGGCATTCCTGCTGGCCTTCGGTCTCCTGGGCGGCTGGATCCTCGCCGGCCGGATGCTCGCCCCCCTGACACGCATCACAGACGCCACCCGCATGGCGGCAAGGGGATCGCTCTCCCATCGGATCGGGCTGCCGGGGCCGAGCGATGAGTTCCGCGAACTCGCCGACGCCTTCGACACCATGCTCGCGCGGCTCGAAGCACATGCCGCCGAACAGCAGAGATTCGTAGCCAACGCCTCGCACGAACTGCGGACCCCCCTGGCGATCACTCAGACGCTTCTCGACGTAGCATGCCGTGATCAGAATCGCGACACCGGCGAACTCGTCGACCGGCTGCAAGCGGTCAACCTTCGAGCAATCGACCTTACCGAAGCACTGCTCCTGCTAAACCGCGCTGATCAACGGTCCTTCACCCGAGAGAACGTCGACCTGTCGCTCATAGCGGAAGAAGCCACTGAAACGCTCCTCCCCCTTGCAGAAAAGCGCGGCATCACCATCGAGACCTCCGGCGACATCACCCCCGCAATCGGCTCGCGCACGCTCCTGCTGCAGTTGGCCACCAACCTCGTGCACAACGCCATCGTCCACAATCTGCCTGAACATGGCACAGTGTGCGTCTCGACAAGCGTTCACGCCGAATGTGTGGTGCTCATTGTCGAGAACACCGGCGAGAAGCTCACCCCCCAGTTAGTTGCCACGCTCGTCGAGCCGTTTCGTCGCGGCACCGAACGTGTGCGCACCGACCACGCAGGTGTCGGTCTCGGCCTGGCAATTGTGAAAAGTATCACCCAGGCACACGACGGAACCCTCGCCGTCGCCCCCAGGGCTGCTGGCGGGCTCCGCGTCACCGTGCAACTACCTGCGCCACCGCATGCTGGCTGATGACGATCAGGGGAGGCCCGAACGCGCCGCCAGGCGGGCTCCAGACGTGCGCTCACGGCAGAATCGGCGATCAGGCCCAGGCGCTTCAGCCGGGCCAGCGCCTGGCGGGCGTAGCTGCGGGCACCCCGACCGGAGCTCGCCGGTGCAGCGCCGTACCCAGGACGCCGACACGGGCGGCGATGCCCCACAACGCGCGATCGGTGACACGTTGTGCGGCCCGCTCGACGACGTCGGGGTGCCTGGCCGGGGCCGCCCGGCCCCGCTCGATCAGGTCGTCCTGCACCGCGGGATCGCCCAGTTGCCGGACGATCGCCCGGCCTTGGTGCAGCGCCCGACCAAGGGCACGGCCCATGCGCTCCGGCACGCCGTCCTGGCGATCCATCCAAGGTCAGGATAGGGGCTGGGCAGGCCATCATCGTCGCCAAATTCGGCGATGGTGGAGATCCACACCGCCTGCGACGACCACCCGCCACGATCACCTCGGCCGCGCACAGACGGCAGCCGAAGGCGAACAGCTGACTCCTCACGCAGCCGCCTCGCCGCCCGCCGGCTCCGGCGGCTCGTCCTGGTCCTCGTCGTCACCGGCCGCATCCGAGCGCGACGGCTTGCCGCTGACGACCTCGACGTCGAGGGTCCGCCAGCCCTCGACCATCTTCGTGAAGCCCGAGCGCTTCCGCTTCAGCGCCCGGCGGCGGCGGTCGAGCAGCGCCTGGGCCGTGTCCACCTCGGCCTGGCGCGCCTCGATGTCGCGCTCCTCGTCGGTGAACTGGCGCTCGGTGGCCGCGACGATCTGCGCGTACTCCACCTACGCCACCTCCGCGCCGGCCGGCCGGCGCCCGGTCGTGTCGTGAAAAGTCCTCATATGAAGTACTCGCACGAGAGGGGCAAGTGAGACCCGGCGGAGTTTTGGTAGCCGGGGAATCGGTCCAGCGATCCGCGGGAGAAGCCGGGGCGATGGGGCGCCTCGAGTGGGCGAGGACAGGAGCCCGGTATCGGTAGATCGGTACAGTTCGGGGCGCAGCGGCGGGGGGGTCGCACCTGGCGCCGCGCCGAACCACGGTAAAACGGGAGGACGCGGATGACCGGCTCCACAAGACGCCTGCTCGCGGTGGCGGCCGTGCTGCTCTCAGCCTGCACGCAGGGCGGTTCGTCCGGAGTCCGCGTGGGAGCGGAGAGTGGGAGCGGCGGCGGGCTCGTGGTCCCCACCGACCGCGGCGCGGTGCGCGGCGCGCTGGCCGGCCAGGTCCGTACGTTCCTGGGCATCCCGTACGCCGCGCCCCCGGTCGGCGGGCTTCGCTGGCGGCCGCCGCAGGTGCACTCCGCGTGGTCCGGGGTGCGCGACGCCACGCAGTTCGGAAGCCCCTGCCCTCAGATCGCTGGCCAGGGCAACCCGGGCAGCACTGACGAGGACTGTCTGCTCCTGAACGTCTACACGCCGGCGCAGGCGCACCGGGGCGAGCAACTCCCGGTCATGGTCTGGATCCACGGCGGCGCCCTAGAGACCGGCGCGGGCAGTCTCTACGACCCCGCCCAGCTCGTGGCCCACGGCGTCATCGTGGTCACCATCAACTACCGGCTGGGCGCGCTCGGCTTCCTGGCCGATCCCGCGTTCTCGAGCGGAGCGTCCGGGAACTACGGGATGATGGATCAGATCGCCGCCCTGCGTTGGACCCAGCGCAACATCCGGGAGTTCGGCGGCGACTCGCGCAACGTGACCATCTTCGGCCAGTCGGCTGGCGGCCTCAGCGTCCTCACTCTGCTCGTATCGCCGCTCGCGCATGGCCTCTTCACCAAGGCCATCGAGGAGAGCGGCGCGTACTCTCTGGTGTCTCTTCAGCTCGTGGAGGCGACCCAGTCCGAGGCCAACGCCGGCGGCGTGGCGTTCGCCACGGCCGTTGGCTGCGTCGGCGGAAGCGCGACGTGCCTGCGTCGCGTGCCGGTGGCGTCGCTGCTCGCCCACCAGGCCAGCAAGGGGTACGCGCCGCACATCGACGGCAAGGTCCTGACGCAGTCGATCGGGGCGGCGCTCGACAGCGGGGCGTTTGCCCGGGTGCCGCTGATCGTGGGCAGCAACCGCGACGAGTAGCGGCTTTTCGTCGCCCAGGCTGAGGCGGCGAGCGGCAAGCCGCTCACTGCTGCCGGGTATGAGGCGGCGCTCGCGACAACGCTCCCCCGCCTATCGGCGGGTCAGCTCGCCAGCGCCAACTATCCGCTCAGCGCGTATAGCGGCAACCCCAGCATCGCGCTGGGGGCGGCGGGGACAGACGTCTCCTTCGCGTGCCAGACCGGCAGCGCGGTGCGCTCGGCCTCGCAGTTCGTGCCCACATACCAGTACGAGTACGCGGACGAGCAGGCGCCTCCCGTGATGCCCGGCATCAGCTTCCCGATGGGAGCTTCGCACGCCGCCGAGCTGCAGTACCTGTTCCCCAACTTCGGGCTCAGCCCGCTCTCGCCGGCCCAGCAGACGCTGTCGGCCACGATGATGGCTTACTGGACGCAGTTCGCGAAGACCGGCGATCCCAATGCGACCGCCGCTCTCGCGTGGGCTCGCTACAGCGCGGCGAGTGGCCGCTTCCTGTCGCTGGCGCCGCCCACCCCGACGGTGGCCGACGGCTTCGCCGCTGAGCACAAGTGCTCGCTCTGGGGCCGGTGACGCCGGCCGCGAGCAGAGTTGGTGCAATGGCAGGACGTAACTATTCAGGTCCGCGCGTAGGCGGCTGAGCGGGCCGGAGCCAGGGCTTGGCGGATGAGGGTCTGCGGAGAGGTGGGGCGGTTGGTTATGGTGTCGGGCGC
>VBJR01000125.1 GCA_005880175.1 Chloroflexota bacterium
CGCGTGGCGCTCCTGGGCGCCATCGCGCGCCTCCTGGAGGGTGGCCACGAGGAGACCGCGCGGGTGGCCGGTTGGGCCATCTCGGCGGCCGCGGAGGGCGGGTCGCGCGACTGGCAGCTGCTCAGCCTGGCCACCGCGCTGTCCGCCGGCGCCGACCTGCCCGCCGCGCCCCTGGCCACCGCGATGGACCGGCTGGGCGCCCAGGTGGCCCGCCTGCGGGCGGCGGGGATGATCGGCGCCCTGCCGGCCGTCCTGGCCGCGCTGGCCTGGCTGGAGCTGTGGGCCGACCGGCACCGGCTCGCGAGCGCCAACGCCGCCGAGGGCCTGTCGCTGGCCCGGACCCTCGGCCAGCGCTGGGCGGAGGCGGGCTGCGCGCGGACCCTGGCCGTGCTCGCCGCGATCAGGGGTCACGACCACGAGCGCGCGGCCCTCGACGACCTGCTGCACCACCCCCCCGGGGTGCAGAGCGCCGCCGCCCACGCCGGCGCGGCCACCTGGGCGTCGGCGCTGGCCGACCTGGGCGCGGGCCGGTTCGGCGAGGCCCTGACCCCGCTGGACGAGCTGGGCCCGGGCCGCCGGCTGAGCCATCCCTGGTACGCGCTGTGGTCGCGGCCGGACGCCGTCGAGGCCGGCGTCCGGAGCGGCCGGCCGGGCGTGGCGCGCGCGGCGCTGGATGTCCTGGAGGGCGCCGCCCGGGCGGACTGGCCGGCGCCCGCCGCCGCCCTGCTGGCGCGCAGCCGGGCGCTCGTGGCCGCGGGGCGCGAGGCGGAGCGGCACTACCAGGCCGCGCTCGCGCTGCACGCCGAGACGGAGCGGCCGTTCCAGCAGGCGCGGACGCGGCTCCTGTGGGCGGAGCACCTGCGCCGGGACCGGCGCCGGCTGGACGCCCGGGAGCAGCTCCGCGCCGCGCTGGACGCGTTCGAGCGGCTGGAGGCCGGCCCCTGGGCGGAGCGGGCCCAGGCCGAGCTCCGCGCCACCGGCGAGACCGTCCGGAGGCGCGAGGCGGGGGTGGACCAGCTGACCCCGCAGGAGCGGCGGATCGCGGAGCTGGTCGCCGACGGCGGGAGCAACCGCGAGGTGGCGGAGCGGCTGTTCATCAGCCCGCGGACGGTCGGGTACCACCTGGCCCGCGCGTACCAGAAGCTGGGCGTCTCGTCCCGCACCCGGCTGGCCCACCTGCTCCGCGACGGCCGCCCCGAGGCCGCCCCGCAGCGCCAGGCCGGCCTGTCGGGCCACGCCAGGGCCGCGTTCCGCTCCCGCTCGGCGTCGGCCCCGACGCCCCACGTGGAGGTGGGCGAAGTGGTGCCCCTGCACGCGGGCGACGCCCTGGCGGACCTGGGCGACCTGTACTCGGCGGACCCGCGCGCCTCCTGAGGCGCGCGGAATCGCTCCCGGGACGAATGCGCGCTTCCCGGGGGCCTAGGTACGGCAACCCCCGATTAGGTAGCAATCCGGTTATCGCGCGGCCCGGGAGCGCCCAGACTGCTCCTCGCCCAACCAACGTCACGAGGAGGCGCAGGATGACGATGAGCGGCGTCACGTTCGCCATCGGCGAGGTGGCGGACATGCTCGGCCTCTCCCCGCACACGATCCGCGCCTGGGAGCGGCGCCACCTCCTCGCGAGCCCGATGCGCACCGCGGCCGGGCAGCGCCGCTACACCGCGGACGACGTCGAGCTCCTCCGGCAGATCAAGCACGGCCGCCACGCGCTCGGGTTCTCGATCCGGGTCGCCACGATGGCCGCGCAGGGCATGCTCGTCCCCGAGGCCCGCGACGTGGACCCGCCCGGCGCCCTCGTCACCGAGGTCGAGCCGGACGGCCAGTCCGACCCCCTCCGCCGGATCGTGGACCTGGTCTCGGACGTCGTGGTCGTCGTGGACATCCAGGGCCGGATCCGCCACGCCAACACCGCCTTCGTCCGCTTCTGCGACGTGCTGCCAGCCCACCTCCAGGGCCTCCACTTCCCCGACTTCGTGGACCCGTTCGACCGGGCCAAGGCGGTGCAGGCGTACCACATCCCGCTGCGGCCCCGCCGGGGCTGGGAGTTCGGCCTCCGCACCAGGCGGCGCCGCGCGCTGTTCACGTTCGACTGCTGGCCCCTCCCCTCCCTCGACGGGCCGGTCGAGGGCCGGGCCTGGCGCGACCTGGCACCGGCCGCCGACGCCGGCCGCCTGGTGGCCGCGGCCAGAGAGGTCGCGGGCAGCGCGCAGCGGCGCACCGTGACCGGCCACCGGCCGCCTCCGGACGCCCCCCTCACGCAGCCGCCCACGATCTGGGACGTGGACCTGTGCCCCGTCGTCGAGGTCGGCGGCGCGGTGACCCACCTGCTGCTGACCGTGCGCGACGCGACCGCCGAGGTGGCCGTGACGCGCCGGCTGGACGCGCTCGCCAGCTGCACCCCCGAGCTCCGCCAGGCGTCGGACGCCCGCCAGGTGCTGGCCACGGCCGCCCGCTACGCGTGCTCGCTGCTGCCGGACGCCGACGCGCTGGTCGCGGCCGCCGGCGGCGACCAGCCGGGCCTGCACGTCGTCGCCGCGGACGGCGTGTGGACGCGCTGCGAGCGGGACGCGGAGCGCGACCTGCGGCTGGCCCTGGTCCGGGACGTGGTCCGGACGGGGGCGTCGATCGAGATCGAGCGGGCGCCCACGGCGGCCGCGACCGAGACGGTCCGTGCCGTTCCCCTGCTGGCCGACCCCACCACGCCGGGCCCGGGCCGGGTGCTGGGCGCGCTGGCCTTCTCCCGGGCCGCGGCCGGCCCGTTCTCCGCGGCCGACCGGCTCCTGGTGGACGAGTTCGCCGGCCGCGTCGGCATGGCCCTGGGACAGGCCGAGCTGCTGAGCGACCCGGCCGCCGACCGCGCCCGGCCCCCCGCGAGCGGCTCCTGAGCGGGCACGCTCGCCGCCACCCGCCGGCCACAGCCATGTCGGAACAGATGCGCACCGCCAGCGAACGCCGTGGACTGTCGCTGCTCGCGCTCGCCTCGGCCCTCGCCGCCTGCTCCGGCGCGCCGGCGCGGCCGGCCGGCGCGACGTACCGGCCGCCCCCGCCGCTGGCGCTGGTCGCGATCGTGGACCCCTCGCCCGGCCAGGCGGCCGCGGAGCTGCGGCAGCTCGCCGCCGTGATCCAGTCCGCGGCCGCGCCGGCCCAGACGCTCGTCGTCAGCCTGCTGGCCACGGCGCCCCCGGCGCACACGCACGTCGTTCGGGGTGGCGAGAGCCTGAGCTCGATCGCCGGCGCCGAGGGCGTCTCGCTGGCCGCGCTGCAGGCCGCCAACCCGCAGCTCGGCCCGCTGGCGCAGCGCGACTGGAACCGGGTCTACCCGGGCGACCGCGTCACGGTCCCGGACGGCGCCCCCGACCGGCCGGCGATCGTCACGCGCGCGCCGGCCGGTCCGCCGCCGCCGGCGCTGGTCGCGGCCCCCGCCAGACCGGCCAACGCGACCACGTTCCAGGAGGCGCAGTACCGGCACGCGCTGGCCGCCGCCGCGGAGACCAACCGCCAGCGGATCTCGGCGTGGCAGTCCGCGGCCGCCCTGGCGGTCGCGCCCTGGCAGGCGCAGGTGCTCCGGCAGCTGGACGAGCTGGGCCGGGGCGGCGCGGCGGCCCCGGCCGACCCGGCCGATGGGCGCCAGGTGACCGCGGCCGTCGAGGCGGCGGCGAACACGCTCGCCGGCCTGCCCGGCCGGCGCGTGCTGCTGCTGCTAGCGGGCGGCCCGGCGGCGACCGCCGCCGCGCCGGCGGCCGGCACGTCGCTGGCGCACGTCCATCTCGTCGTCGCCAACGCCCCGGCCGGAACGCCCCTCACGGCCGCCGCGACGGCGGCCGGGGCGACGGTGACCGTGCTCGACCCCGCGCTGACGGAGCTCCAGCTGCCGGCGGTCGTGGGCGGCTGACCACGGAGGTGAAGAAACCATGGACAGGGCTCCCGGAACCCGCCGCGACTCGGAACGGCCGCCGGCGGCGGCCTTCGATCCGGCGTTCGGGACCGCGGCCGGCGCCGACGCGTACCGCAGGTTCCTCCAGGAGGCGGGCGTCGAGAACGACTTCCACTCGGTGAAGGCGCTCACCCAGCGCGTCCCCTGGGCCGCCGGGGAGAGCCGGCGCCTGCGCGAGCAGGCGGCGGCCGCCGAGGTCGAGGCCGGCCGGCTGTCGCGCGCCCACGACGACGAGCAGCGGCGCCGGTTCTCGTTCGGCACGGGGACCGCGGACGACCGTGGGCATCACGGCGGTCCTCGTGGCCGCCCTGGCCGCCTCCATGTGGGTGATCGCCCACCAGCACGACGGCGGGCGGCGGTGGGCGGTCGTCGGCGCCCTCGTGGCCGGCCTGGTCGCGCTCGGCGCGCTGCGCTGGTGGTACCTGGTCGTGACCGCTGGCGACCAGACGGCGGCCCTGCTGGAGGCCGCCGGCCTGACGGTGTTCACGGGGCTGCTCGTGTGGTTCGGCGTCATCGTGCTGGGCCTGACCAGGGCCCGGCACGTGTCGGCCGCCGAGAGGCGGGCCCGGTCGCTCCGGCGGCGGGCCCAGCGCGCCGCCGCGGTCGAGGCGGAGGCGAACCGGCGCGCCGCCATCGCGATGCGCGAGTTCATGGGCCGGGCCCAGGTCTTCTCCAGCCTGCACATCGACGACGGGGACTCCCGCGCCCGGTTCCTCGACCAGGTGCGGCGCGAGGTGGAGGCGGACCCGGCGGCTACACGCTCACGCTGACGTCGATCGCGTCGTGCCGGGAATCGGGCATCGACCACAGGTGCACGACCCGGACGCCGACGCCGTACGCCTCCCCGCTCTCGCCCTGGCCGAGGTCGAGGACCACGGCCCGGGCGCCGTCCTGCACCCGGACGTGGCCGACCAGGCGGTCGCCCTGGCGGTCCAGGCCGCTCATCGACAGGACCGCGGTGGTCCCGTCGGAGCGCCGGACCGGCTGCTGCGGCGGGGGCAGGTTGGGCCGCGCCGGGCTGCCCAGGCGGACGACGCCGGACTCGGGCGGCGGCGGCTGCCGCTCGTCGGTCCCGCCCCGGGCGGCCAGCACGACGACGACGGCCGCCGCCACGACCAGGATCGCGGCGGCGACGGCGTACCACATGGGGCGGCTCCGGACGCTCAACCGAGCTCGTCGGGCCAGGTCACGGTCACGTCCACGCGCTGGTCCGGCAGCGGCTGGATGCGCGTCACGTGGAACTGGCGCCCGGCGACGATGAACTCGGTCCCGGGCCGCACCCAGTGCGGCTCGGCGACGCCCTTCTCCGGGTTGAAGACGCCCACGACTGCCTCCGGGTCGTCCGTGTCCTGCTTGATCTGCAGCGCGCCGACGTTCACGCCGGCGACGTACACCTGGCGAGGCGGGGCTAGGCTGACGTCGCGAGTCGGCATCGCTCCCTCCTCACTTGCCGACCTGGGACAGCGACACGGTGCCGAAGTACTGGTGCCACTGGTCCTCGGTCAGGGTCACGGTCTCGGGCGCCCCGTTCCCCTTCGGGTCGGGCGGGCCGGCGCCGCTCTGGCCCCACGGGTTGAGCAGCGTGATCGTCGGCGGGTGCGCGTTCGTGTCGACGCTCTGCACCATGTACTCGTGGCTGGGCACGACCCAGCCGCCGTCCAGGCGGTGCGGCTCGCTCGACCACGGCCAGTCCTTGCCGTCCTGGCTCCCGGTCGTGATCGCGTAGCCGGAGCCCAGCTTGCTGCTGATGTCGTTGAGCGACGGCCCGTGCTCCCACGGCAGCGACGGGTTCAGGTCCTCGCGGGTCGCCGGCTGGCCGGTGATCGCGCTCATCGCGGTGTCGCCGAAGCCGCCCTCGATCGGCCCGTAGCCGCCCTGGAGCTGGGCGTACGCCTTCTCGTAGATCTGGACCCACTTGGCGTCGTCGCCGGTGCCGGGGTGGGCGTAGTCGCCGTACTGGTTGCCGCCGGGCACGCTGTCGGTCACGGTGACCTGGACCGGCTTCCCGTCCTGGTAGAAGGTCACCGTGTAGGTGCCGTTGTCGTTCTGGTGGATGTTCTGCTGGATCAGCTGCGGGTTCTTCATGGCGACGGCGCCCAGGCCGCTCAGGAACCAGCAGTCGCCCTCGTTGCCCTGGTTGACGTCGCTGACCACGGGCTTGCCATCGGGGCCGAACAGCGGCTTGTCAGTGGTGGAGGTCCAGCCGTTCGGCGTCTCCTCGCTGTTGTGGCCGTTGGGCTGCAGGCCCGGCATGTTGGCCTCCAGCCTGGCCAGCGTGGCGGGGTCGGCCGAGCCGAACAGGAGGTTCGCGAGCTGGATGCGGTCGCCCGTGTTCAGGCCCTCGCTCTGCCAGAACCCGCCGCCGCCGCGGGTGATCTGCTTGTTCCAGTTCTGCAGCTCGGCCGGGCTGAGCTGGCTGAGGAACGCGGCGCGCTCCTCGGGCGTCAGCTGCGCCAGCTGCTTGTCGATTCTGGTCGAGGACGGGCGGGTTGTCCGCCCTGGCGAGGACGCCGCCGCTCATCGTGCCGGACGTGCCGGCGTGGACGATGTCCTGGACCACCTGTTCGCTGTGCTGCTGAAGCTGCTGCAATGACTGGAGCGCGCCGGTCAGGCTGGTCTGGATCTTCGGCGCCAGCGACTGCCGGAACGTCGTCGCGGTGGGACCGTCCCACACGCCGGGGTTGCCCAGCGCCCGAAGCGCCTGCAGGGCCTCCTGCGTCCGCTGCAGCAGGTCGCCCTGGAGCAGACTGCGCATCTGGGTGGCGGCCTGCTTGGCGGCGTCAGTCGCGAGGACGCGGGTGCTCATCGCTCTCCGATGCCAATTCGTTGCTCACCGCCGGTAAGGATGGGGTGCGGCACCTGCCATTGCAAGGCCACCTGACGGACAATCGCATTGGGGCCGGGCGGCGGAGCGCACACTCCCGGTGTCGGCGCATGGCCTGGTGAGCGGGTTCAACGAAGGGGGCCTCCGGTGGGCTAACATCGCGCCGCGTCTGGGTTGCAAGTGGTTCACCACCGGGTCGTGCCGTACAGCCGCCACGTCTCGACCGGGCTGAGGGGTGCCAGACGTACGGCAACGCCCTGTTCAGAGGCCGAGCGCCTGCTTGACCGCCTCGATCGCCAACCGCTCCTCCGGGGTCCGGCGCACGCGGCCGACGCCCAGCATGTCGCCCTTCAGGTTCGCGTCGGCGACCGCCTCGGCCAGCTTGACCACGAACTCCTGGAAGTCGGCCAGCTCGGTCGGGGCCTTGCGAGCCACGATGCCCACCGCCGACCGGATCGTCTCGAGGGCCCCGTCCCGATAGGCCGCGTACGCCACCGGCGCCTTCGGCTCCACGTTCAGCGCCGGTATGTCGGCCAGCTCGTGCACCAGCTGGCTCCGGTGCGCGAACCGGGCGCTGCGGAGGTCCATCGTCAGCGCGTGGATCTCCTCCCGATCGATGGAGCCGTCGGCCAGCGACACCACCATCGCGCCCGCCATCATCGCCCGCTGCATCACTGCCCACTCGTCGGACGCGAAGTCCCGCTTGCCCGCCACGGCGTCCATCGTAACGGGGCGGTCAAGGGCCAGGGCCAAGGAGCGGTGGCGGGCGCGCGCCGCGCGCCCGCCGGGTCCCCCTACGGGTTGTCGGACCGGAACAGCAGCGCCGCGGCCGCGGCGCCGAACTGGAGCTGGCCGCCGTCGGGCGTCCAGGCGAACACGTTGCCGCCGTGCGTGATCGTCCGGTGCCAGCCGGTCGTGTCGTGGCCCTCGACGTAGAACGTCGCGTTCACCGGGCCGACCGCCACGCCGGGGCCGTCGATCAGCACGCCGCCCAGCGACTGCGTGTCCACCCAGCCGCTGCCGAAGTTGTGCGAGAACCACAGCGTGTGGTCCGTGCCCTGGCAGGCGAACACGGTCACCTGGCCGGTGGTCGGGATCTGCGTGGACAGCGTGCCCGCCGCGGCGGGATGGCCGAGGCACTGCCACGGCATCTGGACCCAGCCCGTGTCGATCGTCCGCGTCCACACGTGGCCGTCGTTGCCGTTCGCGAAGAACGTCAGCTCGCCGTTCACCGTGCGGTGGACCGGGTCCACCGGCGCCACCGCAGGCCCATTGACGATACCGCCGCCCAGCGACTGCCACGACAGGGCCAGCGGCGCCAGCAGCGTGCCGACCTGCGTCTGCGCGTACCACAGCGCGTGATCGACGCCCTGGCAGGCGACCGTCAGCACGAACGCGCCGGCCGCGTGCGCGGACGTGATCACCGCGGCCGGGTTGTCGATGCAGTACACCGGCGAGGCGCCGAGCGCCTGCCAGCCCTGCTGCTGGTTCCACGTGGTCCACCACGCCGAGGCGCCGGGCCGCCACCCAGCCCAGGACGGCGGCCGGGTAGCGCGCGTTGGCCGCGCTCAGCCACTGGCCCCCGTACACGGAGCCGCGCAGGGTGGCGAGCAGGCTGGTGTCCGCCCAGCGCACGGTCAGGCCCGACGTGTCGTACGCGGGCAGCCGATCGGTGCGGCGGACCGAGGCGTTGGGCACGGCCGCGGTCGCCGACACGGCCTGGACCGACGGCAGGTGGCCGATCGTGGCCGCCGCCGTGGCGGGCAGGGAGGCGGTCTGCCCGCCCAGGGTGCTGCCCGGCGAGACCGTCAGCATGTTGGTGCCGAGCTGGTCGAGCTCGGCGACCAGGTTGGCGCGGGAGGAGGCCGAGACGCCGAGGACGGCGACCAGCGCCCCGACGCCGATCGCGATGCCCAGCGCCGACAGCAGCGCCCGCAGGCGCCGGGTGCGCAGGCCGATCGAGCCCAGGCGCAGCACCTCGCTCGGGTGGACGCCGCTGCGCCCGATCACCGGCCGGAGTCCCCCACCACCCGGCCGTCCTCGATCTCGACGCGCCGGGGCATGGCGGCCGCGACGGCGGGATCGTGCGTGATGACGGCGATCGTGGCGCCGTCGGCGTGGAGGTCGCGGAGCATGTCCAGGATCGCCGCGCCCGAGGCGGAGTCCAGGTTGCCGGTGGGCTCGTCGGCGAGGACCACGGCCGGCCGGTGGACGACCGCGCGGGCGATGGCCACCCGCTGGCGCTCGCCGCCCGACAGCTGCGCCGGCCGGTGGCGCAGGCGGTGGCCGAGGGTCACCCGCTCCAGGGCCAGCCGGGCCGCGGCCCGGCGCTCGCGCAGCGGCAGGCCGGCGTAGAGCAGGCCCTCCGCCGTGTTGTCCAGCGCGCTCATCCCGTCGAGCAGGAAGAACTGCTGGAACACGAACCCGACGTGGCGGGCGCGGCGGCGTCCAGCGTCCCCATGACGTGCAGCAGCGTGGACTTGCCGGAGCCGGACCGGCCCATGATGGCGACCATCTCGCCCTCCCGGATGGTGAGGCTGACGCCCCGGAGCGCCTCGACGGGACGGTCGCCCGGGTAGCGCTTGACGACGTTCAGGAGCTGGAGGACGGGGGTGGTCACAGCGACGGCGCCTCCACCTTCAGCCCCGCGACGAGCCCCTCCCCCGACACCTCGACGCGGCTGTCCGAGAAGATGCCCGTCCGGACCTGGATGCGCCGGTGCGCGGCGCCGGCGGTCTGCACCGCGTAGCCCCCGCCGGGCACGGCGAGGAGCGCGGTGATGGGCACCGTCAGCACGCTCGGGTGGGTGTCCGCGGCGATGCTCACGGTGACCGCGGCGCCGTCCAGCTGGCTGGCCGCGGCGCCGTCCGCCAGGGTGACGGTGACCGGGACGGTCGTGGTCTGCGCGGCGCCCTGGCCGGACGTGGTCGCCACCGTGCCGACGGCGGCGATGACGCCCTTCACCCGCTGGTCGCCGGGGAGCTGGACGTCCACGCTCGCGCCGGCGCGGGCCAGCGCCCGGTCGCGCGCGTCGAGCGGAATCGTCACCACCGGCGTGGTGGACGTCCCCTCGATGATCTCGGCCCCCGGCTGGGCCGACGCGCCGGGGACCGCCCTGACCTGCGCGACCAGCAGCGCGCCGGGCAGGACCACGGCCTCGCCCGGGTTCACCACGCCGGTCCGGGCCACGCCCAGCGCTGCCTGCCAGCGCTGGACCGCGGCCGTGTCGGCGCCGGTGAACGTGCCGTCCGCGGTCAGCCCGGCGCCGTGGCCGAGGGCGATCAGGTTCGCCTCCAGCTCCTGGACGTCGGTCCCGGAGACGCCCACCGTGAGCCGGCGCGCGATCGGGGTGCCGCCGTACAGCAGCGGGATCGGCCGGCCGGCGACCGCGTACAGCGCCTGGCCGCGGCCGACCGCCTGGCCCGCCGCCGGCAGCGCGGTGTAGAGGGCCAGCTGGCCCGGGGACGGCGGCGGCGCGTACTGGTTGACGACGGCGTAGCTGGCCGAGAAGCCGATCGTGCCCGTCTCCTGGCGCTGGTCCGAGAGCGCGCCCCACGTCGCCGCGCCGCCGGCCGCCACGACGAGCGCCGCCAGGAGCCCGACGCGGACGTGAGGGCGCAACGTCTAGTGGCCGCCCGGCGCGAGCGACCTGCACGCCTCGTCCGCCTGCGCCTCCGCGCTGGGGCCGCCCGGGCCGGGCCGCTCGGTGATGCCGCCGTCGTTCGTCATCTGGGCGTCGGCGCCGTGCTGGTTCAGGCACTGGACGTACCTCGCCGTCCGGTCGAGCTCCTGCGCGCTCGGCGACCGGCGAGCCTGGCCGCCGTTGGGCTCGTACCGCTTGCAGGCGGCCTGCGCGGCCTGCAGCTGCTGCTTGCTCTCGGCGTCGGGACCGGTCCCGGGGACGGGCACGTGGATGCCCGAGCCGCCCTGGCCGTTCTGGCTCGTGCCCGCGGCGACGCCGTGCTGCTGCATGCACTGGACCCACCTCTGGGCCTGGGCGTCGTCGGTGGCCCGCGGGCTGCCGATCGGGATGCCGCCGCAGCCGGCGGCCAGCAGGACGACCGCGCAGCACAGAAGGCGACTGGCGAGTGATGAGCACATGCCGGACGTTGTAGGGACCGGCCGGTAACGAGCCGGCAACGCGCCCTGTTACCGCCCTGTTACCCCGCGATCGCGCATCCTGGAGGCTGGCCCATGACCTTCCGGCTCGTACGCCGCCGGCGCACGGTGCGCCTGCGCGTCACCCTCGCCTACGCCGGCCTGTTCGTCGTGTCCGGCGCCGCGCTGCTCGCGATGACGTACGCCCTGGGGACCGGGCTGACACACACGGCGAGCGTGACCGCCGTCCCCCCGGCGGGGCCCGCCGCCGCCCAGCCGCCCGCCGCCGCCCCGAGGGGCCCGAACGTGAATACCGGCATCTCGCTCCCCGCGGCCGTCACCGCGGCCGAGCTGGCCCTCGCCGCCATGGCCGTCGCCTCCACCGCGCTCGGCTGGGTCGTCGCGGGCCGGGTGCTGCGGCCGCTGCGGACGATCACGGCCACCACCCGGCAGATCTCCGAGCACAACCTGCACGAGCGCCTGGCGATGCGCGAGCCGGACGACGAGCTGAAGGACCTGGCCGACACGATCGACGGGCTGCTGGGCCGGCTCGAGGGCTCGTTCACCGCGCAGCGCCGGTTCGTCGCCAACGCCTCGCACGAGCTGCGCACCCCGCTCGCGATGATCCGCACGTCGGTGGACGTGGCCACCGCCAAGCCCGGACCCGTACCGGCCCAGGTGACGGTCCTGGCGGGCAAGGTCCGCGAGGGCCTGGACCGGGCGGACCGCCTCCTGGAGGGGCTGCTGACGCTGGCCCGCGCCCAGCACGGCGGCGTGGCCGACCTCGCCGTGGTCTCGCTGCCGGGGATCGTGGACGCGGCCCTGGCGGAGCGGGCCGGCGCCATCGCGAGCCTGGGCCTCACGGTCGAGCGGGCGCTGGGTGAGGCGCGCGTCACCGGCAGCGAGGCGCTGCTGGCGCGGCTGGTCGAGAACCTGGTGGACAACGCCGTCCGCCACAACGAGCCGGGCGGCTGGGTCCGCGTCGAGACGGGCGCGGACGGAGCCGGCGCCCGGCTGGTGGTGGAGACCGGCGGCCGGCGGCTCGACGCGGGCGCGG
>VBJR01000126.1 GCA_005880175.1 Chloroflexota bacterium
CGTCGCGCCACCGTCGGCCCGGCGCGAGAGTCGGTGCCGGAGCAGGAGGCGGAGCGGTGAGGGCCAGCCGCGTCCTCGACGCGATCGGAGGAGACGGCCGAGGCGGGCCGGTGCTGGACGCGACGGGCGGCCATGGCGGACCAGCGCCGGATGCGACGGGCGGCCACGGTGGACCAGCGCTGGACGCGACCGTCGGCCACGGCGGACCAGCGCCGGATGCGACCGTCGGCCACGCCGGTCGCGCGCAGGACGGAATCGGAGGCAGGAGCGGATCGGCGCTGAACGCCGCGCTGATCGAGGCGGCGCACAGCGGGCTGGACATCGGGCCCACCTCCCGGCAGCCGATGGAGGCGGAGCGATGACGGTGGACAGGACGACCGTGGAGGCAGCCCGCGACGCGCTGAGCCGGGCTGTGGGCGTGCAACCCGGCGAGCGGGACGCCGGGCGTCTGGCCCGCCTGACGGGCATCGACCCCGCGGCGCCACTCGCGGACCGCGGCGTCCTGGAGCGGGAGGCGGGTGGATGGCGGCGCATGGCGCGCACCACCAGCGACCCGGCGTGGCGCGCGGCCTGCACGGCCCAGGCCGAGGAGGCGGAGCGTCGTGCGGACGAGATCGCCCGCCTCATGCCGCGCCGCGGCGCGGAGGCCGGGCCGGAGGGGCATGGCGACGACGAGCGGGAGGCCGGAGAGATGACCGACGAGTGCCGCGAGCACACGACCGAAGACGACGCCTACGTCATGTACGAGGCGCTCATCGATCCCCTCGACGAGGCCGAGCTGCTCGACCAGGAGGCCGAGGGACAGCCGGTCGGCGACGTGTGGCGACAGCGACAGGAGGAGCTCCGCGAGCTGCTCGCGGAGATGGGACTCGGCGACCAGGTCGCCCAGCGGGAGGCGGAGCGCTGATGGACGATGAGCTGCGCCGGTACATCGACAGCCGGCGCCGGCAGGTGCAGGAGGCGCGCGGCTCGGCCGTCCACCAGAACGGCGAGTGGGCCGCGGATGGGGCGCTGCACGAGCTCGACCGGATGGAGAGCTGGCTCAACCTCCGGCAGCAGCGCCAGCTGCTCGACGCGCGGCTCCAGGAGGCGGCCACCGGCCCCTTCGTGGCGGAGCCGGAGCGGTGACGGACGATCAGGGGCGGCGGGTCGATCCCGCCGCCCTGTTCCACCCCTGGCCGGCGAGCAAGGGCGGCGGCTCCGATCCTGACCGCTGCCCGAGCTGCGGCAAGACGACGTACGTGCGAGCCCAGCGGCTCGACGGCCAACGCTGGCATCGGCCCGACCAGGCGAGCGCAAGCTGCGCCGGGTGCGGCACGACGTGGGAGCTGGCGCCGCTCGCGGAGCCGGCCACGGTGGCGGCGCAGGGGGGTTGCTCAGACAGTGAGGTGGGCCGGCCCGATGCTGCGCCGCTGCGGCTGGCCATCGTGGGCAGCCGGTCGCTGGAAGGTCACGCCGGGGCGGCACGGGTGATCCGCGAGGTGCTCGACGACTACCGCGCCCGCCACCCCGACCTGGTCGTGGTCTCGGGTGGAGCCCGCGGGATCGACCGCATGGCCGCCGCCGAGGCCCGCCGCCGCGGCGTGCCGGTTGTCGAGCACTTGCCGGTCAGCTTCGACTGGCCCGGCTTCCGCAAGCGCGACCAGCTGATCGCGGAGGACTGCCACGAGCTCGTGCGGATCGCCGACCCCCGCTCGCGGACGTACGGCTCCGGCTGGACACGCGACCGGGCGCGGGAGCTGGGCAAGCCGACCGCCGAGTACGTCATCGATGAGGCGGAGCGCGGAGCCGCCCGCATCGCACTGGAGGTTGAGCGGTAGTGAGCCGGCAGCCGAACGGGAGCGGACGCTATTACGTCACGCTCGACAAGGCTGACGCGGACGCGTTGGAGGCAGCCGCCAAGGCGGCTGACCGACCGCCGACCACCGAGGCCGGCATGCGGATCGCGCGGACGCTCGGGGCCGGTGCCGGAGACGAGCTGGCTGATGTCGTCCGCCAGCTGGCCGAAGCCCGGCGCGAGCTCGATCAAGTCCGAGCCGCGAACGCAACGCTCCGGCGGCGAGTGAGCCAGCCCGAGAGCGATGGTGAGCCGCAGACGCCCAGGTGGGAGTGGCCCCTGGAGGATCTACTCGCCGATCGCGACTGGTGGCATGCCTGGCTACCTCGTATCCACCAGCTGATCGGCCGGCCTTCGGCCTCGGTCTTCGCCCGGGACGGCGAGAACGCGGTCGACGCCCGCGGCTACATCGACTTGATGACGACATTGCTCCCGCCGGCGACCGACTCCACTGGAGCCCCAGTGGAGTGGGACTCGGCGCGCTACCCGGAAGCCGCTCGTCGGCAAGCCCCCGGTCGGATGCTGCCTGGGCCGGGCGCACTCGCCGACGTGTGGGAACCTGTGCTCCGCCACGTGGCGGTCGCGCTCTGCAATCTGGAGCTGACCGCAGCGCCGGGAGCAAGTCCCGCGCTTCGCATCAGGACGGAGGAGGACATCCTCGGCCCCTGGTTGCAGACGCTCCGGCGCCTCACTGGCGACACGCCCGCGAACTTGGCCGGGCCGCTCGGATGAAGCGGAGCGGCCCACCCGCGGTGGTCAAGCGAAGCCTGGCCGGGCCACGTGGGGAGAGTCGGTCGAAGGGTGCGTGAGACGAGCGGGTTGGGGATTGCTGGATAGGGCTCCTGATCGACCATCAGAACCGCGAGTGCCGCCGCCCCGCCGATGACCGCTCGCGGGGGAGCCACAGGAGGACCGCTCGATCCCCGCCGCCGGAGACGATCACCTCACGGCCAGCCGCTCGGCCCACCGCCACCGACGACACCGCGCCCTCGTGACCGGTGAGCACGACCGGCTCGGCCTGCCCGCCAGGGTCCCAGACCCGCACCGTCCCGTCCGAACCGCCGGAGACGATCACCTCACGGCCAGCCGCTCGGCCCACCGCCACCGACGTCACCACGCCCTGGTGACCGGTGAGCACGACCGGCTCAGCCTGCCCGCCAGGGTCCCAGACCCGCACCGTCCCGTCCCAGCCGCCGGAGACGATCACCTCACGGCCAGCCGCTCGGCCCACCGCCACCGACCACACCGCGCCCTGGTGACCGGTGAGCACGACCGGCTCGGCCTGCCCGCCAGGGTCCCAGACCCGCACCGTCCCGTCCGAACCGCCGGAGACGATCACCTCACGGCCAGCCGCTCGGCCCACCGCCACCGACCACACCATGCCCTGGTGACCGGTGAGTATCTGATGACCGGTACCGCGCCACCACGCACGGGCGATGGTCCATGGCGAACCGCTGAGCTGGGCGGCAGCCGCGGCGAGGCTGTGCGCCCGCGTCTTGCGAGCCCAGACGTGCAGAAGCCACGCGCGCGCGCTGTCATCCTCATCGCACCAACGACCCACACAGAGCTTGTAGGCGCCAAGCGAGGCACGACCCTCATCCGTGGTTACGGCGGTCCCGGTGCGGAGCAGGGCCGACTGGTTCGCGGCGAGCAGGAACCCCGGATCCATGACCAGCTCGTCGAGGCGGCCGCATGCAGCCGCATGTTCGGGGAGCGCGGCACGCGTGTAGTCGTCGATGCTGGTCCAGTCGTGGCCCCCACTCGTTGACGGGATCAGCGTCGCGGTGATGCGAGCGTGAGCCTCGACCACCGATGCGCGGAGCGCATCTCGGAGGCCGGCGTCGCGCTCGACCTCCTCGGTGTCGGTTGGATAAAACAGATCACGAAGGCTCTCGTGCCGGACGGCGTACTGCCGCCGTCGCTGCGCGTCATGAGTGACGGCGAGAAACGGCCGCAGCCGTTCGTCCAGCCACTCCCGCAGCGGTTCCTCGGTCGAGAGCGCGAAGCGTCCGAGCTCGGCAAGCGCGGCCGGCCGTCGCAGCGCCGCCAGGGTTGCCAGCGCCGGCAGGCCCACGGTCGCCCAGCCATCCTGGCGCCGCCAGCCCTGGATCTGCTCCAGGTAGTAGGCCACCAACCCGGCCGGTAGAGAATCCAGGTCAGCGGGGCTGCGTTGGCCATCGAGGATGGCCTCCAGAACATACCGCAGGTAGATCCACACTCCGGCGCACCGCTGCGCCAGCGTGTCGCAGAACGACTCGGCGGATACTGCAGAGTTCAAGAGCCGCTCGACAAGCTCACGGTCAGGCGCGGGCCCCATGGCGATGCCGCTCAGGTACCGGCGCATGTCCTCCAGGTTGTCGCGGCCGTCAACGGCGATCGTGCTCCAGAGCACCGGGTCGCGCAGCGCCGGCATGGGCCGCCCGAACCGGCTGGTGGCCACGATGAACACCCGGTCGGGCAGGTGCTCGGCCCGTGGCAGTCCAAGCGGAATCCCGGTGTCCTGGCCCGGAGCCGGCTCATCGGCTTCGTCCAGCCCATCCACCACAAGCAGCAGCGGCCGCTCCGGCTCCAGCTGGTCACGCCGCTCGGCGGCGGCCCGCAGAACCTTCAGCAGCCAGTCCGGGCGGTCAGCACCGACAGGAAAGGCATCGCCGGGCGTGAACTCCTCAGCCAAACGCCATGCGCCAATGAGCTGGGCCGCCAGGCTCTTGCGGGCCTGCTCCGGCGCCCGGGCTCCCTCCAGGCGGGTGAAGTGGTGAACGCACGGCCGGGTCCACACGAGGTGCGCGGCGAGGGCGGTCTTGCCGACTCCAGCTTCGCCTTGCACCACGACGTATCCCTTCCGACGAGTGGCCACGAACTCGTCGATCCTCGCAATCAACCACTCCCTGCCTGTGAAGTGCGCGAGGTCGAGTACTCCCGCCAGCGGCCTTGGATCGAAGATCGCGTCGCGGAGGCGGTCGAAGGTGCCGTTCACGATGGTCACCGAGACCGGGCCGCGGATGTCCCTACCGGCAGCCACCGCGCCTGGACCCAGCGACCAGGTCGGGGACGTCACGAGGAGTGCGGCGGTGGAGGTGGCGGAGTCGTATTCGTCGTGACGTCACCGCGGATGTCGCGACCAGCCTTGACCGCCCCTGGACCGAGCTGGTCGCCCTCGGCGGCGGATACGCCGTCCAATGAAGCAACGGGACCATGGACATAGGCGGTCACGCTGCCGCCGATGTCCCGGCCGGCCTTCACGGCGCCAGCAGCCAGCCGATCGCCGCCACGGACGTCACCAGCGCGCAGTGCCAGCCATCCTGCCAGCACCGCGGATGAGAGGACCATCCCGGCCGCGGCCACCCACCACGGCCAGCCCTGATGGAGCTCGTTGATCAACGCCCCGCTTATGGCCGCCAGCGCCACCGTCACGCCAGCACCCCCCGCGGCCACACCGCGCCGGCTCACGTCAGGGATTATGCAACTCGGGCGATAGGTGTCGTGAGCCGCGACGGCGTCTTAGGCGCGTCACTCGCTGGTGGGCAGGGCCCTCGGAGAATATGAGCTATAACCGATTGTGATATTCACATTGTTGCTAGCGGACCGGGAGTAGGCCGAACAGGGTTTCGTAGGTGTTGGAGCGAATCCCGGCTGCTCTTGTCACCGAACCGTCTCGCGTTCTCGGCCCCGTTCGGCACTCCGCTCCGCGGCGGCTTCCCGGCGGCGGCTGGCTGAACGCAGCTCCTCGACTTCGGCCGCCTGCTTGATCTCTGCCGCCCGTCGTGCCGCGGCCAGGCTGCGGCGAATGTCTGCCACCTCGCGATCGGTGGCCTTCGCGATCGCCTGGTCCGGCTGAGGGCTGATGAGGTGCGTGCTCGCGGCGACCGAGAGCGCCCGAGTCATGTCGCGGTACGACCATCCACTTCCCGGCGCGGCCGGCGCGACGACGTAGGCGCGCTGCTCGACGTCGGGCTCGATCGACGGGTGAGCGCTCCCGAACCCCACGGCGCGTCGCCGCGCCTCGCGCACCTGGTACGCCTCCCGTGCCACGTACACGCGGGGCTCGTCCAGATGGATAGGTGGCGGCGGCAGATCGGCGAGGGGCCGCGCGTATTCCCCCGCGGCCGCCGGCGGAAGGTCGTCGACGTCTGCGGTCGGCCCGACAGTCGCACGTTGCGACTCTCGGCTGATCAAGTCGCTCGGCGCGACTTGATCGAAGGAGTCGGGCCACGGCGCTGCGTACGAGCTGCTCCTGGTCCTGGTCGGCCACGACGATGGCGGCGGCTGGATCGGCGAGCCATCGCCGGGCCGCTTGCTCGATCGGGTCCGCAGCGATGTCGAGGCGGCCTGCGACCTCGTAGGACGCGAGCACCTTCGGCGCGTCGCACCACCGGGCGTGATCGCGGGCCGCGGTGTCGAGCGGGTCACGGCCCGGCAGCGGCGCCGGCCTGGGCTCGCGTTCGCGCCGCACCGCCTGCTCGCCGGCCTGGCCGTCGGAGCGCGCTGGCGGCGCGATCGCGGTCTGCCCCTCATGATCCTCGGCCCGCTGCGGCCTGCGATCTTCCCAGTGGTCGTCGCGGATCTCCGCCGCCTGGTCCTGCCGGTCGTCTTCCTCAGCAGTCGGTGACCACATTGGCCGGCCGATCGCCTTCTTGGTGGTCGATCGGCCGGCGTGCCTCACCGTTCGATCCCGCGTGGCCTCCCAAACGCCGGGAGCCTCGACCGGCACCGCCACGCGTTCGCGTTGGCCGCCGAGCTGGGCCAGGAACTCGCTCAGCGGCACTGCGCCGGGCGGCAGCTCCTCGACCTGATCCACGTCGAGTTGGCGGCGCTCGGCCGGGAAGAGGTGGTCGTCTCGTTCCTGGCCGGCTCGCTGCTCCCACAGCGGCAGCTCACCGAGCTCCGCCTCCCGGCGAGCAAGCAGCTCGGCCATGAGGTCGTCGTCGCTGACGCCTCGCGGCGGAGCGGCGGGCTGGTCCAAGACGTCGGGATCGGCGCCCATCGCCTCGACCTCTGCGCGCACCGTGTGAATCCGCGACCCGTCGCGACTCCGCGAGATCATCACGTAGAGCTGGTTGTGAGGCGTGCGCGGGCCGGTGGCCACGTTCGCCACCTCGACGGTCATGCCCTGCGCCTTGTACACGTGGCGGGCGTAGCCCAACTGCAGCGGCACGGACGCCGGCACGGTCAGTACCCGATCCTCCGGAATCGGCATCGCAGCCTGCGACCGCGAGCCCCGGCGTCCCTTGGGCTTGGGCTCGTGCAGTTGCACCACCGCCGTGCCCACCTCCAGGTCGACGCTGAGCACGGTCGCCCGGGTGCCGTTCTCCACACGGCTGGCCCGCGCGCCGGAAAATGTCGCAGGCTGCGACGTTTTCGGCGGCGCGCCTGGGCCCGGGTAGTAGATGTCGTCGAACAGAACGCGGTCGCCGGCGCGGATCTCGCGTCCGGTCTCCAGACGGAGCGCGTCTGCGCCCAGCTCCCCGACCTCCAGTCGCCGTGCCTGGGCCATGGCGTTGAGCTCGTCGCGCTCCTCGTTGGTCGAGTCCACGACCATGACGCCGCGCTCCGGGCCCTCGGCCCACCACTCCTCGAGCATCCCTTGGAGCAGCTCGGGACGCGTGTCGTACAGGCGGATCAAGCCTTCGTCGCGGTACCACGTCAGCGCCTCCGCCACTCGGCCGGCGCGAAAGTCGATCCACGCCTGGGCCTCCTCGGGGTTCCGCGCCCGCCGGATCTCGCGCAGCTCGGCGGCCAGGCCCTTCTCCTCGGCCATGCCGTGGATCACGGTCCACAGCCCGCCCGCCTCGATGGGGGAGAGCTGCTTCTCGTCGCCGACCTGGACGAGCGTCGCGCCGGCCTTGGCCACCTCCTCCAACAGCGGCGCATACAGGCGGTGCCCGATCATCC
>VBJR01000127.1:0-4245 GCA_005880175.1 Chloroflexota bacterium
TATCATCCGCAGCGCGCATGCTTGATGCGGAGGTGGCGACCGGCACGCCGGGCTCGCCACGAAAGATCGTCGTCAGGCCGGTGGACGGCGCCGCCGTCGTGTCGTGGCAGGCGCCCACCGAGGGACCCTCAGTCACGCGCTACGACGTGGTCCCCGTGTACGACTGGACGCCGCTGCGCGAGCGCATGGTATCCGTGGACGGCACCGCCGCCAGCGCCATCGTGCGCGGCCTGCTCAACGGCACCACGTACACGGTCCGCGTGATCGCCTGGCACGGCGAGCGGTCGGGGTCCGCGGCGACGTCGCCGCAGTTCGAGCCCAGCCCGCCGCCGGGGTCGCCCGTGGCCGTGGCGGCCGCGCCGGGCGAGCAGAGCGCCAGCGTGCGCTGGAGCCCGCCGCTGGCCGGCGGCCCGATCCAGCACTACCGGGTGATGGCGTCACCGCACGGCGTGGACCCCGTGCTGGTGCCCGCGACACAGACGAGCGTCCTGGTGACCGGCCTGCGCAACCGCACGCGCTACACGTTCGCCGTCGCCGCCCTGAACGGGGCCGGCGAGAACGTCTCCACGCCGTCCAACCCGGTGTGGCCGGGCGACGACGTGCCCCGCTACCTGTTCCCGCTCGCGCTCACGTACCTGCTGGCCCTGAACGCCATCGCGCTCCTGTATGCGTTCCACTACCAGCCGGTGGTGATCGGCGGGGTGACGATCCCGGCACTGCGGGACCTGCTGCCGCCGAGCGTCGCCGGCGTGCCGATCAGCATCCCCTGGTTCGGGGCGCTCGGCGCCGTCCTGATCGGCCTGTACGGCATCTTCGACCACAGTCACCGCGACTGGCAGCGCGGGCTCAACGCGTGGCACGCGGCGCGGCCGTTCACGGGAGCGGCCCTGGGCACCGTGGGCTTCATCCTGTTCGCGTCCGTGATCCGGGCGACCGGCATCACGCCGCAGCCGACGGAGGGCGTCGGCAAGCTCGTCTACTTCGCGGTCGCGTTCGTCGTCGGGTTCCGCGAGGAGACGTTCCGCCAGATGATCAAGCGCGTGGCCGACCTGATCGTCGGCCCCGGGCAGGGCACGACGCTGGTGGCGCCGCACGCGCCGCTGCCGCCCGTGTTCCCGCCGCCGCCGGCCGCCCCGCCGGCCCCGAGCCGGCCGGCCGTGGTGGCCGCCACGACGCCGGTCGAGACGGGCCTGCCGGCGCCGGGCCTCGACGGCCACTGACCACCGCCGGCCCGGCGACTTCCTACCATTACGGGCTTGACGCGATGAACGGCATCCCCTCTCTCGCCGACCAGCTCGCTTCCCGGCTCCGGTCCGCGGCCGCCGGCACGCTGCCGCCCGAGGCGGCGGAGCAGGACCTGCAGATCCAGCGATCGGAGCACGCGGACTACCAGGCCAACGGCGCGTTCGCCCTGGCCAGCCGTCTGAAGCGGCCGCCGCGGCAGATCGCGGCGGCGATCGCGGACGCGTGCGAGCCGGACGGGCTCGTCGCGAGCGTCGAGGTCTCCGGCCCGGGCTACCTCAACCTGCGGGTCGCGGACGACGCGATCATGGCGCAGATCGAGCGGCGGTCGCACGACGAGGCGCTCGGCGTGCCCGCCACCGCGCCGCTGCGCACGGTCGTGGACTACTCACAGCCGAACATCGCCAAGGAGATGCACGTCGGCCACCTGCGCAGCACGATCATCGGCGACGCGCTGGTCCGCGTCTTCTCCTTCCTCGGGTCGCCGGTCGTCCGGCAGAACCACCTCGGCGACTGGGGCACCCAGTTCGGGATGCTGATCCAGTACCTCGACGAGGGCCCGGGGGTCTCCTGGCGCCACGAGGCCCAGGAGTCGTCGGCC
This sequence comes from Chloroflexota bacterium, assembly GCA_005880175.1. The sequence goes on from VBJR01000127.1 coordinate 1,844, forward strand.
GGCGCCGTGTCGAGGCTCACCGCCCTGTACCAGCAGGCGCGGGCGGCGTTCGACGCCGACCCCGAGTTCGCGGAGCGGGCCCGGCGCCGGGTGGTCCAGCTGCAGTCCGGCGACCCCGGGACGCTGGCGACCTGGCACGAGATTGTGGACGAGTCGAAACGGTACTTCAACGAGGTCTACGACCGGCTGGACGTCCTGCTGACCGACGACGACGCCGTGGGCGAGAGCTTCTACAACCCGGGCCTCCAGGACGTCGCGAACGAGCTGGAGCGCATGGGCATCGCGGTCGAGAGCCAGGGCGCGCTGTGCGTCTTCTTCGACGACGTCAAGGGCCCCGACGGCGAGCCCGTGCCGCTGATCGTCCGCAAGGCGGACGGCGGCTTCGGGTACGCGGCGACGGACCTGGCCGCGATCCGCCACCGGGTGGACGTCCTGCGCGCGCAGCGGATCCTCTACGTGGTGGACGCCCGCCAGGCGCTGCACTTCCGGATGGTGTTCGAGACGGCGCGCCGTGCCGGCTGGCTGCCCGAGGGCGTCGAGGCGGCGCACGTCCCGTTCGGGTCGGTGCTGGGCGCGGACGGCAAGCCGCTGAAGACGCGGGAGGGCGACGCGTTCCGGCTGATCGAGCTGCTGGACGAGGCGGTCGCCTACGCGCTCGCGACCGTCCTGGAGAAGGACCCCGAGGTGGCCGGCGCCGACGTGGACACGGTCGCCCGGCAGGTCGGGATCGGCGCCGTGAAGTATGCCAGCCTGGTGACGAGCCGGACCCGCGACTCCGTGTTCGACCTCGACCGCATGATCTCGCTGACGGGCAACACCGGCGTGTACCTCCAGTACGCGCACGCGCGCGTCCGGTCGATCCTGCGCCGCGCGGCCGAGGCCGGCCCGGCGGGGTCGCCGGTCGGGGGCACGCTGGAGCCGGCCGAGCGCCGGCTGGCGCTGCACCTCGACGAGTTCGCCCGCGCCGTCGTCGAGGTCAGCGGGACGCTGGAGCCGCACCGCCTCTGCACGTACCTCTTCACGCTCGCGCAGCTGTTCACCGAGTTCTACGAGTCCTGCCCGGTGCTGAAGGCGGCGACGGACCAGGAGCGCGCCCGGCGCGTGGCCCTGTGCCAGCTCACGGCGGACACGCTGCGGCGCGGCCTGAACCTGCTCGGGATCGCGGCGCCGGACCGGCTCTAACCGGCCAGCATCGCCGCCAGGCCGGCGCCCACCTCCGCGAACGTCGTCGCCGGCAGGTAGCGGCCGCCCGCCCGGCGCGCCAGCTCCCGGCAGCGCTCCACCGCGTCCGGCTCGGCGCTCGTGCCCAGCACGTGCACCCGGTCGATGCCGCTCAGCGCGCCGAGCGGGTCGCCGCCGGCGGTGGCCAGGCAGTCGCTCATCACGATGACCAGGCGCTGCGGCGCCGACGTCCGGGCGAGCTGCGCCGCGGCCGTCCGCAGCGCCAGCTCCAGGTTGGTCGTGCCGTGCGCGCGCAGCGACAGGATGTCCGTCACCAGCCGCCGCGCGGGCCGGGGCCGGCCCTGCGCCTGGAGCACGATCGCGTCGCGGTTGAACGCCACCACGCTGCAGTCCGCCCGGCTGGCGGCGGCCAGCGCCACGGCCGCCGCGGCGACGGCGGCCAGCGCGATGCTGCGGCCGCGCATCGACCCGCTCTGGTCGATCAGCAGGCAGGCGGCCGGCCGGCTGGAGCGCCAGTCGCGGACGACGAAGTCCTCGGCCGAACGCGGACGGCCCCCCGCCCGCTCGAGCGTGCGGTCGATGTCCACGTCCGCCTCGGCCAGGCCGGGCAGGGGCACGATCTTGCGGTAGCCGCGCCGGGCCGGCGGTCCGGACCGGGCCATGCGCACGAACACCCGCGCGGCCAGGCGCCGCGCGCGCTCGCGCAGGGCCGGGTCGGTCGCGGTCGCCAGGTCGGCGAGGAGCGCCGTCGCGGCGTCCGGGTCGCGCCGCTGGAGCTCGTCGAAGGCCTGCTCGTCGAGCTGGCCCACCTCGGGCGAGACCTCGGCGAGGTCGGGATGCGCCGCCGCGAGCTCGGCCCGGCTCCGCGTGCGCCGGCTGCCGTCGCGCAGCGCCCGCTCCGCGCCGTGGCCCTCCAGCACCTGGCCCCCGCCGCCCGGCGGTGCCGGAGGTCCCGGATCGTCGTCCCCGCGCGGCGTCTCGTCGTAGAGCCGGTCGAAGATCTCGGTCACGATCTCCTCGGGCCGGCGCTCGGACCCCTCGTCCAGCCGGATGCGGCCCGAGAACGCCGCCAGCGCCGCGTCGAGCAGCGTGGCCCGCGACGCCCGCGCCTCCTCCCGCAGCCGGCACAGGCGATCGACGAGGTGGACCGTGTCGATCGCCCCCCGCACCGACGAGCCCATGCGCACGTCGCGGTGCTCGCGCGTCGCCCGGGCGATCGC
>VBJR01000127.1:4428-5578 GCA_005880175.1 Chloroflexota bacterium
TATGAGGACGTTCAGCGTCTCCTCGGGGACGCGGTTGAGCTCCTCGACGTACAGCAGCATGCCCTCGCGCAGCGCGCGCAGCAGCGGTCCCTCGACGAACGCCTCGGGCCGGTACCCGGCCTCCAGCACCAGCGCCGGGTCGTGGTGGCCCAGCAGGCGGCCGGGCGTCAGCTCGGCGTTGCCCTCCACGAACACGACGCCCAGGCCGACCGCGTCCGCGACCGCGCGGAGCAGCGTGGACTTGCCGGTGCCCGGCGGGCCCTCCAGCACGACGTGGCGGCCGGCCTCCAGCGCGGCGCTGAGCACCTCGGCCTCCCGGCGCAGGCCGACGATGTCACGTTCGACCCTCGCGAGCAGTCGCCGGCCGAAGCCGGGCTCGGCGCTCATCTCCTTAGCAAACCAGGTTCTGGCACCGAGAGAGTGGGTCGGGGGGAACCCACTGCGCGCCCCGTGCCGAGTGGGGGGTTCGGGCGAGGTGGCATGTGGATTCCCCGTGCCTCCAGTTCAGCACGCGGAACCCACCGCGCGCTACCGACAGACCCGGACAACCTCGTACGAGGCGTCAGTGCTCGTGCAGGATCACGCCCCGGATGTTGTTGCCGTCGAGCAGGTCCTGGTAGCCGGCGTTGATGTCGTCGAGCCGGTACGTCTTGGTGACCAGCTCGTCGAGCTTGATGTCGCCGGTCCGGTACAGGTCCAGCATCTTCTTGATGTCGTAGATCGGGTTGGCCGAGCCGAACAGCGTGCCCTGGACCCGCTTCTGGAACAGCGTCAGCATCGCGCCGTTCAGGTGGATCGTCTTCTCCATCAGGTTGCCGAGGCCGGTCACCGTCACCGTGCCGCCCTTGCGGACCACGTTGAACGCGGACTCGACCACGTCCTCCTTGACCACGCCGACCGTGACGATCGCGTTGTCGGCGCCGACGCCCCACGTCAGGTTCGTCACCAGCTCCTGGGCCTGCTCCGCGCTGGCCGCGCTGTGCGTGGCGCCCAGCTCCTCGGCCTTCTCGCGCTTGAACGCGATCGGGTCCACCGCCACGACGTTCTTGGCGCCGGCGTGCCGGGCGCCCTGCACGGCGTTGATGCCGATGCCGCCGATGCCGTAGATCACCACCGTCTCGCCGGGCCGGACGCCCGCCGCGTACACCGC
>VBJR01000211.1 GCA_005880175.1 Chloroflexota bacterium
TGCCCGGCGCCGCTCCCACCACCTCCGAGATCCACGCGCACAGCTGGGACCTGGTCAGCCTCGTTCTGTCCGGTGAGCTGTGGAACGAGCAGGTGGCCATCGTCGAGGGCGAGTCGTCGTATCGAGTGTTCGAGGTGCACAGCGACGACGAAGGCGGAGATGAGCTGCGGGCCACGCCTCGCCTCGTGGGGTACCGCGTGCTGACGCGGGACCTGAGCCGGCAGGGCAGCACCTACGTGCTGGAAGCGGGTCGGTTTCACCAGACGGTCGCCTCGGAGGCCACCACGATCGCGGTCGGCATGTCGCACCGGGGAAGCCACGACCTGACGCTCGGCCCGGTACACTGCGGCACCCACGTCGTCCAGCGGAAATGCTGCGACGAGCAGGAGTCGGTCGCCGCCGCGCGGATCGTCGCGGACCAGCTATCCATCTTGGAAGTCGAATGGACTTAGATCTCGCATGCAAGGTCGCGGTCGCGGCGGCCCGGGCCGCGGGCGCGCTCATCCTCGACGGCGCCGCGGGCAAGGTCGAGGAGCTCGTCGTCTCGGCCAAGGGCACCGGCGGGGACGTGGTCACCAGCCTGGAGCCGTCGGCCGAGAGCTGCATCGTCCACCACCTCCGCGGCCAGTTCCCGGCGCACTGCATCGCGACCGAGGAGTCGGGCCCGCTGGACGGCACCGACAAGCACCACACGTGGGTCGTGGACCCGCTCGACGGGTCCAACAACGTCGCCATCGGCCTCCACGCCTTCGTCGTCGGGATCGCGCTGTGCGAGCACGAGCTGCCGGTCCTCGGGGTCGTGCACGACCCGGTCGCCGGCGAGACCTGGACGGCCATCCGGGGCCGTGGGACGGCGATGCGGCCGGTCGCCCGCGACCTCGCGGACTGCGGTCCGGTGGTCGCGTGGACGCAGGGCCACGGCGTGGCGCGCAACGACCCGACGGCGCGGTCTCTGCGGTTCGCGCTGGAGTCGCGGTCGCGGCGCGTGCTGCAGACGTGGGCCCCGCTGGTGTCGTGGGTGATGCTGGCGCGGGGCGCGATCGATGGCTTCGTCGGCTACTGCCCGGAGCCGTGGGAGATGCCCGCCGGCACCCTCCTGGCCCGGGAGGCGGGGGTGGCGATCGTCGGGCTGGACGGCTCGCGGTTCGACGATCGCCTGGAGGCGGTGCACGAACGCCGGTCGTTCGTGGCCGCGCGGCCGGAGATGATCGGCGACCTGCTCGACTGGGCGCGCGAGGGCGACGCGATCCGGAAGAAGGTCGCGACACTCCTGCCCGGCCGCTGACCAACTCGACAGGCTCCAGCAAGCGAAGGGAGAATACTGGCGGCATGGCACGGGGGGATGGCTCGTCTCTCGATTTCTTCATCAGCTACACGCCCGCGGACCAGCGCTGGGCGACGTGGATCGCCTGGCAGCTGGAGGACGCGGGCTACCGCACGCTGGTCCAGGCCTGGGACTTCGTGCCGGGGGTCCCGTTCGTGGACCAGATGGACCGCGGCCTGCGCGAGGCGCGGGTGGTGGTGGCAGTGCTGTCCGGGCGCTACCTGGAGGCCGAGTACTGCCGCATGGAGTGGCAGACGGCGCTGCGGACGCATCCCGGCAGGCTGGTCACGGTCCGCATCGAGGACTGCACGCTCGAGGGTGTCCTGGCGCAGATCACGTACGTCGATCTCGCCCGCTCGCGGACCGAGGACGAGGCCAGGACCGTCCTCCTCACCCAGCTCAGGAACACGCTGGACGGCCGCGGCAAGCCGGCTCGCGACCCGGGCTTCCCGCCCAACGGCGACGGGCCGCCCGCCGGCCCGCCCCCGCCGGCCGGGCCGCCGCGCCGGCGCACGCCGCCGATCCCGCCCGCGTACCCCCCGATCGCGGCGGAGCAGGCCTCTCGCCGCGACGCGGTCACGATCCTGCACGTGCCGGGCCCGCGCTTCGGCCGGACCGACGGGGCCGTCGGCCCGGCCGGGCTGCAGGAGCGGATCTGGGCCGACGTCACCGCCCTGGCCGACCGCGGCGCGCCGGCGCCCGACCTGGTCGTCGTCTCCGGCGACCTGACCGAGTCGGCCCGGCTGGGCGAGGTGGACCAGGCGCTGCGGTTCCTGGTCGGGCTGCGGGACGTGATCGGCGTCGAGCCGCGCCGCCTGATCGTGGTCCCGGGCCCGCACGACGTCTCCCGGGCCGCCTGCCGCGCCTACTTCTTCCAGTGCGAGGCAGAGGACCGCCAGCCGCAGCCGCCGTTCTACCCCAAGTTCCAGCACTACGCGAAGCTGTTCACCACGCTGTACCACGGCCTCGACGGCCCCGTCTTCGACAGCGGCCAGCCGTGGACCCTGTTCGACGTCCCCGAGCTGCGCGTCGTGGTGGCGGGCCTCAACTCGAGCATGGGCATCGACGACCGGCCCGAGGCGGACCACGGCCTGGTCACCGAGGCCCAGGCGACCTGGTTCGCCAACCGGCTCCGCCACTACGAGGACGCGGGCTGGCTGCGGATCGGGGTCGTCCGCCACGGCCCGCTCACCGGCGGCGGCCTGGCGGACGGCCGGGCGGACGTCCTGCGCGACGCGGGCACCCTCGACCGGCTGCTCGGCCGCCGCCTCAACCTCCTGGTGCACGGACCGGGGGCCGCCGGGGCGGGGATCGGCCGCCTGGGCTCGCACCTGCCGGTCCTCCCGGCGGCCGGCGACCGGCTGCACGAGCTCATCGAGGTGCGGGCCGACGGGGTGCGTCGGTGGCGGGCCGGGGCCGAGGACCTGGAGAGCGACGCCCGCCGCTGGCACGCGTGCGCGGCGACGTTCGCGCCGGCCGAACCGGGGACAGCCCGCGCGGAGCCGCCCGAGCCGCCGCCCGCGCTGGACCCGATGAGCCTGCTGCTGGAGCGCATCGCCGAGGTGTGCCGGGCCCGCGACGAGCTGGCCAAGGTGCGCCGCCTGGGCGAGTCGAACCAGCTCCTGGTCACCCGCCCCGGTCAGTACGTGGCCCAGCGGCGGATCGGCGCGATCATCGGCAGGCCGGCGCGGGACGACCTGCAGGCCTTCCTCGCCGGCGACCCCGAGCCCGGCTCCGAGGTGGTCTACCAGAGCCAGACGGCGGCCCCGCGGGAGCTGCGCGAGGAGGCCCGGCTGCGCGGCGTCCGGCTCTGCAGCTTCACGGAGTTCCAGGGCCTGCTCGACCTCGCCGACTACGTGACGAAGCAGACCAGCCGGCTGCGGTCGGACCGGCTGTACTCACCGGGCCTGTACGTCCCGCAGCGGTTCCGCGAGCTCGACCGGCCCGGCCAGCCCGTCCGCGACGACCTGGCGGCCGAGCTGATGCGGCTGGTCGCGGCGGACCAGGGCAGCTTCGTCCTGCTGCTCGGCGACTTCGGCCGGGGCAAGACGTTCGTGCTCCACGAGATCGCGCGCCGGATCGCGGAGCAGCTGCCCCACCTGGTCCCGATCCTGATCGAGCTGCGCGCCCTCGACAAGGCGCACTCCGTCGAGGGCCTCGTCGCGGCCCACCTGGCCAACCAGGGCGAGGAGACGATCGACCTGCGTGCGTTCCGCTACATGCTCCAGCAGGGCCGCGTCGTGCTCCTGTACGACGGCTTCGACGAGCTGGTGACCCGCGTCACGTACGACCGGGCGACCGAGCACCTGCACACGCTGCTGGGCGCGGCGGCTGGCGACGCCAAGGTCATCGTGAGCAGCCGGACGCAGTACTTCCAGTCCAACGCCCAGGTGCTGTCGGCGCTCGGCGAGCGGGTCGAGCACCTGCCCCAGCGCCGGATCCTGTCCGTCGAGGACTTCACCCACGCCCAGATCCGGTCCTTCCTGGTCAACCGGTACAGCTCGAGCGACGCCGCCGACCGCCGACTCGGCCTCATCAGCGGGATCCAGGACCTCCTCGGCCTGTCCCAGAACCCCCGGATGCTCAGCTTCATCGCCGACCTGGACGAGCGCCGGCTGCTCGGCGTGGCCCGGGCGGGCAGCCCGGTCAGCGCGGCGGCCCTCTACCAGGAGATCCTGAGCAACTGGCTGACCCACGAGGCGACCCGCGCTCACGGCGAGCGCGGCGCCCTGGCCGGCCTGCCGGTGGACGCGCTGTGGCGGGCGGTCAGCGTGCTGGCGCAGCGCCTGTGGGCGGCCGGCGAGCCGGTGCTCCGGATCGAGGACCTGTCCGAGGTCGCCGGCACGCTGGCCGGCCTGAGCGAGGTCCCGCTGTCGCCGGAGCAGACCATCCACGCCATGGGCGCCGGCTCGCTGCTGGTCCGCACCGCGGAGGGGGCGTTCGGCTTCATCCACGACTCGGTGGCCGAGTGGCTGGTCGCGGCCGAGATCGCCCGCGAGCTGACCCGGGCGCCCCGGGAGAACCCGGCCCTGCTGGTCCAGCGGTCGCTCTCACAGCTGACGGTCGAGTTCCTCTGCGACCTGGCCGGCACCCGCGTCTGCGAGGAGTGGACGAGCCACGTGCTGGCGTCGCACCGGCCGAGCGAGATCGTGTGGACGAACGCGATGCTCATCACCGGCCGGCTGCGGACGTCGCCCACCGCCGACCTGCGGGGAGCCGGGCTCCAGGGCTGGGACCTCTCGGGCCGGAACTTCCAGGGCGTGGACTTCACGGGCGCGGACCTGTCGGAGACCCGCCTGGTGGGCACCAACCTGGCGGGGGCGGTCCTGCGCGACGCCCGCCTGGTCGGCGCCCGGCTGGACGACGCGACGCTGACCGGCGCCGACCTGACGAACGCGGACCTCAGCCGGGCGCGCCTCGGCCGCGCGGACCTGACGGATGCCACGCTGACCGGCAGCCGGTGGCGGCTCGCCTCCCTGATCCACGTCGCGGGGCTGCCCAGCGACGCCGCCGAGCTGCGGGGGGCGGCGATCGTCCCCGACCAGGAGGTGGTGACGGTCTTCGCGCCGGCCGAGATCAGCGTCCGGCACGGCTTCCACCCCGGCCTGGGCCGCCTGCCCCAGTCGATCGCGTACAGCCGCGACGGCGGGACGCTCGCCATCGGCAGCGACGACGGCGGGGTGCTGGTGTGCGAGACCGCTGACGGGCGGCCGGTCCGCAACCTGCAGGGCCATCGCGGCCGCGTCTTCGCGGTCACGTACGGGCCCGACGACCGCCTGCTGGTCACCGGGGCGTCAGACGGCGACGTCCGCATCTGGGACGCGGCCTCCGGGCGCTGCCTGCACGTGCTCGAGGGCCACGAGGAGTGGGCCTGGCCGGTCGTGATCGACCCGACGGGCGAGGTGGTGGCGAGCGGCGACCGGACCGGCCTCCTGCGCCTCTGGTCCACGCGGACCGGCGAGCTGCTGATGGCCCTGCCGCGCGAGCAGGACATCGTCTACACGGCGGCGTTCCACCCGAGGGGGAGGCTCCTCGCCGCCGGGTACCACGACGGCGTCGTCCGCATGTGGGACACGACTACCGGCAAGAGCGTGGGCGTGCTGCAGGGCGAGACGCGGTCCGTGTTCCGGGTCGCGTTCGACCCCACCGGCGCCATCCTGGCCGTGGCCGAGGCGGAGGGCTCGCTGCAGCTGTGGGACACCCACCTGGAGCGGCAGCTCGGCCGGCTCGTCGGCCACGCCGGCGGCGTGTACACGGTCGCCTTCCACCCCCAGGCGCCCGTGCTGGCCAGCGGCGACACCCTCGGGGCCGTGCGGCTGTGGGATGTCACCACGGGGGCGTGTACGGCCGAGCTCTCCGGCCACGAGCAGCCGGTGTACTGGGTCGCGTTCAGCCCGGTCGGCGACGTGCTGGCGTCCGGGGACGGCGCGGGCGTGGTCCGGCTGTGGGACGCCAGCACGGGCGAGCTGCGGCACGACCTGAGCGGGCACTCCGGCTCGGTCTGGCCGTTCGCGTTCCGCCGCGACGGCGCCCAGCTCGCGATCAGCGACGACCAGTACACCGTCCGGCTCTGGGACCCCGCGACGGGGCGGACGCAGCACCGGCTGGCCGGCCACGGCCGGCAGGTGACGTCGGTGTCGTTCAGCGCCGACGGGGCGTCGCTGGCCACGAGCGGCAACGACGGGGTGGTCCGGCTGTGGAACCCGCGGACCGGCCAGCTCCAGCAGACGCTGTTCGGCACGGAGGACCGGCTGGTCACGCTCCTGGCGGCGGCGTTCGATCCCGGCGGCCGGCTGCTGGCCACCGTCAGCAACGACGGCCGGGTCAACCTGCGCAACCTGGAGACCGGCCAGCAGCGGCACCTCAACGTCGAGTCGCCCTCGGTCTGGGCGCTGGCGTTCAACTCGTCGGGCGACTCCCTCGCCACGGCCAACGACGACGACACCGTCCGCCTCTGGTGGCGCCACAACGGCCGCCTCATGCACACGCTGGGCGACCACGGCGAGCGGGTGCGGTCGATCGCGTTCCACCCGACGGAGCCCGTCGTCGCCACGGGCTGCGGCGACCGGAAGGTCCGGCTCTGGTCGACGGAGACGGGCAGCATGCTGGCGACGCTGACGGGGCACACGGACCGGGTGTACGCCGTGACCTACTCGCACGATGGCTCGCTGCTGGCGTCGGCGTCGTGGGACGGGTCGGTGCGGGTCTGGTCGGCGGGCGGCGAGCTGCTGCGCGTGCTGCCGGGGCACTCCGGCCGCCTCTACGCGGCGGCCTTCGCCGCCTCGGGCACCCTGCTCGCGAGCGCGGGGGACGACCTGGTGATCCGGCTGTGGGACGCCGCGACCGGCGAGCACCTGCACACGCTGGTCGGGCACAGCCGCCGCGTCTGGTCGCTGGCGTTCTCGCCGAACGGCTCGATGCTGGCCAGCGCGGGCGACGACGGCACGGCCCGCGTGTGGTCGCTGGACGAGTCGCCCGACCTGCGGCTGACGCTGATCGGCCGCCAGAACGGGTGGGCGGCCATCGCGCTGGACGGCCGGTACAAGGTCTCGGGCGACGTGGGCGGGCAGTTCTGGCACGCGATCGGGATGTGCCGCTTCGATCCCGGGGAGCTGGACGACTACCTGGAGTCGGTCCGCCACCTGCCCGCCGACGCGGAGTTCTGAGCCGGGGGACCGCGAGGGGGGCCGGACCTCTACGCTGGGGATGTGATCGTCCGGGAGGAAGGAGACGAGCTGGTCCTGGTCCGGCAGACGGACCACGCGCTGCTGTCCGGCTGGCTGGCCGCCGCGTGGCAGGCGCCGCCGTGGCAGGCGCCGCGGCCGTACGACTCGTGCGTGGCCGCCGCCCGCCTGCACGACCTGCCCTGGGCCGCGTTCGACGAGACGCTGCCCTGTCGCCCCGACGGCCGCCCGTTCTCATTCCACGAGGTGGCCCGCGCGACCACGACGCGCCTGTACGTGATCGGGCTGGACGCGCTGGAGGCGATCGACCCGTACGCCAGCCTCCTCGCGTCCCTGCACTTCTCGGGCTTCTTCACGAACCACTGGGGCTGGCGCGCGGACTTCCAGCCGCCCCCGCTGGGGGGCGAGGAGGGGGAGGCGGTCGGCGCGTTCGTCGAGCACGAGGTGCGCCGCCAGCGCCAGCTGCGCGACCGGCTCGGGGTGGACGCGGTCGACGACCGCGAGCTGAGGTGCGGCTACCTCTGGCTCCAGCTCTGGGACCGGATCTCGCTGGACATCTGCCGCTACGGCTTCACCGGCTGGTCCGGCGAGTACCCGCCCATGCCGCCGAACCTGGAGCTGGACGCGGCGGCCGTGCGGCTGCGCGTGGCGCTGGAGCCGGGTGGGATCTGCCGGCTGGACCCCTACCCGTTGCTGGAGCGGCCGTTCCGGGCCCGCGTGCCGGCGGTCCGAATCCCGCTGCCGGCGCTGGGCGACCCCGGGGAGCTGCGCCGGGCGTGGCGGGCCGGCGGCGGCTCGACCACCATCGACGTCACGTTCCTGCCCCGGTAGCGGGAAGGCTCCCATAATGAGAGAACGATGGGCTTGACCAGAACGTTGATGGTGGCGGGAGCTGGCGCCGCCCTCGCGTACTTCCTCGACCCGGTCAGCGGGAAGGAACGGCGCGAGAAGCTCCGCGACTACTGGAACGAGCGGGTGCAGGGCGCCAGGCCGCTGGAGGTCGACGAGCCCAGCCCGACGGTGGTCGTCGAGACCCAGGCGACCCGCCCGGCCAGCGCGAAGTAGCGACTGAGCGCCCCCCGTGCGGGGGCGCTCATCCCGCCACCGCCCCGGCCAGTGTGTACGCGTGGTGGTGGCGGAACGCGTCCTCGCCCAGACGCCGCATCTCGCCGTCCAGCTGCGCCTCGAGCCGGCGGCGCTGGCCGGGGACGAGCGTCGAGAGCAGGGCGTACGGGCGGGGCCCCGTCCACGTCATGAAGTCCAGCCAGTCGGCCGCCGTGCCGGTGCGATCGCCGCTGACCAGCGAGGTGGTCCACGGGCGCCGGAACCCTGCCTGGCACAGCACCTCGCGGATGACCGGCGGCTCGCCCAGGAGCCCGCGGCTGTCGCGCTGCTGGGGCACCACGACCGGGTGCTCCTCGCTGACCCGGTCGAGCAGGCGGAAGAACACCTCCTGCGCGATAGTGTCGAGCGAGCGCCAGCGGAGCGCGAGCGCGATCCGGCCGTCCGGGCGGAGGACCCGCCGCGCCTCCTCCAGCGAGCGGCCCGGGTTGCTCAGGTAGGCGAGCGAGTCGCACAGCACGACCAGGTCGAACGTGCCGTCGCGGAACGGGAGGTGGGGCTCGGCGGCCGCGAGGTGGAACGTGGTGTTCGGCAGCGCCCGCGGCCGAGCCACGCTGAGCATCCCTTCGGACACGTCCATGCCGACCACCTGGCCGTCGGGGCCGACCACCCGGGCCAGGCCGTGGGCGACCAGGCCGGTGCCGCAGCCGACGTCGAGGCAGGCCTCGCCGGACCGGGCCGCGGCGAGCGCGACCAGCCGCCCGGCGACGCGCCGGTGGAGGCCCCAGAACCAGTCGTCGTACGCGTCGGCGAACGTGTCGAAGAAGTGTGCCGTGAGCTCCGCCGCGTGCGTGTCCAGAACCATGCAGTCCCCCCCAAGACGTACAATGCTGCGCCTGCCGAACGACCCCCTCGACATTATCCGCATGGTCACAGACGGGAGATGAAGACGATGGAAGGCAGCCAGCAGACGGCCGACGACGCCCCTCCGACGCCGCGCTACCGCGCCCGGACCGAGACCGCGGTCGCGGCCCCTGCCGCCACCCCCGCTCCCGCGTCCGAGCCGGCGACCGTGAACGGCCCGGTCATCAGCCTCGGGCCGCGGGACGTGCTGTCCGGCCGGCTGGTCTTCGACGGCCACCTGCGGGTGCAGGGCAGCATGGAGGGCGAGGCCACGCTCAGCGGCGACGTCCACGTGGAGAGCCAGGGCACGGTCAGGGCCAAGGTCCAGGCCGCCAACCTGAGCGTGCGGGGCACCCTGGACGGCGAGGTCACGGCCCGGGAGCGGCTTGTCGTGGCGGGCTCCGGCAACGTGTCGGGCAGCGTGAAGGTGACGCGGCTGACCGTGGAGGACGGCGCGCTGCTGAACGGCACGATCACGATGGAGCGGTCCACGCCCAGCGCGAACGGTCGCCCGTCGGGCTGAACGGCCCGCGCGGCCTGCCCGCCGCTAGTGCTCGAGCAGCAGGTGGCGCGTGTGCTCGAGAACCCGGTCCAGACGGTCGCGTGGGGCCGTGTAGACGACTCGCGCGCCGTCCTTCTGTGACTCCAGCAGGCCCGCGTCGCGGAGCAGGCGGACGTGGTTGCTCACCGTGGGCTGGGCCAGGTGGAAGCGACGGGCCAGGTCCATCACGCTGGCCGGCTCCACCGCGAGGTCGCGCAGGAGCGCGAGCCGGGTGCCGTCGGCGAGCACCTTCAGCCGGTTCGCGATCAGCTCCGACTCCTCACGCCGCACCCGCTCCACGTCATCCGGGCTGGCCGGGGCGCCGATGTGCACGTACCCGGTCATGTCGATGAGGAAGCCGCCCATCGCCACGAAGTACATCGGCGTGAGCACGACCCTCGGCCGCTGCCGCAGCGCCGGCACCCGGTCCATCTCCTTGCCGAGGTGCCTCCCGGGCAGCAGGTCGCGCACCTCGACGCCCTGGCGGAGCCGCTGCGACCAGTCGGCCGCCGCGCGGCGCACGGTCTCGCGTCCCGTCGCCTCCCAGCGGGGCCGGAGCAGCTCCCACACGCGGGACAGCAGCGCGGCGTAGCGGCGCGCCAGCGCCGGCTCGCGGCGCAGGCGCTCCAGCCTGGCCAGGGTCGCCTCCCGCACCTCGGGCGTCTCGGAGCGCAGGTCGAGCGCCGAGCCATCCAGGTGCACGGCGCGGTCGAACCCGCGCAGGAACGTGTCCGCCTCGTCGGTCAGGAGCGCCCCGATGCGCTCCGCCAGGATCGACGTGTCGGGCAGGCACCCGTCCCCGTCGTCCCAGCAGGCCTCCAGCTCCTCCCGCAGCGGCGATGCGTGCTCCTCGAGGACCTGGAGGTTGTTTCCCAGCTTGGTCGCACCCCATCGGAGCCGGCAGATCGCCCAGGTCAGCTCGAGGACGGCGGAGGGCAGCACGTCGACGCGCCGCTGACGCTCGTCACTGGCTACCTCGAATGGCATAGCTAGATAACTATATCATCGGGCTCTTGCAATTCAAGAGCGATATAGCTATATTGCGATGCATGGTCAATCACTACGCGCTGGAAGAGCAGATGCGGCAGCGGGGCGACGCGCTCCGGCGCGAGGCCGAAACCGCGCGCCTGGTCGTGGAGGCGCGTCAGATGGAGCGGCCGGCCGAGGCCCAGTACGGCGCGCGGATCGTCCGCTTGAGCAGCTTGCCCGCCTGGTCGCGCGGCAGCTCCGCCACGAAGTCGACCGATCGCGGGCGCTTGTAGTCCGCGATCCGGCCCCGGCACCAGTCGATCAGCTCCTGCTCGGTCGCGCTGGCGCCGGGCTGGAGGGCGACGACGGCCTTGACCGCCTCGCCCCACTGGTCGTCCGGCACGCCGATCACCGCCGCATCGCGCACCGCCGGGTTGGCGTGCAGGCTGGCCTCGATCTCCGCCGGGTAGATGTTCACGCCGCCCGAGATGATCATGTCGATCTTGCGGTCGCAGATGTAGTAGAAGCCCTCGGCGTCGCGGTACGCGATGTCGCCGACGCTGAAGAAGCCGTCCCGCATCGACCGCCGGGTCGCCTCCGGCTTGTTGTAGTAGGACGCCAGCCAGTTGTTGCGCACCCACAGCTCGCCGGGCTGGCCGTCGGGCACCGGGCTGCCGTCGTCGTCGAGCAGCCGGATCTCCTGGCCCTCCGGTGGCCGCCCGGCCGAGCCCGGCTTGCGCAGCTGGTCCTCCGGCCGCAGGACCAGGTTGAACCCCGTCTCCGTGGCCCCGTAGAACTCCCACAGGACTTCACCGAAGTAGGCCGACGCGCGTTCCTTGAGTGAATGGGGGCACGGAGCGGCGCCGAGGATCAGCGCCCGCATCGAGGACACGTCGTACCTGGCGCGCGTGGCGTCCGGCAGGTCCATGATGCGCTGGAGCAGGGTCGGCGCCATGAACGCGGTCGTGACGCGGTGGCGCTCGGCCAGGGCGACCGCCTGCTCCGCGTCGAAGCGAGGCATGATCACCAGCGTCCCGCCGCACAGGATGGTCATCGACGCGAACGCGCCCACCGCGCTGTGGTAGCCCGGGCCGCCCATCAGGTGCACGTCGTCGTTGCGCAGGCCGAAGAGCTGGAGGACCTGGAGCACCGACATCGGGTCGATCCCCTGCGGCCGGTACGCGCCCTTGGGGTGGCCGGTGGTGCCGCTGGTGTAGATCATCGCCGCGCCGGCCCCGCCGTCCTCGTCCTCGGCCAGGGCATCGCCCGAGGCCGCGGCCATCGCGTCGTCGAGGCGCAGCCACCCGGCCGGCGGCGCGCTGTCCCCGATCGCCACGAGCACCGGTGCGGCCTCGAGCAGGGCTCGCGCGGCCTCGACGTGCTCGACGAAGTCCGGCCCGGCACACACCGCCCGCGCGCCGCTGTCCTGGATCACGTATGCCAGCTCGGACCCGTGCAGGCGGAAGTTCACGGGCACGTTCACCGCATGTGCCTTGCGCAGCCCGGCAGAAACCACCGAGCCCGCCACCGAGTTGTACGCCATGACAGCCACCCGGTCACCCGGCTCCACGCCCCGGTCGATGAGCGAGCGGGCAGCGCGATTGCTGCGTTCGTCGTACTCTCTGTACGTCAGAACTTCATCGCCGCAAATGAGGGCCGGCTTTTCCGGATGGTTGGCGGCGTGTACGGTGAGTATGTCTGGCACCTCGGTCATGCTATTGCATGGAGGGAGGAATGGTCGGCGTTCTACTGGTCGAAGACGACACCGCGATCGCGGATCTCTACGCGTTCAAGCTGCGGCTCGACGGGTTCGCCGTGACCATCGCCGGCGATTCCAAGACCGCCGACAACACGTTCTGGCGTGAGCGACCCGCGGTCGTGTGCCTGGACGTGTGGCTGCCCGGCGGCGCCGGCACGAACCTCGCCGAGCGGTTCGCGGCCGCCGGCGCCCAGATCGTGCTGTTCACCAACGACCAGTCGCGCTACGAGCGGCCGCCCGAGTGCGTGTGCCGGTCGCTGCTGAAAGCCCGGACGAACCCGGCACAGCTCTCCGCGACGATCAGCGAGGTGGTCGGCTCGGCTCCCGCGCCCGCCTGAGGGCCCGGACGATCGTCTCAGTCCGGTCGAGCGGAGCCTCGGCCCCGGCCCGCGCGTCCTCCAGCTGGCGGTACACGTCCGCCGCGCCCAGCAGCATCCCCGGTGTCATGCCGGCCTGCTCGAACGTGGCGGCGATCTCCTCCATCTCGGCGACCCACCGGTACGCCTTGGGCACGACGCCCGGCAGGCGATCGGCCCCGGCCAGGAACTGCGGCTGGCTGTCGGCCAGCTCGCCGCGCAGCGCGTCGGTGACGCCGTTCGCCTCGGCGGCGACCATCGACTCGGTGATCAGCGCGCTCAGGCCCTTCGTCAGAGCCGCGTAGCACATCTTCAGCGCCGAGGCCTGGCCGATCTCACCCCCGAGCGCGTGCACGTCCAGGGGCAGGGCGGTCACCTCGTCCGCGTGCGGGCCCGACGCGTAGAAGCGCGGGGCCGCCGGGCCGCCGATGATGCCGGCGTCCACGTAGCGCGCGCCCACCACCGTCCCGATCGCGCGGGCGGTGCCGGGCGAGACCGCGTTGCAGTCCACGTAGAGCGGCCCCGCGTCGCGGCCGATGGCCTCGGCCAGCTCCAGGGCGCGGCCGGGGGGCAGGATCGCGAGCAGGATGTCCGCCTCGCGCACGACGGCGGCCAGCGAGCCGACGTCCTCCATGCCCGCGGCGGCCGCCCGCTGCCACGTCCGCTCGCCGCGTCCGGCCAGGGTGGTCACGACGCGCACCCCGCCCTCGCGCAGGCGCCGCCCGACGCCGGCGCCCATCTCGCCCGCGCTGACGATCCCGACGGTGGTGCCGGCCCTCATGAGCCGGCGTGGGGCAGGTCGAACGGCAGCTCGTCCTGCGGCGGCGGCTCCGGCGCCCGTTCGGCCGCGCGGCGGCGCCGCGGAGCCGGAGCGGCCGGCCCCGGCACGATCTCCAGGTCGTCCACGGCCTTGACCGCCCGGCGCCGCTTCGGCTTCGGCGCCGCCTCGGCCGAGCCGTTGGCGGGCGGGGCCTCGCTCGCGGCCACCTCGAGGGCGGCCGCCGGCTCCTCCGCGGCCGGCTCGGCCTTGCGGGTGGTCCGGCGCCGCGGCCTGGGGGCCGGCGACTCGGCCGCCGGCTGCGGCGGCGCCTGGGCCCTGGGCGCCGTGCGCCGGCGCGGCTTCTGGGCGGCAGCCTCCGCGGGCTCCGCCGCCTCGGCCCGCGGCTCCATCTCCACCGGCGCCGCGGCCTCGGGGGGCAGCGCCGGCTCGATCGGATCGGCCGGCGGCTCGGGCGCCTCGACCGCCTCGATCTCCAGGGCGACCTCGTCGCCGACCGGCTCGTCGACGCCCTCCACGACCGCGGTCGTGACTTCGCCCGTCGCCTCGGCGGCGGCCAGGTCGCGGTTGCGCTTCTTTCGCCGGTTCCGGCGCCGCTCGCCGCGCTTCGGCTTCGAGAGGCGCTGCACCTGGGAGCGGATGCCGACCCGCTGGCACGCCGTCACCACCGCGCCGACGCCGGCCACCAGACCCTCCTCCTGGCAGTGCTCGAACAGCGGCCCGAACAGCTCTGGCGCGCCGCCGATCACCGTCCTGGAGTCGCCCACGATCACGAGCAGCTTCTTGGCCCGGGAGATGGCCACGTTCACGCGGTTGGGGTCGTTGAGGAACCCGATCGCGGCCCGGTCGTTGGAGCGGACCAGGGACAGGATCACGCCGTCCGACTCGCGGCCCTCGAACGCGTCCACCGACTCGATGTCGTCCGGCGGCACGATGCCCTTGAGGGAGGAGACGAGCCTGTTGACCTGCGAGTTGTACATCGCGATCACCGCCAGCTTCGCCTTCCGGACGCGCTTGCGGATGATCGTGGTGATGTCCTTGCAGAGGGCGACCTCGAACTCGTTCGCCACGGACTTCTGGGCGTCCCGGTACTCCTCCTGGGCCCCGGTGTCCCAGACGAGCTCGCGGTCGAACGGCCACGGCAGCGGCATCCGCGGGTGCGGCGCCTCGTGGACCAGCTTGCCCTCGTAGAAGAGGTCGGACACGACCCGGCCGATCGGCTCCCGCATCCGGTACTGGCGGGGCAGCATGATCCATGACCGGCGGCAGCTGGTTCAGGTCGCCGATCATCACCCAGCGCTTGGCCAGCGGCATGAGGGCCAGCGCCTCGTTGGCCCGGACCTTGTTGGCCTCGTCCAGGATCAGCCAGTCGAACGTCCGGAAGCGGAGCCGGGAGTCGATCGCGAGCCGGTTGCACGTGCCCGCCACCAGGTTGAACGGCTCCAGGTCGTCGCCCTCGACCAGCGTGTGGCGGAGCCGGCGCGGGACCTTGCCCGGCTCGGCGACGCGGGCCTGCCGCACGTGCGAGAACCCGAGCAGGCGCTCCTGGCCGGTGTCCACCGCGTCGTTCGAGTGCGAGGACAGGAGGATCGACGCGTTCGGGTTCCGGCCCAGGATGCGCCGGATCGACTCGACGATCGCCGTGGTCTTGCCGGTGCCGGGCGGGCCCTGGATCAGGTACAGCTGGCCGGGCCGCATGCCCATCACGCGCGCCACCGCCTCCGCCTGCTCTTCGTTGGGGTCGGGCAGGTGGTGCGCGCGCCGGCCCTCCAGCGCCATCCGCGGCGGCGAGCCGAGCCAGCCGGGGTCGGCCAGCATCGCGGCCAGCGCGCCCGTGCGCGGGGAGCCGATCTGGAGCTGCCGGATCACCGACTTCTGCGCGTCGAACATCTCCACGCTGGCGGTCGGCAGCACCACGCCCTCGTCGGGCAGCGGGTCGTACCGCCGGAAGGAGACCCAGAGTGTGCTGCCCTGGACCCGGTCGAGGGTCATGCCCCGGTACTCGGGGAAGCCGGCGGACCGGACGGTCAGGGAGTCGATGCCCCGGTAGATCCGGGCGTCGCTGTTGTCCACCAGGCGGAGGGCGGCGCGGACGTACTCGCCGCCGCGCATGTCCTCCCCGCACTCCGGGCAGTGGATGCCGTTGGAGGTCGGGCAGATCGTCTCGCAGCGCGGGCACTCGATCCACTGCTCCACCGCCTCGTAGCGGCGGACGGTCGCCTCGGCCAGCTTCTCGCGGTAGTCGCGGAGGTGCTCGATGAACCGGACCGTCGAGTCGAGGATCGGCAGCTGCTTCGCCTCCTCGCGGAGGACCAGCGCCGTGAAGCCCTCGAGGTCGCCGTCCCACTCCTTGACCAGCGCGAGCTCGCGGTAGCGCAGGTTCAGGCGCGACTTCTCCATCACGTACTCGCGCTCGAGCTGCTGCATGTCCACGATCTCGAGCGCCAGGCCCAGCGGGGTGCGGCCGAGCCGCCCGGTGAGAAGCGTCTGGTCCACCTGGCCGATGAACTCCAGGGGCTTCTCGGGCTTGCTGCACGTGTACGTCCCCTCGATCTCTCCTCGCTCTTCGAGGGTCTGCCGGAGCCATTCCGGACCGTCGGGGATGATCGCCAGCTTGGCGGCCGCAGGGCTCCCGGGTCGCACCCGGATGCCCAGCCGCCCAGCCTGGATCTCCTCGCCCGGAATCTCCGGCTGCCAGAGCGGGAGGATGTCGCCGGGGTTAGCCGTGCTCATAGGGCTGGGTCGCCAGCCACGTCAGCGGCGGGGACTGAAGTGGGATCAAGGCGTTGGCAAGAGGGCCTATTTGGGGGAAGGCCCGCGCACCACTGTTCGGTGCGCTTACAGGTTGAACAAATTCTAGCCGGATAGCAAGCGATCAGTGAAGCGCACCTCGTGCTCGGAGCCTCGCTCGCCCCGATAAGCATACCCGCTGGCCGCCGAAACGAATCCTACGGGGCCAGCGCCTCGCCCCGCGTCTCGGGCAGGAGGAGCAGCAGGAGGGCCGCCGCGACGGCGCCCGCGGCCGTCGCGGCGAGGCTCGGCCCCAGGCCCAGCCGGGGCTGGAGCAGCCCGACCAGCTGGAAGCCGGCGGCCCCGCCCACGGCGCCCGCGACCGACCCGACGGACTCCGACGTGGCGCGCGCCCGGGTCGGGAACAGCTCGCCGTACCACGCGCCCAGCACCGGCACGCCCGCGCTCGCGAGCACGCTCCAGACCACGTTGCCCGCCCAGTACGCCGCCTGCGCCCCGGTGAACGTGGCCGCGGTGGCGATCGCGGTCAGCAGCCCCAGGCCCGCGCCCAGGCGGCGGCGGCCCCAGCGGTCGGAGAGCCGGCCGCCGACCAGGAACGCCGGCACCGACGCGGCGCCCGCCGCCACCATGACCGCGCTGATCCGGGTCGGGCTCAGGGCCAGCACGCGGCTGCCGTACAGCGCGGCCAGCAGGCTGGCCGGCGAGTACAGCAGGGCGCCGAACGCCGACCAGGCGGCCACGACCGCCAGGCGCGCGCGCCACGGCGGCTCCAGCAGGACCCGCAGCGGCAGGCGAGGGGCGCCCGCCGCTGCGGTCGAGGCGGTCCAGGCCCGGCTCTCGCGGAGCAGGACCGCCAGCACCGCGGCGCCGGCCAGGCCGCCGCCCCCGGCCAGGTACAGCACGCGCCAGTGCGGGGCCACCAGCGGGTACAGGACGGTCGTCAGCCCGGCCCCGGCGCCGGCCGCCACCGTGATCGCGGCCACCGCCAGGCCGCGCTGGTCGGGCGCCACCTCCTCGATCACGAGCGCCGTGGCCACGCCCCCGGCGACCGTCTCGAAGCACACGGCCACCACCCGGCTGGCAGCCAGCCACGCGACGGTCGGCGCCGCCGCGCTGAACAGGTTGGCCAGCGAGAAGCCGGCCACCGCCAGGATCAGCAGGCGGCGGCGGCCCACGCGATCGGCCTGCATCGCGATCGGCAGCGCCGCGATCGTGCCCAGCGACAGCGCCGACCCGAGCCGGCTCAGGTCGGCGACCGGCGTCCGGAAGTCGGCCGCGATCGCCGGCAGCGCCAGGATCAGCACCGCGCTGTCGAAGCTGACCAGCAGCGACGCCAGCCCGGCGAGCGCCAGCGGCCGCAGCGCGCCGCCGCGCAGCAGGGCCGTGGCGTCGCTCAGGAAATGCGGCCCAGCTTCCGGAGCAGCCACGGCCCGGGGCCGAGGAAGCCGCACGTCGCGCCCGCGTGCACCAGCGTGATGCCGAGGAGCGACGGCGGACCGGGCAGCAGCCAGAAGGCCAGCGCCACGGGGACCCCGACCAGCGCGGTCGCCGCGACGTCGATCCAGGCCCAGCCGCCGAGCCGGTGGTACAGCACGTACGCGGCCGTGCCGGCCAGGATCCCGGCCGCCGGCCCGGCGAACGCGGTCAGCCCGCCCTGCAGCAGCCCCCGGAAGATGACCTCCTCGATCGGGGCGTTGAGGACGTAGTAGCCGGCCTGGAGGCCCATGTCGTACGTGCTGGCGGGCACCTTGAGGCTGCCCCGGTGCCGGGTGAGGAGGACCTGGAGCAGGCAGCTGGCGGCGAAGAACACGAGGGCGCCGGCCAGCCCGAACGCCAGCTGCACGTCCAGCCGGCCGGGACCCAGCCCGAGCCAGCGCGGCTGCCAGACGACCCAGACCACGATCGCGACCGCGGTGAACGGAACGAGCCGCGAGAGCAGGTCGGGCCGCATCCAGGCCACGCTGTCGCTCGTGCGCGTGAGCACCAGCCGAGGGAGGGCCGGCCGCTCGATGGGGACGGTCGCAGCGTGAAGCTTGACCCGGTCTCGGTCCACCCGCTAAGGTCTGCCCCGGCTGTCGGATCGGACCAGGTGCATAGCCTGGATTGTGAGGTATTTCCCGGACCCTTGACCACTGTGCAAGGAGTGGCGCGCCTCGGCGCGCTCACGTCGCCGTGGACGTGGATCGGCGCGCTGCTCGTGGCGGCCGCGCTGGCCGTGCTCGGCCACACCTCGGCCGAGGCGGCGGGTGACGACCCGCACTCCGACCAGCCCGGCCTGCTCGCGTCCGTGGCCGCGACGGCCGACGGCATCGGCGGCGCGTCGCCGCTGACCGCTCCCGTCGCTGGCGCGCTGCGCCAGGTCCCGGCGGTGGACGCCGTGAGCACCGGGTCCCTGCTGCCGGCGGTCGCCCCGCTCGCCGGGGACCAGCCCCTGGTGCGGGATGCCATCGCCCCGCTGCGCCCGGCGCTGACGGCGGTGGGCGGCGCGCTGCCCGCCCCGGTGGTCGGCGTCGCCCACGACGTGGTCGGCTCCCTGCCCGAGACCGTGGCGGCGGCGCCGGCCGTCGAGTCCCCGGCCCCGCGCCCGGAGCCGGCCATGCCCGCCGCCGCCGGGGCGATGCCGGCCCGGGTCTGGCGCTCCCAGCCCCAGCTGCTCCTGGCCGACCCCACGGCACAGGCGCTGCCGCGCACGGCCCCGGCCGGCGCGACTCCCCCCGACCCGAACGCTCCCTGGACGCCCGGGCTCCCCTCGCTGCCCCCGGGCGCGCCCGGCACGGGCGGCCTGGCCGCGCTCACCGCCGGCCTCGTCGCCTCCGTCGCCTGGGTCGCGGTGCTGACCCTGCTCCTCGCCCTGGTCGTCCTGGCCCGGGCGCGCATGGCCGCGCCGCTCGCTCTGCGCTCCGCGATGCACGCGTCGCGGATGCGCCGGCCTGGCTGATCGACCCGACGCGGCGCTAGCCAGGCGTCTCCGTCTCCCCGTCTCCGCCTCGGCGGCGCCGTGGCGCGGGGAGACATCCCTCCCACTCCTCATCCTATTTCCGTTCAGGAGGTTTCTTTCTGCATGGTTTCGCGTGTTGCGGCTTGCCCGATGGAGGGTGAGTCCAATCAGCCCGACTCGATCCACGAGTCGGTTCGCCGGCTGCTGCGCTGGCGCTACCTCATGGTGGCGGGCGTCAGCGTGGCGGCGTGGGTCGCCATCGGCTCGACCAGCGCACTGGCCGCCGATCGCGGTCACGTGCACCAGTCGAACGCGAACACGTCCACCACGGCGGTGGACAACAACGACGGGCAGTCCACCGGCCTGATCGCCGGGCCCGTCGTGGCGCCGGTGACCGTGGGGGTCCAGACCAACCTCACCGGACCGGTCGACGTCAACGCCCTCAGCAACCAGGCCGACAGCGGCAACGGGCCGGCCGGCGTGGACCAGTCCAACTCGAACAGCTCGACCACCGTCGTGAACAACCACAACGGGCAGTCGGCGGGCCTGATCGCCGGCCCGGTGGTGGCGCCGGTGACCGCCGCCGTCCAGACGAACGCCAACGGTCCGGCCAACGTCAACGCGGGCAGCAACCAGGCCGGCAGCGGCAACGGCGCCGGCGGCGACGTGTCGCAGTCGAACGCCAGCTCGTCCATGACGCTCGTGGACAACAGCGGCGCCCAGTCCACGGGCCTGGTGGCCGGCCCGATCGTGGCGCCGATCACCCTCGGCCTCCAGAACAACCTGGAAGGCCCGATCAACGGCAACCTGGCCAGCAACCAGGCCGACAGCGGCAACGGCGCCGACGGCGAGCTCCGCCAGACCAACCTCAACCGCTCGACCACCGTCCTGGACAACCAGGGCGCGCAGTCGACCGGGGTGGTCTCGGGCCCGATCGTCGTCCCGGTCACCGGCCAGCTGGGCACCAACCTCAGCGGGCCGGCCAACGTCAACGCCCTGAGCAACCAGTCCCACAGCGGCAACGCCAGCGGCGGCGGCAGCGTGATGAGCCACCCCGACGGCGGCCAGACCCCGCCGGGCGGCAACGACCCGCAGCAGACGAACATCAACGAGTCGGCAACCCTGGTGGACAACCGCGGGGCCCAGTCCGCGGCCGCGGGCGGCGTGGCCGGCCCGATCGTGGCCCCGATCACCCCGCAGGTCGGGACGAACGTGAACGGCCCCGCCAACGTCGACGCCGGCAGCAACCAGGCCGGCAGCGGCAACGGCGCCATCGGCGACGTGCAGCAGAGCAACTTCNNNNCCGGCCCGATCGTGGCGCCGATCTCGCCGCAGGTGGGCACGAACGTCAACGGCCCCGTCAACGGGAACGTGCTCAGCAACCAGCGGGACAGCGGCAACGGCAACACCGGCGGCCTGGAGCAGGTCAACGCCAACGAGTCGTTCACCATGCTCGACAACGAGCGCGCGCAGTCCTCGGCGGGCGCCATCGGCGGCGTGGCCGTCGCGGGCCCGATCGTGGCGCCGATCAGCCCGCAGGTGGGCACCAACCTGAGCGGTCCGCTGAACGTCAACGGGGCCAGCAACCAGGCCGCGAGCGGCAACGCCGGCGACGGCGGCGTCCTCCAGAGCAACTTCAACAGCTCGATGACCTCGGTGGACAACCAGGGGGCCCAGTCCCAGGCGGCTGCGGCCGGCCTCGTCGGGGTCGGCGCGGCCGGCCCGGTCGTGGTCCCGGTCTCGCCGCAGGTGGGAACGAACGTCAACGGTCCGGGCACCGCGCAGCTGTTCAGCAACCAGCGGGACAGCGGCAACGGCTTCGGTGGCGGCGTCGGGCAGCTCAACACCAACCGCTCGGCGACGTTCCTGAACAACGCGAAGGCCCAGTCCGACGCGTTCGGCGGCGGCGTGCTCGGCGTGGGCGTGGCGGGTCCGGTCGTGGCCCCGATCGCGCCACAGGTGGGGACGAACGTCAGCGGCCCGCTCGACGTCCAGGGCATCAGCAACCAGGACCCGAGCGGCAACGGCAACGGCGGCAACGTCTCGCAGGCCAACCTCAACGACGCCCTCACGCAGGTGGACGACCGGGGCGCGCAGTCCGACTCGGCGGCGGTCGGCCTCGTCGGCGCGGGCGGCGTGGCGGTGTCGGGCCCGATCGTGGCGCCGGTCACGCCGCAGGTGGGCACCAACGTCAACGGGCCCGCCAACGGCAACCTCTTCGCCAACCAGCGCGACAGCGGCAACGCCGGCTCCGGTTCCGTGGAGCAGGTCAACGGGAACTCCTCCCACACGCTCCTGGACAACGACGGCGCGCAGTCCAACGCGTTCGCGGGCTCGGTCGGCGCGATCGCCGGCGCGGGCGCGGTCTCGGGTCCGATCGTGGCCCCGATCTCGCCCCAGGTCGGCACCAACCTCAACGGCCCGCTGAACGTCAACGGCGCCGGCAACCAGCAGGCCAGCGGCCTCGGCAACCTGGGCACGGTCGCCCAGGGCAACTTCAACGACGCGGGCACGATGGTCAGCAACCGGGAGGCGCAGTCGAACGCCACGGCGCTGGCCGGCGGCGTCGGTCTCGCCGGTGCCGGCGCGCTGGCGGCGTCGGGCCCGATCGTGGTGCCGGTGTCGCCGCAGGTCGGGACCAACTACAACGGCCCGATCAACGGCAACCTGTTCAGCAACCAGCAGGACAGCGGCCTCGGCAACAACGGGTCGGCGACCGAGATGAACGTCAACCAGTCGATGACCGGGCTGGACAATCAGGGCGCGCAGTCCAACGCCTCCGCGTTCGCGGGTGCGGTGGGCGCCGTCGGCGGCGCCGACGCCGTCGCGGTGTCGGGCCCGATCGTGGCGCCGATCGCCGGCCAGGTGGGCACGAACCTCAACGGCCCGCTGAACCTGAACGGCGGCAGCAACCAGTTCGACAGCGGCAACGGGGCCAACGGCGACATCCACCAGCTGAACTGGCAGTCGACCTGGACCGGCGTGAGCAACCTCGACGCGCAGTCCAACTCCACCGCCGGGGCCCTGGGCTACGGGGTGATCGCCGGGGGCGAGGCGGGCGCCGTGGCGGTGTCCGGCCCGATCGTGGCGCCGATCGCGCCCCAGGTCGGCACGAACGGCGTGGGACCGGCCAACGGCAACCTGCTCAGCAACCAGCACGACAGCGGCAACGCCCCGGCGGGCGCGGTCGACCAGCTCAACGGCAACCAGGCCTTCACCTGGCTGGACAACGAGGGCGCCCAGTCCAACGCGTTCGCGGCGTCGGGCGACCTCACCACCCTGACCGCCGCGGGCTCGCTCGCGGCCGCGGCGTCCGGGCCCATCGTGGCGCCGATCACGCCGCAGGTCGGGACGAACCTCAACGGGCCGGTCGACGTGAACGGCTTCAGCAACCAGCTCCAGAGCGGCAACGGCAGCGACATCCGCCAGCTCAACTGGAACTCGTCGTGGACCGGCGTCGACAACCGCGGCGCGCAGTCCAACGCGGCCGCCGCCACGGCCCTCCTCGCCGAGGACGAGGGCGGCTCGATCGCCGGCGCGTTCGCCGGCCCGTTCGTGCTCCCGGTCAGCCCGCAGGTCGGGACCAACGTGACCGGACCGCTGAACGGCAACGTCCTCAGCAACGCGCAGGACAGCGAGAACGCCAGCCGCGGTCCCGTCGAGCAGCTCAACGGGAACCAGTCGTTCACGTGGCTGGACAACGAGGGCGCCGAGTCCAACTCGTTCGCCTTCGCGTTCGCGGGCAGCCTCTTCGACTCCGCCGCCGGCGCGGTGGCGGTGTCGGGCCCCGTCGTGGCACCGATCGCGCCGCAGGTGGGCACCAACGCGGCCGGCCCGGTCAACGTGGACGCGGGCAGCAACGAGCAGGCCAGCGGCAACGGCCCCGAGTTCGGGAGCGTCGGCCAGCTCAACTGGCAGTCGGACTGGACCGGCGTCGACAACCGGGGCGCGCAGTCCAACTCCAACGCGTTCGCCGTGGCGGCCGGCCACGACGCGGGGGCGGGCGCCCTGGCGGTGTCGGGACCGATCGTGGCCCCGGTCACGCCGCAGGTCGGCACCAACCTCAACGGACCGGTCAACGCCAACCTGGTCAGCGGCCAGATCGACAGCGGAAACGGCAACGACGGCGACGTCTGGCAGGCCAACGTCACCCAGCAGCTCACCGGCCTGAACAACGAGGGCGCGCAGTCGGACGCGACGGCGGGGGCCGGGGCCCTCATCGTGGCGGGCGCCGGGGCGGCGGCGGTGTCGGGGCCGATCGTGGCGCCGGTCTCCGGCCAGCTCGGGACGAACGCCAACGGCCCGGCCGACGTCAACGTGGCCAGCGGCCAGGCCGGCAGCGGCAGCGGCAACGGCAACCTGGGCGGCGTCCACCAGCTCAACTGGGACGGCGCCTGGACCTGGGTCGACGACATGGGGGCGCAGTCGAACGCGAACTCGCTCGCGGCGGCGCTGGGCGCGGGCGCCGGGTCGGTCGCCGGCCCGATCGTCGTCCCGGTCGACCCCCAGGCGGGGACCAACGTCAACGGTCCGCTGAACGCCAACGTCTTCAGCGACCAGCGCGACAGCGGCAACGGCAACACGGGCGGCGTCTGGCAGGCCAACGCCAACCAGGCCTGGACGTTCCTCGACAACAGGAACGCGCAGTCGAACGCCCACGCGTTCAGCGAGCTGGGCATCGCCGTCGCGGGCCCGATCATGGCCCCGGTCTCGCCGCAGGTGGGCACGAACGTCAACGGCCCGCTCGACGTGAACGGGGCGAGCAACCAGGCCGAGAGCGGCAACGGCAACCTCGGCGACGTGCACCAGCTCAACTGGAGCTGGTCGTGGAGCTGGCTGCAGAACGATGGCGCGGAGTCGGACGCGACGGGGCTCATCGTCCCGGTGTCGGCCGCCGGCCCGATCCTGGCGCCGGTCAGCCCGCAGGTCGGCACGAACGTCAACGGCCCGGCCAACGTGAACCTGGTCAGCAACCAGGCCAGCAGCGGCAACGGGAACGCCGGTGACATCTGGCAGGACAACGCCGACAACCTGGTGACCAACCTCAGCAACACGGGCGCGAGCTCGTTCTCGGACGGCGTCGCCGGCCCGGCGGTGGTCCCGGTGAAGGTGGACTTCGACAGCAACGGAGACGGGCCCGTCGGCCTCAACGGCGCGGGCAACCAGCAGGACAGCGGCAATCCCGGCGGCGCCATGAACCTCGGTGACCTGGCGAACGCGGGTGTGCTGCGCGACGCCCCCGGGCCCGGCGGCCTGACGGGCCTCGTGGTCGCGGCGCTGGCCGGGCTGACGGCCCTGGCCTCGCTCGTGATCACCCGCCGCCGCGGCACGCGGTAGCGGCAGCCAACCCCTGGGCCGCCCGGGCAACGTGCCCGGGCGGCCCGCTCATCGCCGGCCCCAGCCGCTGTCGATGCGGTGGCGGACGACCTTGCCGAAGGAGTCCTCGACTTGATCAAGAAGGTCCTGGCGACCGTGGTCGTCATCGCGTTCGCGGTCGGCTCGGCCGCGATGGTCGCGCCGCTGTTCTTCCTGCGCCCCGAGAAGCTGCGCTCGGACGCGGCCCACGCGCCCGCCCCGACGCGCCTGCGCATCCCGTCGATCGGCGTGGACGCGCCCGTGGAGCCGGACACGGCGACCGCGACGGGCGCGCTGACCCTGCCCGGCGACCTGACGTGGGTCGGGTGGTACTCGCAGGGGGTGCACCCGGGCCAGGCGGGCGACGCCGTGATCGCCGGCCGGGTGGACGCGTCCGGCGTGGCTGCGCTGGCGCGGCTCGGGGAGGTGCGGCCGGGCAGCCGGATCGACGTGGAGATGACGGACGGCGCCACGCTGACGTTCGAGGTGGCCCGCGCGGAGTCCTACGCGGGGAACAGGCAGCCGGCCGACCTGTTCGCGCGGTCCGGGACCCCTCGGCTGTCGCTGATCGCGTCCGGCCGGTCGCGCGTCGTGGTGGAGGCCACCCTGCGTCCGGCGCGGTAGATTGGAGCAGCTCTGAGCAATATCGACGAGGCTCCGGCGTCGCCGGGTCAGGAGCCCGGGGCCGACCAGGACGCCTGGCTGGGTCTGGGCGAGGCCAGCCGCGTCCTCGGCATCAGCCAGGGGACGCTCCGGCGCTGGGCCGACCGGGGCCAGGTGGCCAGCTTCACGACGCCGGGCGGGCACCGGCGCTTCCCGCGGTCCGCGATCGTCGCGCTGGTGCCGGCGAGCCGGGCCCGGCGGCCGCATCTCTCCGAGATCGGCGCCGACAGCGAGCGGATGAGCGGCGCGTACCGCCGGATGTTCGACGTCGCCCAGGGGCGCCCGCTGTCGATCCCGGAGCTGCCCGAGTCGGACCGCCAGCTGTTCCGCGAGCGGGGCCGGCACATGGTCGAGTGCCTGCTGGCACACCTGGACGCGGACGGCCCGGCGCCCGCGATGGCCAACCTGCACGAGGCGGCCGACCACGCGGCCGAGTACGGCGCCCACTCGGCCCGGCTGGGCGCGTCGCTCAGCGAGGCGGTGGAGACGTTCCTGCGCTTCCGCGCCCCGTTCATCGGCGAGCTGGCCGCGACGGCCCGGAAGCGCGGCCTGGACACGCGCGAGGCGACGGGCCTGCTGGTGGACGCGGAGACGGCGTTCGACAAGCTGCTGCTGGCCTTCATGGAGGGCTGGCAGACGGCATAGCCGTGCCCGCCGGTTCGCACATACGGACCAACCTCCGGATGCGCAAGTCACGCGCGACCACGCTCAGCGATCCACGCGGTCGGACCAGCCACGACGTGGACGTCGTCGCGCTGGAGGAGGGGGAGGCGGCCGGCCGGCGCGACGCCCGGGTCGCGCTCGTGGGCGAGGCGAAGGCGACGAACCGGCCCCGCGCGCTCGCGGACCTGGAGCGCCTGGAGCACGTCCGCCGGCTGCTCGTGGACCTGGGCACCAGGGCCGCGGACGCGATGCTGGCCCTGTTCTCGCGCTCGGGGTTCGACCGCGAGCTGCGGGCCGCGGCGTCCGGCCGCGCCGACGTGCTCCTCGTGGACCTCGCCCACCTGTACGGCGTGCGATGACCCCCGCCCTGCTCGCCACCCGGCCCGAGGGCGAGCGCGACGCGCTCGTGGCCCGCCTGCGCGCCCTCGGCTACCGCGTCCACGCGGTGCCCACGGTCGTCACCGAAGCCCTGCCCTTCGCGCCGCCCGACCTCGCGTCCTTCCACTGGGTGGTCGTGACCAGCGCGGCCGGGGCCCGGGCCCTGCTCGACGCCGTCGAACCGGGCCCGGGCGTCCGCTGGGCGGCCGTCGGCCCCCGGACCGCCGCCGAGCTGGCCGGGCGCGGCGTCGTCGCGGCGGCCGTGCCCGAGCAGAGCCGCGGCGTCCGCATCGCCGAGGCGATCGCCGGGGTGGAGCCGCTCGCCGGCCTCCGGGTCCTGCTGGCCCGGGCCGACGCGGCGGCCGGCGACCTGCCGGCCGCGCTCCGCGACGCCGGCGCGCGGGTCGAGGAGCTGGCCGTCTACCACACGGTCGTCGGCCCGGAGGCCTCCCGGGCGGGCGTGGCGGCGGCGCTCGCCGACCCCGAGCTGCGCGCCGCCCTGTTCGCGTCGGGCTCCGCCGTCCGCGGCCTCCTCCGCCTGGGCGGCGCCGCGGCCCGGCAGGTGCCGGCGGTCACGATCGGCCCCGCCACCACCGAGGTGGCGACGGCCGAGGGCCTCCGGGTCGTGGCCGAGGCGGCCCGCCCGGGCGTGGACGGCCTGGTCGAGGCGGTGCGCGGCTGGGACCGCAAGATTTGACCGGACTTTGATAGATTTAGGGAGATTTGGCCGAGAGTGGGGCTCGGCCCTGGGCCCTCGTGGCGCAGGCCGGGGACGTTGACGTCAACGGGCGAACGGAGCTCCAGGCCGCCCTCACGGAGCTCGTCGATTTCCACCGCAGCTGGGCGCTCCTGGCCACCTGCCACCGCGTCGAGGTCTACGGCTTCGGCCCCGGACCGCTGCGGGACGACATGCGACTGCTCCAGGGGGAGGCCGCCGTCCGCCACCTGTTCCGGGTCGCGGCCGGCCTCGAGAGCGCGGTCGTGGGGGAGACCGAGATCCTGGGCCAGGTCCGCGACGCCCTGGCGCACGCCCGTGAGGGCGGCACCGACGAGCGGGTCGCCCGGCTGTTCGAGATGGCCATCGCCGCCGGCCGCACGGCCCGGGCGGTCCCCCTGCCGGCCCGCGATGGGCTCGCCGAGCGGGCGGTCGGCTGGCTCGGCCGCCGCGCCCCGCTGGCCGGCCGGCCCGTCCTGATCGTCGGCACCGGCGCGATGGGCTCGTCGCTGGCCACCGCCGCCGCGTCGGCCGGCGGCCTCGTGACCGTCGCCGGCCGCCGGCCGGAGCGCGCGGCGCTGGACCTGCGGGCCGCCGCCCCTCGGGCTCCCGAGATGGCCGCCGTCGCCGTCGCGCTGCGCGGCGAGTGGGTCGAGCTGGCGGCCGCGACCGACGCCCTGCCGGACCGGCGCCTGCCGCCGCTGGCGGACCTGTCGGCGCCGCCCGCCGTGCCGGCCCGCGTCCGCCTGGCGCTGGGGCCGGACTTCCTGGGCATCGACGAGCTGTGGGAGCGCTCGTCCGGCGAGGCCTCGTGGGTGCGCCGGGCCGAGGACTCGGTCGAGGAGGCCGTCGCCGAGTACGTGGGCTGGCTCCAGGGCCGGGGCTCCGTGCGGACGCTCGTGGCGCTCCGCGAACGCGGCGAGGCCCGCCGGCAGGCCCGCGTGGAGCGGCTGCTCCGGCGGCTGCTCCAGCTCGACGACCGCTCCCGGGAGCTGATCGAGACCATGTCGCGGCAGCTGGTCACCGACCTGCTGCACGAGCCGATCTCCGCGCTCCGCTCCGACATGGACGGCAGCCACGGCGAGGCGGCGAGGAGGCTGTTCAACCTGTGAGCCGTCCACTCCGGCTGGGCACCCGCGGTTCCTGGCTGGCCATGATGCAGAGCGACCTGGTCGCCGGGATGCTGCGCCGGCAGGGCCACCAGGTCGAGCTGGTGACCGTCGTGACCGACGGCGACCGGCGGCCGATCGACCTGTCGCCGGGCGTCGGCGTGTTCGTGACCGCGCTGGAGCAGGCGCTGCTCGACGGCGCGGTGGACGTCGCGGTGCACAGCGCCAAGGACGTCCCGCTGGTGATGCGCGACGGCCTGGTGATCGCCGCGTTCCCGGCCCCGCGCGAGGATCCCCGCGACGCGCTGTGCACGACGCGCGGCGGGCACACCCTCGACACGCTGCCGGCGGGCGCGACGTTCGGGACGGACAGCCCGCGCCGTGCCGGCTTCGTGCTCAGCCACCGTCCGGACCTCGTCCACCGGCCCATCCACGGGAACGTGGACACCCGGCTGCGCCGGCTGGGCGCGGGCGAGGTGGACGCGCTCGTGCTGGCGGCGTCCGGCCTGGACAGGCTCGGTTCGAGCGGCCGCATCGACCACCGTCTGGCGCCCGAGGTCGTGCCGCCGGCGCCCGGGCAGGGCATCCTCGCCGTGCAGTGCCGGTCCGACGACGCGGAGGTCCGGGGGCTGCTGGAGGGCATCGACCACCCGGACATCCGGCTGGCCGTGCGGACGGAACGCCGGGTGCTGGAGACGACCGGCGGCTCGTGCCGGGCCCCGGTCGGCGCGCTGGCCCTGGTCGGTGGCGGGCAGGTCCGCCTGCTGGCGGGCGCCGCCGCGCCGGACGGCAGCGAGCGCCGCGTCCTGTCGCTGGAGGGGGGAACGACCGAAGCCGAGGCGCTGCGGCTGGCCGAGGAGGCCGGCGCGCAGCTGATGAACATGGTGGTGCAGTACGTTGCTTGACACAGCGACCTCCGAGCAGATCGAGCTCGCCGACCGCCCCCGGCGGCTGCGGGCCACCGCCGCCAGCCGGGCGCTGGTGCGCGAGACGCGTCTGAGCCCGCGCCAGCTGGTGGCGCCGGTCTTCCTCGTCCCCGGGCGCGACCGCCGCGAGCCCATCCCGTCCATGCCTGGCCACGAGCGCATGAGCCCGGACCTGGCCGTGGAGTACGCCCGGCGGCTGGCCGGCCTCCACGTCGGCGGGCTGCTGCTGTTCGGCGTGCCGGACCAGAAGGACGACCTCGGCGACGGCGCCGCGGACGCCGACGGCCCGGTCCCGGCGACGCTGCGCCTGCTCCGGGACGCCGACCTGCCGCTGGTCCTGATCGCCGACGTCTGCCTGTGCGAGTACACCTCGCACGGCCACTGCGGCGTGCTGGACGGGCGCCGGGTGGACAACGACCGCACGCTGCCGCTGCTGGCCGCGGCCGCGGTCGCGTACGCGCAGGCGGGCGCCGACATCGTCGCCCCCAGCGCG
>VBJR01000212.1:0-15174 GCA_005880175.1 Chloroflexota bacterium
GGAGCAGCGTCGGGTCGGGGCCGAGGCTGCCCTCGCCGAGCGCGGGCAGGCTGAGCAGCCACGGGGGCGCCTCGGGCGGCGCAGGAGCGACCGCGCCGGCGGGCGGCAGGACCACCGTGCCCGCCGAGCCTCGCGCCTCGACCAGCCCGTCGGCCACCAGCTCCTGGTACGCGCGGGTCACGGTCGTGCGGTTGACGCCCAGCGCCGCGGCCATCTCCCGCTCGGGCGGCAGCCGCATGCCCTCCGCGAGCGTGCCCGACAGGAGGGCCGCCCGCACACCGTCCCGGAGCTGCTGGAAGAGGGGAGCCGCGCCCGGCCGGCGGTCCAGGTCGAGGCCGAGCAGGTCCTGGCTGGCCGGCGCCCTCGGTTTGGACTGGTAATTTGGCCCGGTTTGGCCTTCCATCTCCGCGGCGATCGTACCCAAGATTGAGGCATGGTGCAGACCGACCTGGACTGGAGCGCGGTGCTGGAGCGGAGTGGGCCGGCGCCTCGCGGCTCCGCCATCCGCGATTTGCTGGCCGTGACCGAGCGACCCGACGTCATCAGCTTCGCGGGCGGCCTCCCGGCCCCCGAGCTGTTCCCCGCCGGCGGCCTGCGGGCCGCGTTCGACGCGGTGCTCCGCGAGGACGCGGGCGGGGCGCTCCAGTACGGGCCGACGCCGGGCCACCGGCCGCTGCGCGAGCTGGTGGCCGAGCGGCTGGGCCGGCGCGGCGTCGCCTGCGATGCGGACGACGTGCTGATCACGACCGGGTCGCAGCAGGCGCTGGACCTGCTCGGCCGGGTCCTGGCCGGCCCCGGGCTGGAGGTGCTGGTCGAGTCGCCGAGCTACGTCGGCGCGCTCCAGGCGCTCTCGGCCCGGGAGGTCGCGTTCGCCGCCTGCCCGGGCGACCGGCAGGGGCTGCGCGTGGACGCGCTCCGCCAGCGGGTCGGGCCCGACTCGGCGCTGCTCTACACGGTGCCGACCTTCCAGAACCCGTCGGGCGGCACGATGACGCTGGAGCGCCGGC
The DNA here is from genome assembly GCA_005880175.1 of Chloroflexota bacterium. The sequence goes on from VBJR01000212.1 coordinate 1,008, forward strand.
GCGAGCTGCTGGCCGCCACGCGGGACCTGGGCCTGCCGGTGATCGAGGACGACCCCTACTCGGAGCTGCGGTACGAGGGCGAGCCGGTCCCGGCGCTGCGGGCGCTGGCCGGCAGCGAGCACGTCATCCACCTGGGCACGTTCAGCAAGGTGCTGTCGCCGGGCCTGCGCCTGGGCTGGGCGGTGGCGCCGCGGCCGGTGATGGAGCGGCTCGTGCTGGCCAAGCAGGGCGCGGACCTCCACACGAACGAGCTGGTGCAGCGCGCGGTCGTGCGCTTCTGCCGCGACAACGACCTGGACGCGCACGTGCGCCTGCTGTGCGCCGCGTACCGGGAGCGCCGGGACGCGATGCTGGCCGCGCTGGCCGAGCTGCTGCCGGCCGGCACCACCTGGACGCGGCCCGAGGGCGGCATGTTCGTGTGGGTGACGCTGCCGGACGGGCTGGCGGCCGTGCCCCTGCTCGCCGAGGCGGTCCGGCGCCGGGTGGCGTTCGTGCCGGGGGCCGCGTTCCACACGGACGGCGGCGGCGCCGCCTCGCTGCGGCTCAACTTCACCAACAGCCCACCGGACCGGATCCGCGAGGGCGTCCTGCGGCTGGCCGAGGCGGTGGACCGGCTCAACGCGTAGGCCCGCCGTGGACGGCCGCTTCCTGGCGTTCCTGGGCGTGGCGATCGTGCTGATCGTCACGCCGGGGCCGGACACGGCGGTGGTGACGCGCAACGCGTTCCGGGGCGGCGCCCGGGGCGCGTCGCTGACGGCGCTCGGCGTCGCCCTGGGCCTGCTGACGTGGGGCGCGGCGAGCGCCGCCGGGCTGGCGGCGCTGCTGGCCGCCTCGGCGCTGGCGTTCACGGTGGTCCGGACGGCCGGCGCGGCGGTGCTGGCGGTGATGGGGCTGCGCAGCCTGGTGGCCGCGGTCCGGGGCGGCGGGGCGGCTGGCTCCGAGGCCGAGCCGGCGCCGGAGCGGCCGGGCGCGCCGGCGTTCCTGCAGGGCCTGCTCGGCAACCTGCTGAACCCCAAGGCGGGCGCGATCTTCCTGACGGTGGTGCCCCAGTTCGTGCGCCCGGGCGACCCGGCGGCCCGCCTGGCCGCGATGGTCGTGGTGTTCGCGGCGATGGTCTGCGCCTGGCTGCACCTGTACGGCTGGCTGGTCGCCCGCGCCCGCCGCCGCTTCGGCGGCCGCCTGCGCCGCGCGCTGGACGGCGCCACGGGCGCCGTGCTGATCGGGCTCGGCGCCCGCCTGGCCACGGAGACGCGTTGAGGTAGGAAACGGCGACGGGCCGGGTCCTGGTGCTACAAAGCGGCGATGTTCACCGCGGTCGCGCTGCTGGTCCTGGCCGGGCTGGCCGGGCCGCTGCTGGCGGCCGGCAGGCGGCCGCTGGCGCCGGTGCTGGTGGGCGAGCTGATCGCCGGCGCCATCCTCGGCCGGACCGGCCTGCACTGGATCGAGCCGGCCGCCGAGCCCTATCCGATCTTCTCGGCCCTGGGCTTCGCCATGCTGATGCTCGGCGCCGGGATCGAGGTGGACATCCGATCACCGGACCTGCGCCGGGGCCTCGCCCGCGGCGGCGTGGCGCTGGTCGTCGCGCTGGCGGCCAGCGTCCCGGTCGGGCTCGCGATCGGCGCGCTGCTCCGTCTCGGCCACCCGCAGCTGCTCGTGGTGCTGCTGGCGGGGAGCTCGGCGGCGGTGGCGTTCCCCACCATCCAGGAGCGCGGGCTGACGGGCCCGGCCGTCGGCCTGCTGATCTCGTGGATCACGCTCGCCGACGCGGTGACGGCCCTGCTGATGCCGCTGACGCTCTCCGGCGCCGGCAGCATCCCCGCAGCGCTGCTCGGCGATGCCCTGATCGTGGCCGTGGCCGTCGCCGCCATCGTGGCCGGGCGCCGGCTGTTCGCCACCGGGTTGGCCGACGAGGTCAAGCGCGAGTCCAAGGAGCGGCACTGGGCCCTGCAGCTCCGGATCTCGATCCTGCTGCTCCTGGTCCTGGCCGCGATCGCGGAGCACACGGGCGGCAGCGTGCTCGTGGCCGGCTTCGCGGCCGGCATCGTCCTGCGCCAGTTCCACCAGCCACACCGCCTGGTCCACCAGCTGGCCGGTCTGGCGACGGGCTTCTTCGTGCCCGCGTTCTTCGTGCTGCTGGGCGCCGCGCTGGACCTGAAGGGCCTGGCCGGCTCGGCCCCGGCCATCGCGCTCGCCGTGGCGATGGCGGCGAGCGCGACGGGCGTGCACGTGCTCGCCGCGGCGGTGGCCGGCCGCGAGCGCCGGGTCGCGTCGGGGCTGCTCGCCTCGGCCCAGCTCGGCCTGCCCGCCGCCGCCGCCTCGCTGGGGCTGGCGACCGGGGCCGTCGGGCCACCCGTCGCCGCGGCCCTGGTCGCCGGCGGCTGTCTGACGCTGATCCCGGCAACCGCCGGCGCCCTGCTGCTGGCGCGCGGGGCGCCGGACCACGAGGAGGTCGAGACGTGACCGACAACGCGCACTGGAAGGACGAGCCGGACGACCACGACTACCCGGCGGCGGTCGCCTACCTGAGCCTGCTCGTGCCGGAGGCGACCGCGAAGGTGCTGGGCGACCGTCTCCGCGCGGCGCCGCTCGTGCACCGCAAGGCGAAGGACCTGCTGCGGGCCAGCCGGCTGCCGATCCTGGGACCGGACAACGTGCACGTCGCGAGCGACCTGGAGAAGGTCAAGAAGGGGCGGCCGCTCTCACCGGTGCTGCTGGTCCGCGGACGGCTGACGGACGACGTGCCGCTCACGGTGGCCGACGGCTATCACCGCATCTGCGCCAGCCACCACCTGGACGAGGACGCGGACATCCCGTGCCGGGTCGCGGACGTGCCGTGAGCGTCGAGTACCTCAGGGCACCAGCAGCAGCTTGCCCGTCGTGCGCCGGCCCTGCAGGTCCTCGTGGGCCTGGCGCGCCTCCGGCAGCGGGTAGCGGCCCCCGATCCGGACGTCCAGCTCGCCCGCCGCGATCCAGCCGAACACGTCGCCGGCTCGCTGCAGCAGCTCCTCACGGGAGGCCGTGTAGTGACCCAGGCTGGGTCGGGTCAGGAACAGCGAGCCGCCGGCGTTGAGCCGCTGTGGGTCCACCGGCGGCACCGGGCCGCTCGACGCGCCGTACAGGACCATCATCCCGCGCGGCCGGAGCGCGTTCAGGCTGCCGTCGAACGTCGTGCGGCCGACCCCGTCGTAGACCGCCGCCACGCCCTTCCCGTCCGTCAGCCGGCGCGCCTCCGCGGTGAAGTCCACCTGGTCGTAGCGGACGATCTCGTCGGCGCCCACACCGCGGGCCAGGCCGGCCTTCTCGTCGGTGGAGACGGTCGCGATCACGCGCCCGCCGCGCAGCTTGACGACCTGGGTCAGCAGCAGCCCGACGCCGCCGGCGGCGGCGTGGACGATCACCGTGTCGCCGGCCTGGACCGGGTACGTCGAGGTGGCCAGGTAGTGCGCGGTCAGGCCCTGCAGGGGCACCGCGGCCGCCACCTCGTCCGACACGCCGTCGGGCACCGGGATCGCCTTGGCCGCGCCGACGAGCACGTGCTGGGCATAGCTGCCCTGCGCCGCGACCCACGCCACGCGGTCGCCGACCGCGAGGTCGGTGACGCCCTCGCCCAGCGCCACGACCCGGCCGGCGCCCTCGACGCCGAGCCGGAGCGGCAGCGGGGCCGGGTACATGCCCGACCGCTGGTACGTGTCCATGTAGTTCACGCCGGACGCAGCGACGTCCACGAGCACCTGACCGGGACCGGGCTGGGGTGCGGCGACGTCGACGAGCTCGAGCGCCTCGGGACCGCCATAGCTGTTGACCTGGATGGCTCGCATGCCGAGAACTGTAGAGCGCGGCGGCCGGCCGGCTACGCGCGGAACTGCGGGCGCGGGGCCAGGCGGGGGACGGGCCGGCTGGGCGACTCCAGGGGCAGCGGCGGCTGGGCCGCGACCGGCAGCTCCAGCTTCATCGACAGGCTGCCGTCGGCGGTCAGCTCGGCGCGCAGGTCGCCCTGCTGCGCGATCGCCAGCTCGCGGCTGATCGCCAGGCCCAGGCCGACGCCGCCGGCCGAGGACCGGGACGAGTCGCCGCGGTAGAAGCGGTCGAACATGCGGTGCGGGTCGGGCGGCCGGACCCCGACCCGGTTTCTGACCGTCGTCGTGATCCGCGCCCCGAACGCGTTCTCGGCCGAGATCCACACCGTCGTGCCCTCGGGCGCGTACTTGACCGCGTTGTCGAGCAGGTTGTCGAGGATCTGGTGCAGGCGGTCCGGGTCGGCGTGCACAGGCGGCAGGATCGGGGGCACGACCAGGTGCAGGACCAGCCGGCGCGAGTCGGCCCGCTTGCGGACCAGCTCGATCTCCTGCTGGAGCTGGACGCCGAGGTCCACCGGGTGCGGGTTGAGGGCGAGCTGGCCGGACTCCACCCGGGCCAGGTCCAGCAGCTCCTGCGACATCCGCAGCACGCGCTGCGCCTCCTCGTGGAGGATCGTCGCGGCCCGCTCCTTCTCCTCGGCCGTCCGCAGGCTGCCGTCCATCAGCGCCTGGCTGAAGCCGATCAGGCTGGTGAGCGGCGTCTTCAGCTCGTGCGACACGTTGGCCAGGAACGCGCGCTGCTGCAGGCGCGCGTGCTCCACCGCCTCCGCCATCCGGTTGAAGCTCTGGCCGACGACCCCGATCTCGTCGCCGCCGGTCCGGCGGACGCGGCGGCCGTAGTTGCCGCCCGCGATGTCCTCGGCCGCCCGCCGGAGCTCCCGCAGCGGGCGCGTGAACGCCCGGCTGAGCACCAGCGAGACCACGATCGCGAGGAACAGGCCGGCGCCGCCGGCCTCCAGGATCGGCGTGACCAGCTGGCCGGTGGCCTCGGCCGTGACGTCGTCCTGGCTCCGGGCCAGCACGATCAGGCCCACGTGCTGCGTCGAGACCGGGGCCGCGCCGGCCAGGTACGGGCGGCCGTCGATGTCGATCGTGCCCTCGTAGACCGTCTGGCCGGAGACCCGCCGCTCCTGGCCCAGCGGGATCGCCTGGCCCAGCGGGAGCTGGCCGGCGCTGTCGTAGATGACGCGGGGGCGCCGGACCGGGACGCCGCCCACCCTGGGGGGCCGATCCAGCAGGATCAGGCGCTGCCCGGCCAGGTTGAGGCTGGGCGGGTCCGCCGAGAGCGAGCTGATCAGCTCGGGCTCGGTGGTGACGCACTTGACGCCCACCTTGCGCTGGCAGTCGAGCTGGCCGATCGTGCCCCGCAGCAGGACGGCGTTCTTCGCCATCTGATCGAGCGCGTCGGCCGTCTGCAGCTTCTGCACCAGGTAGGCCGTCAGCCCGCCACTCAGCGTGAGGCTCACCGCGACGATCGCGATCGTCGCCAGCAGCAGGCGGAACCTGAGGCTCAGCTCTCGGCCATCTCCAGCTTGTACCCCACCCCCCACACCGTCTGGATGGTTGGGTTGGTGACCCCGCCCGCCGTCAGCTTCTCACGGAGCTGCTGGACGTGCACGTCCACCGTTCGCGTGTAGCCGGGGAAGTCGTAGCCCCAGACCAGGTCCAGCAGCTCGCTGCGCTGGAACACGCGGCCGGGGTGACGGGCCAGCAGGGCGAGCAGGTCGAACTCCTTGGGCCGCAGCTGGAGGCGGGCCTCGCCGAACCGGACCTCGTGGCGCTCGAAGTCCACCTCGAGCCGGCCGGCGCGGACCAGCCGGGGCTGGTCGGGCTCGATGCGGGCCCGGCGGACCAGCGCCTTGGCCCGGGCCACGAGCTCCTGGGGATGGAACGGCTTGGTCAGGTAGTCGTCCGCGCCCAGCTCCAGGCCGACGACGGTGTCGGTCACCTCGTCGCGGGCGGTCAGCATGATGATGGGGACCTGGCTGGACTTGCGGATCTCCCTGCAGATCGTCAGCCCGTCCACGTTGGGCAGCATGATGTCGAGGACGACCAGGTCGGGCTTGACCTGGCCGAAGCGGGTCAGCGCCAGGGCGCCGTCGGTGACCGTCTCGATCTGGTAGCCCTCGCGGGAGAGGTAGAGGCGGGCGAGCTCGAGGATGTGGTCCTCGTCGTCCACCACCAGCACCTTCTGCGGACTCATGGCGATTGCCATGCCATTAGAGCATCCACGCGCATGTGATCGCCGCATACGAAAGAGCGCACTGATTTGTAAGAACGATGGCCGTGACTCGACGGCACGGGTCGGCCTGGCCGTCGGTGTGACGGTCGCAAGTGTGCCACTGTCGTCCCGAATGCGTGCGGGCAGACGTTGAAGTGTCGACACTTCAACCTCTCCGCACCTCCTGAGCGGTGCAAGTATCGACACTTCAACGCTTCCGCCACGCGCGTCCAGGCCGCGCGCTTCGAGTCCAATGTGCCGATCCCGCCGCCACGGACGCGCCGCGGCGTCACGAGGAGCGCCGCTCCTCGTGGGACGGGCGGAGCACGATCCGGAGCGGGTTGCCGGCGAAGCCGAACCGCTCGCGCAGCTTGTTCTCCAGGTACCGCCGGTACCCGAAGTGGAGCAGCCCGACGTCGTTGACGAACAGCACGATCGTGGGCGTCTCCGACGACGCCTGGGTCGCGTAGCGCAGCGTCAGCCGCTTGCCCTTGTAGCTGGGCGGCGGCCGCTCCAGGAACACCTCGCGCAGCATCCGGTTCAGCTCGTTCGTCGGGATGCGGGTGCGCCGCTGCCCGACCACCTCCAGGGCGGTCGGCAGGATCCTCGCCACCCCCTGCCCGGTCAGCGCCGAGATCGTCACGACCGGCGCGTGGCGGACGAACCGGAACTCCGCCCGCAGCCGCTTCTCCCACTCGGCCGCGCGCCGCTGCGGGCCCTCGACCAGGTCGATCTTGTTGACGACCAGCACCAGCCCCTTGCCCGCCTCCAGCGCGTAGCTGGCCACGTGCTGGTCCTGGGCCAGCACGCCCGTGGACGCGTCGAGGACCAGCAGCACGGCGTCCGCCCGCTCCATCGCCCGGATGCCCCGGAGCAGGCTGAAGTGCTCGAGCCGGTCGCGGGCCGCCGCCCGGCGCCGGATGCCGGCCGTGTCCACCAGCACCACCGGCAGGCCGTCGAAGACCAGCTCGGTGTCCACGGGATCGCGCGTCGTGCCCGGGGTGGCGCTGACCAGCGACCGCTCGTCGCCCAGCAGCTGGTTGAGCAGGGACGACTTGCCGACGTTGGGCCGGCCCATGATCGCCAGGCGCGCGGCCGCCTCCTCGCCGGGCTCCACCTCCGCCTCGGGCGGCGGGAGCTGGGCCAGGACCGCGTCCAGCAGGTCGTCCACGCCGATGCCGTGGTGCCCCGACATCATGACCGGGTCGCGGAAGCCCAGCTCCAGCACCTCGTGCCGGAGGTACGCCTGCCGGGGGTCGTCCACCTTGTTGGCGGCCACGACCACCTGGCGGCCGGACCGCCGCAGCATCTGGGCGATGTCGCGGTCCACGGCCGTGACGCCCTCGCGCGCGTCCAGCAGGAAGACGATGACGTGCGCCTCGCTGATGGCCACGCGAGTCTGCGCCTCGATGGCCGCCTGGGACTCGTCGTCCTTCGTGTCGAGGTCGAGGCCGGCCGTGTCCACGACGGTCATCTCGCGGCCCCGCCACTCCGCCACGCCGTACAGGCGATCGCGCGTCAGGCCAGGCTGACGGTCCACGATCGCCTTGCGCCAGCCGACCAGCCGGTTGAAGAGCGTGGACTTGCCGGTGTTGGGGCGGCCGATCAGAGCGACGATTGGGCGGGCCACCCGCGTAATTGTGCAGCGATCGGATCGTGCGGGGCCAGACGCCCCACTCGCCATAGACTTATGCACGCCGTGCTGGCAGACCGGGTCATCCTCAAGCACAACGACGTCATGTTCGTTTCCGACCTGGCGGGCGACGTGCCCGCCGGCAACGACGGCGGCCTCGGGCTCTACCGCTCGGACTCGCGCTTCCTGTCCACGTTCGAGCTGCGGCTGAACGGCCGCCGGCCGATCCTCCTCAACCACGGCGTGGACCGGGCGTACGTCGCCACGTTCCAGCTCTCCAACCCGGTCCTCGAGCCGCGCCACGGCGGCGCCGCCATCCCCAAGCAGAGCCTCAGCCTGCGCCGCACCCGGTTCGTGCACGACGGCGTCCACGAGCGGATCGGCCTCCAGAACTGCAACCGGCACGCCATCGAGGTGGACCTGGAGCTGCGCTTCGACGCCGACTTCCTGGACATCTTCGAGGTCCGCGGCTACCGGCCCGAGCGGCCCATGGGCACGCCCGAGCCGCCGGTGCCGACCGAGACCGGCTTCACGCTCGGCTACCGGGGCCGCGACGACATCCGGCGCAGCACCGAGGTCGTCTTCCACCCCGTCCCCCGCCTGCGCAAGAGCACCGCCTGCGTCAGCGTCAGGCTGGCGCCCCAGGAGCGCTACGTGCTGCTGGTGGACCTGCTCCCGATGATGGGCGACGGCCAGCCCGAGGCCGACTTCCACTTCGACGCGGCGCTGGAGGCCCTGGAGCGCAAGTACCAGGCCTGGAACGCGTCCTGCACCCGCTGGCGGACCGACAACGAGTCGCTCGACGGCGGCCTGATCTGGCGCAACCTGGAGGACCTGCGCGTCCTCTGCGACGACCGGCCGACCGGCCTGTTCCCCACCGCCGGGGTGCCCTGGTACGCCGTGCCGTTCGGCCGCGACGCGCTGATCACCTCGCTGCAGACGCTGGCCCTCAACCCGGACCTGGCCATCGGCAGCCTGCGCTACCTGGCCCGCCACCAGGGCCAGAAGATCGACCCGTACCGGGAGGAGGAGCCCGGGAAGATCCCCCACGAGATGCGCTACGGCGAGCTCGCCAACCTCGGCCAGGTCCCCCACACGCCCTACTACGGGACGGTGGACGCGACCCCGCTGTTCCTGGTGCTGCTGGTCGAGCTGCTCAACTGGACGGCCGACGTCGACCTGCTCAGCGAGCTCACGCCCAACGTGATGGCCGCGCTGGAGTGGATCGACCAGTACGGCGACCTGGACGGCGACGGCCTGGTCGAGTACAAGCAGCACGGCAAGATCGGTGTCCGCAACCAGGGCTGGAAGGACTCCTGGGACTCGCTGATCGAGGAGCACGGCGAGCCCGCGCCCCTGCCCGCCGCGCTGGTCGAGGTCCAGGGCTACGTGCACCACGCCAAATCGGGCCTGGCGCGCATCTTCCGCCGCCAGGGCCAGCTCGCCAAGGCCGAGAAGCTGGAGGCGGGGGCCGAGCGGCTGCGGGCCCGGTTCGAGAGCGCGTACTGGATGCCGGAGGAGCGCTACTACGCCCAGGCGCTGGACCGGGACAAGCGGCAGGTGGCGTCGATCAGCAGCAACGCCGGGCACTGCCTGTGGTCGGGGATCGTGGACCGCGAGCGGGCGGCCCACGTCGTCCACCGGCTGATGGCTTCCGACATGTTCTCGGGCTGGGGCGTGCGGACGCTGTCGAGCCGCGCGATCTCGTTCAACCCGATGAGCTACCACAACGGCTCGATCTGGCCCCACGACAACTCGATCGTCGCGGCGGGGCTCCGGCGCTACGGCTACCGATCGGAGGCCGAGAAGATCGCCTGCGCGGTCCTCGAGGCCGGCATGCGGTTCTCGGACCACCGCGTGCCCGAACTGTTCTGCGGCTTCAGCCGGGACCACCGCTTCGGCGCGGGCCCCGGCGAGTACCTGGTCAGCTGCAGCCCGCAGGCGTGGGGCGCCGGGTCGCTCTTCCACTTCCTGCAGGTCATGGCCGGAGTGGAGGTCGACATGTTCGCGAATCGGCTCCGGATCGACCCGCTGGACACCAAGCTCTACAGCAGGCTCCGCGTCGAGGGGATGCGCGTGGGCGACGGCGAGGTCGACTTCACCGTCGAGTGCGGCGAGGGCGTGCGGGTCAGCGTGGACCGCAAGCCGGCCGGCCTGCAGGTCGAGCTGCCTGCAGGCTGTCAGTGAGCCAGGGTCCCCGCCGCCGCAAGCTCGCCCTGATCCACTACACCGCTTCGCCGGTCACCGGCGGGGTCGAGGCCGTCCTGGCCGTGCACGCGCGCCTGCTGCGCGAGGCCGGCCACGACGTGCTGCTGGTGGCCGGGCGGGGCGACGCCGAGCTGGTGCCCGAGCTGGACTCGCGCCATCCCGACGTCGAGGCGGTCACCCGGCGCCTCGCCCAGGGCGACGACGCGATGCCCGAGTTCAACGACCTCCGCGACCGGATCGCGGCGCGCCTGCGGCCGCTTCTGGCGGACCGCGACCTGGTCCTCGCGCACAACGTGCTGACGATGCCGTTCAACCTCCCGCTGGCGGCGGCGCTCGTCGAGTCCGACCACTCGCTGGTGGCGTGGACGCACGACCTGGCCTGGGTGAACCCGCGCTACGTCGAGTACCAGCGGCCGGGGTGGCCCTGGTCCCTGCTCCGCGACGCGCAGCCCGGCGTGCGGTACGTCGCCATCTCGCGCGTGCGGCAGCGGGAGATGACCCACGTGCTGCGCCTGACCCCGGCCCAGGTGCCGGTGGTGCCCCACGGCGTGGACGAGGCCGGGTTCCAGGGCCTCGGACCGGTCGCCCGGGAGCTGGCCCGGCGGGCCGACCTCGCCGACGCCGACCCGATGATCCTGGTGCCCGTCCGCATCACCCGGCGCAAGCGCGTGGAGCTGGCCCTGGCCGCCGCCGGGTGCCTGCGGGCCGCCCATCCGGGGCTGCGGCTGGTCGTCAGCGGACCCCTGGGGCCCCACTCATCAGACAACCGGGCTTATGCGGAAGACCTGATGCGGCAGCGGTCGGCCCTCCGGTTAGATGGAGTCGTGCACTTCCTCTATGAGTTCGCCGGTCCCGACGGCGAGCACCCGGTGGACGATCGGACGATCGCCGAGCTGTACCGCATGGCCGACCTGGTGCTGCTCCCGAGCGAGTCCGAGGGGTTCGGCCTGCCGGTCCTGGAGGCCGGGCTGAGCCGCGCGCCGCTGGTGTGCGCCGACATCCCGGTGCTGCGCGAGGTGGCAGGCGGCGGCGCCTGGATGTTCCCCGCCGGCAGCGGCGGCGACGCCGTGGCGGCCGCGGCGGAGCGGGCGCTCGCCAGCCGAGCCGTCCGGCTGCGCCGGCGCACGCTCGACACGTATACCTGGCGAGTGGTGGCCAGCCAGATCGAGCGCGTGATCGACGAGGCCGGCAATGGCGGATAGGCGGCCGCGGGGGCTCATCCCGATCACGCGCGCCCGCACGGCGGCCGGGCTGCTCGAGGTCGCGGCCGCGCTCCTGCGCGGGGAGAGCGGCAGCGGCCTGCTGCTGGGCGTCGTCGAGCTGCCGCAGGGCCGGCCGATCGCGCAGAGCGTGACGATCGCGCGCCGGTACCGCTCGCTCCTGCAGCGCATCACCGAGCTGGAGACGCGGCTGCAGGGCCGCTTCGGCGTGCAGGTACGCGTCGCCGGCACGATCGCCCAGGGCGTGCGCGAGGCCGCCTACGAGAACGCCGCCGACGTGATCGTGCTGGAGTGGCCCGGCCTCGGGTCGCACCGGCCCTCGGACCGCCACATCGACGACCTGGTCGCCGACCCCCCGTCCGACCTGCTGCTGGTCCGCCCGGACCCGGCCGGCAGCGGGCTGCGCCTGAACGACGGCGTGCTGGTCCCGGTTCGCGGCGGCCCCAGCGCCCGGCTGGCGCTGCGGGCGGCGGCCGCGCTGATCGGGAGCCGCAACGTGCCCCTGACCGCGCTCCACGTCCACGACCCCCGGCACTCGGACGGCCGCCGCGACCGCGAGTCGGTCGAGTTCCACGAGCTGCTCCGGGAGTTCGAGGTGAAGCGCGTGGAGCCGGTCGAGGTGGTGTCGCAGAACCCGAGCCAGGCGATCACGGAGGCCGGCCGCCGGCACGGCGTGACGGTGCTGGGCGCGTTCGCCGAGGCCGCCCGCTCGTCGGTGCTGGTCGGGTCGCGCCTGGCCAAGACGGTCGAGTCGCTGCCCGGCACCGTGATCCTGGCCAAGAGCTCGCGCGCGGTGTCGCCGATCATCGGCGACGGCATCCCGCCCCCCATCTCCATGGGCGAGGAGGAGGTGTCGGCGGTCGTCGACAAGTGGTTCGCGGAGAACACCTTCCACTCGCGCGAGTTCCGCGACGTCGAGCGGCTGGTCGAGCTGAAGCGCCGGCAGGGCCTGACGATCAGCCTGGGGCTGCCCACGCTGAACGAGGAGGCCACGATCGGCGACATCATCGTCACGATGCGCGGGGCGCTGGTGGACCGGGTCCCGCTGCTGGACGAGATCGTGGTGATCGACAGCATGTCCACTGACCGGACCGTCGAGATCGTCCGGTCGCTGGGCGTGCCGGTCTACCAGCACTCAGAGATCCTGCCCGAGCACGGCAGCTTCCGGGGCAAGGGCGAGGCGCTGTGGAAGAGCCTGCACGTGATGCGCGGCGACATCGTGGTCTGGTGCGACACGGACATCTCGAACATCCACCCGCAGTTCGTGTACGGCACGGTGGGGCCGCTGCTGACCGACCCGCGGATCAGCTACGTGAAGGGGTTCTACCGGCGGCCGCTGAACTTCGGCGGCGAGCTCCAGTCCGCCGGCGGCGGCCGGGTGACGGAGCTGACGGCGCGGCCCCTGATCAACCTGTTCTACCCGATGCTGTCAGGGCTGGTGCAGCCGCTGTCGGGCGAGTACGCGGGCCGGCGCGAGCTGCTGGAGCGGCTGCACTTCTTCACCGGCTACGGCGTCGAGATGGGGCACCTGATCGACATCGTCGAGAACTTCGGGCTCAACTGCATCGCGCAGACCGACCTGGGCGTGCGGATCCACCGCAACCAGGAGCTGCTGGACCTGTCCAAGATGGCGTTCGCCATCATGCAGGTGGCCGTGAAGCGGCTGGGCGACCGGCACCGCATCCACCTGCTGGAGGAGGTCAACCGGTCGATGAAGCTGATCCACTACAACAGCGACCGGTTCTTCCTGGACGTACGCGAGATCGAGGACTGGGAGCGGCCGCCGATATCGGCCATCCCGGCCTACCTGTTCGAGCGCCAGCGCGAGGCGACCGGGGAGGCGGAGGCGGAACCGGAGCCCGAGGCCGTGCTCGACTGAGCGGGCCCGTGCCGCTCGTCCGGCCCGAGCGGGAGAGCGACCACGCCGGGATCCGCGCCGCGGTGATCGCGGCCATGCGGCCGGAGGACGCGGAGCTGGTCGAGCGCGTCCGCGCGTCCGACCGGTACATACCCGGCCTCGCGCTGGTGGCCGAGCGGCACGGGGAGGTCCTGGGATACGTGCTGTTCAGCCATGTCGAGCTGATGTGCGAGACCAGCTCGCCGGTGCTGGCGCTGGCGCCGCTGTGCGTGCGGCCGGAGTGGCAGCGCACCGGCATCGGCACCCGGCTGGTCCGCCTCGGCCTGGAGCGGGCGGGCGAGCTCGGCGAGCCGCTGGTGACGGTGCTGGGCGACCCGGCCTATTACGGCCGCTTCGGGTTCGAGCCGGCGGCCCGGTTCGGGATCGAGCCGCCCGCCGGCATGCCGGCGGTGGCGTACTCGGTGCTCCCGCTCGCCGCGTACCGGACGGAGCTGCGCGGCCGCGTCGTGTACCCGCCCGCGTTCGACGGCGTCTGACCCGCCTGTCGATATCGGGCCGCGCCGCCCGTCGGTTGGATGAGCCCGCAAGGACCTGGAGGCCGCGGCCGGCTACCTGGCCGCCGACGTGGTGTTCGACGGCGCCTCGGCGCGGTACGAGTCCTCGGAGCCGCTCCTGCAGGGCCTGGGCCGGTTCGTGTCCCGGATCGCCCCCGGCTGGCGGCAGGTGGCGGCGGTCGCCGACGGCGAGCAGGTCATGCTCATGTACGAGGTGCGCCTGCCATCGGGGACGCCCGTCCGGCTGGCGGAGCACTTCACCGTGCGGGACGGGAAGATCCGGAGCGAGACGCTCGTCTACGACACGGCGGCGGTGCTGCAGGCGGCGCCGGCGTAGCCGGGAGGGCCGGCCGGCGGGCGCTCAGTCCGGCCGGCCGGCCCACCACTCCTGCTCGAGCATCGCGAAGACGAGCTCGTCGGTCCACTCGCCCTTTACGAGCTCGTTCTCGACCAGGTGCGCCTCGCGGCGCATGCCGAGCCGCTCCATCAGCCGCGCCGAGGCCAGGTTGCGGGCGTCGCAGCGGCCGGTGACCCGGTGCAGGTCGAGGTCCTCGAAGCCGAGCCGCAGCATCACGGCGGCGGCCTCGCCGGCCAGGCCGCGACCCTGGTAGTCAGG
>VBJR01000212.1:15212-22636 GCA_005880175.1 Chloroflexota bacterium
CTCCCGGGGCACGGCCGCGAGGATCAGGCCGTCACCCTCCGAGTCGATGGCGGTCCGCTCCGCGTACGCCTCGAGCGCGAGCCGCGACTCCTCGCGATCGCGCGCGTCCCAGTACAGGAACCGGGCCACGTCGGGCCGGCGGTAGTAGGCGTGGACGTCGTCGAGGTCCGCCGCGGTCAGCGGCCGCAGGACGAGGCGCTCGGTCTCGATCGGGTACCACGGTCGCAGCACCGGCCGATCATAGGAGCCCGAAGGCGGCCGGGTCGCGGGCGATGGCGCGGATCGTGCCCGCCCACGGATACGGCGAGTCGCCCAGCGTGTCCGTGACCAGCTCCACCGCCTCCTCCAGCGGGTGGCCGCCCACTCGCATCAGCCGGTCGATCATCTCCACCGCGAGGCGGATGTGCGCCTGCCGCCAGCTCCGCAGGCGGCGCCGGTTCAGGTGGTACACGTCGATCGACATGGCGCCCATCCGACTGCCCTCGCGGGGCAGCGCGTGGCCGTTCACGTCGAACGTCAGGTGCTCCTCGGGGTCGTCCCGGGTCGGGTCCAGCAGCAGGCGCACCTCCGCGTCCAGGTCGCCGGACGGGTCCATCGCCCGCGTCCTCTCGTCGGCGAGCGGGAACCGGTCCGCCTTGCCGGCCGCCGGGCCCGGGCTCGCCTCCTCCCACGTCGGCCGGTCCTTCCGGCGCCGGTTGCACAGCTCGCAGGCCAGCAGCAGGTTGTCCCAGTCGTACGCCAGCCAGTAGTACCCCGGGTGGTCCGCGCGCTCGCTCACCCGGCCCTTGGGCCGGTAGTGCTCGACGTCCCACGCCATGGACGCCGGCGCCGGCGCCTCGCAGTACGCGCACTTGCTGTCGCACAGGCGCTCCAGCGCCGCGTGGACCTGGTCGTGGTGGTACACGTTCCGCTGGGCCTCGTGCCGCCCCCGCTCGGCCAGCGCCCGGGCGCCCCACGCCGCCGACAGCGCGTACCAGCCGGCGTCGGGCCGGATCGGGACGCCGCGCCCGTCGCGGCGGTCGCGCCTGATGCGGATCAACCCCTCCCCCCAGCCGGGCCGCAGCGCCGTCTAGGGCCTGCGGCGCCTGGAGGCCCGGCTCTGCCGGTCGATCTCGGCCATCGCCGCCACCACCTTCTCGTTGACCACGGGCGGCAACGGCTGGGCGCGCATCCGCCGGCCCAGCGCCACCAGCTCGTGCTCCTCCTGCCGGCTGCGCCGCGCCGGGCCCTTGCCGACGAGCTCCTCGAACCGCGTCAGCTCCTGCTCTGTCTCCGGCGCGTACACCGCGGCGTCGAACAGCCGGTCGTCGGCGAGCATGTCCTCGGCCGAGTAGCCCCGGTAGTCGGGCACGTCGGTCTCGACCACGACCTCGTCGTCGCCGCGCTGCAGCACCAGCAGCTCCGAGGGGTCGGCGCCGAGCGCGACCAGCGGGCTGTGCGTGGTGGCCACGATCTGGGCGGCGGGCAGCAGCTCGGCGAGCCGGGGCATGATCGCGGCCTGGAGCGACGGGTGCAGGTGCTGGTCCACCTCGTCGACCAGGACGATCCCCCGCACCAGCCCCGACGAGTCGATCCGGTTGGCCCGCATCGCGCGGCCGTAGAAGTCGAGCAGCCACAGGAACGTCAGCCGGTACCCGTCGGCCCAGCCGTCGAGCGGCACCGCGCCCCCGATCGTCGGCCCGACGAGCTGCACCCCGCCGCCGACCGGGAGGTCGATGCGATCCTCCGGGTTCATGTCGAGCACGCGCCTGATCCCGCTGAGCGTGTGCTCGTACCGCCTGGTGCCCAGGTAGTCGCGCAGCCGCCGCAGCGTCAGCTCGGGGTGGATGAGCTCGCGGCTGTAGTCATAGAGGGAGGCGCACGCGTCGTCCACCCGGTACTCGCGGCTCGAGTCGGAGCCGAACGTGGCCCGGCCGGCGCCGTACCCGCAGACGAACACCGGCGGCGACTGGGGCACCTCGTTCATCGCCAGGAAGTCCTTGGTGCCGTTGGCGGCCACCTCCCGGCGCAGCGTCGTGGCCGAGCCGTCGGGCGCGACCACGTCCATCTCGATCGTCGCCACCTCGGTGCCGGCCCGCACCATGCTGCCCAGCGGCTGCGAGAGCAGGCTGGACGCCTCGGTCGAGTCGGCCAGGCAGAGCGCGATCGCCCGCAGCAGCGTGGACTTGTTGGTCCCGTTCTTCCCGATGACGAGCGTGCCGAGACGAGGTCTGGTCGGGTCGCCCGCCGTGGCCATCCGAACGTCCAGCTCCCGGAACCCCCGGACGTTCGTGAGCCGCAGGCCCGTGATCAGGACAGATCCCTGCGCCCGCACCGTTTCCCAGAATGATAGCCGGGGCCTTCCGAGAGTCAATCCGGCACGGCTCCGTTCAGCCGGCGCGGGTGCCCGTGGCGAGCAGGGCCGGCATCGGCACCTCCACCCCGCCGTCCGGCCGGCGGAAGCGCTCGGCCGCCTCCCGCACCGTCGCCGCGATCCGGGCCCGCGCCTCGGCGTCCTGGCCCCGCAGCAGCGCGCCCGTGCGGGCGGTGCCGAGGTGGAACGCGCGGAACAGGTCGTCGGGCGAGTCGAGCCGCCACGCCAGGTCCAGCCGCTGGACGGCGGCGCCGGTGAACCCCGCCGCCTCCAGGCCCGCGGCGCACGTGGCGGGCTCGCTGAACCGGAAGAAGTCCGGCCCGCTGGGCAGCTCGACCGGGCGGCCGCAGCGCCGGACCGCGTCCAGGACGAGCGCGAAGCCGGCGGCCCGGCCCGGATCCGCCCACGCCGTGAACCCGTACCGGCCCCCGGCCTGAGGACGCGCGCGGCCTCGGCGATCGCCGCCTCGGGCCGGCCCAGGTGGAGGATGCCGAAGTTCATCGCCACGGCGTCGAACTCGGCGCCGGGGAACGGCAGCCGTACCGCGTCGCCCTCCTGGAACGCGACGGCCGGGTGCAGCGCTCGGGCCCTCGCGACCATCGCCGCCGAGAAGTCCAGCCCGACCGCGCCGGCGCCGCAGGCGGCCGCGGCGGCGGCCAGGTAGCCGGGCCCTGAGGCGACGTCCAGCAGCCGGGTGCCGGCGGCCACCCCGAGGGCGTCCAGCACCGCAGGGATGGTCTGGGTGGTCAGGCCGCCCCAGCCGGCGTGGTAGGCGTCCACCGCGCCCTGCCACTGCTCGTGCTCGAAGTCGTGGAAGGCGCTGGTCACTCCGGCAGGGTACCGTCGCGGACCAGGCGCAGGCGCCAGGCCGGCCGCCGCCGGCCCGCGCCCAGGCGGCTGGCCCACGACGAGCGGGTCGCCTCGATCTCGTCCCGCGTGGCCGGCCGCCACTCGGCGAGCGTCAGGCCGTGGGCGGCGTAGCGCTCGGCCAGCACCGGCCCCAGCCGCTCGTCCGGCACGGGCAGCGCCAGCGACCGCTCGTGGTCGGTGACCGAGAGCACGGCCGTCACGCACGCCCCCGGCTTCGCGATCCTGGCCAGGCCGTGGGCGACCTCGGCCTCGACCTCCAGCACGCCGCGCAGCAGCGAGCCCCAGGGAAAGTGGACCGTGACGGCGTCGGCCATGCCGTCCAGCTCGGATGGGAGCTCCTCGGCCCGGGCGACGACCAGCAGGACGTTGTCCAGACGCTGCCGCTGCACCCTGCGCCACGCCGGCGCCATCGCCGGGCCGTGCGCGTCCACGGCGATGGCGAGCGTGTCGGGGCCGGCGGCCGCGAGCGCGTACCGGCCGTCACCCGCACCCACGTCCACGACGGTGCGCGGGAAGCGGCCGGCGAGGGCTCACAGTTACCCGACGTCGAGCTCGACGAGGCGTTTGCCCTGCACCACGCGCATGGGCGGCATTCTACTCACGACTCCGGATCGCCGCCCAGCCGGTCGAGCTCGGCGCGGAGCGCCTCAGGGGTGACGCCGAGGCCGGCGAGCGCGGCGCTGGCGACCCCGTCGGTGGCCGCGAGCGCGAGGACGAGCGGCCGCGTCCCCACCTGGGCGGGGTACGCGACGTCGTGGAACGCCGCCTCGACCGCCTGCTTCAGCTCCGTGGTGGGGCCGAGCCCCGCCAGCGGCGCCTCGGAGCGCGCCAGGCCGGCGAGCGCGGCGCCGACCTGCTCCCGGCCGGCTCCGGCGGCCTGCAGGGCGAGGGCGGCCGCGCTCCCGGCCTGGCCGGCGAGCGCCAGGAGCAGGTCGCCGGTGTCCGGGTGGCCGCGCTCTCCGGACAGCTCCTGCGCCCGGAGCATGGCGTCCCTCGCGCTCGCCGAGAACCGGTTGAACGGGAGCACCTGGTCGCCCCCCTTCGTGAAGCGGCCGCCCTCGCGGGGCTGCAGCCGGGCCATCCGGCCGCGCTTGACGCCGAACCCGAGCAGCGACCGCGCCTCCGTCCTGTCCACGATGCCGAGCTCGACGGCCTTGAGCAGCTCGGCGGTCGTCGTGATCCGCAGCCTGGCCTCATCTTCCGCCATGCACCTAGCCTACCGAAAAATCACCGTTTATAGACCGTAACAGAAGATATGCGGTGGTGGTCGGCGGGCGCGCGAGGACGACGGCGTCGCTCGGTCGGTGCCCGCCTGCCGGGCTACCGCGCGGCGATCAGGGCGCGGCTCGCGAGCGCCCGCAGGATCCGCTCGTGCACCGCGTCGATGCCGGCGGTCCCGTCGATCTCGAGGACCGGCACGTCGCGGGCCCGGTAGTAGTCGAGGACGGGCGCCGTCCGATCGTGGTACTCCGCCATGCGCTCGGCGATGGCGGCGCGGTTGTCGTCGGCCCGGTGCTGCTCGCCGGCGCGCTGCAGGAGCCGCTCGACCAGCGTGTCCTGGTCCACGTCCAGGACGATGACGGCCGGCACCCGGCAGCCGGCGCTCGCCAGGCGCGTGTCCAGCGACCGGGCCTGGGCCAGGGTCCGCGGGTAGCCGTCGAGGATCGCGCCCCGGCCCGCGTCCGGTCGCGCCAGGCGCCGCTCCAGCACGCGCTCCATCAGGTCGTCGGGGACCAGCTCGCCGGCCGCGAGGACCGGCGCGACCTCGGCGCCGAGCGGCGTGCCCGACTCGGTCTCGGTGCGGAGGAGGTCGCCCGTCGAGACGTGGGGCACGCCCAGCGCCGAGGTCAGCTGCTCGGCCTGCGTGCCCTTGCCGCTCCCGGGCGGCCCGAAGATGACCCAGATCGTCCGTTCCGGCACGGCCCGATCGTACCGCCGGCCGGCGGGCCCGGGCCGCGGCGGTGCCGGTATCATGCGGCGAACCGCTGACCAAGGAGGGCACGCGTGGCCGCAGTCGTCGATCTCCCGCCGTCCCGATCTCCCCGCAGGTCCCGTGCCCATGGCGCGATCCTGGTGCTCCTCGGGGTCGCGCTGGCCGCCGCAGCCTGCGGCGGGGACAGCGGCACCGGCGACCAGGGGGCGCCCCCGACCGCGGCGCCGGCCACGTCCGCGCCGGCGGGCCCCGTGGGCCCCTGCCAGAGCCCGGCCGCCGGCAGCCCGGCCAGCCTCCACTTCGGGGCGGAGCCGGCCCTGACGGTGGACACGCACGCGAGCTACACGGCGGTGCTGAACACCAACTGCGGCGCGATCACGCTGGCCATGGAGACCGCGCAGGCGCCGCACACGGTCAACTCGTTCGTGTTCCTGGCCGGCCAGAAATACTTCGACCACAGCCCGTGCCACCGCCTGACGACGGCCGGCATCTACGTCCTCCAGTGCGGCGACCCGACCGGCATGGGAACCGGTGGCCCCGGCTACACGATCCCGGACGAGAACCTGACGGGCGCGACGTACCCGGCCGGCACCGTCGCGATGGCCAACACCGGCCGGCCGCACACGGGCGGCAGCCAGTTCTTCCTGGTCTACCGCGACACGCAGCTGCCGCCCGCGTACACGCCGTTCGCGAAGGTGAGCGGGGGCCTGGACCTGCTCCAGCAGGTCGCGGGCCTGGGCACGACCACGGGCGCGAGCGACGGCCCGCCCCGCGGCCACGTGGTGATCGAGTCGGTGAGCGTCACGAAGGCGTAGCGCCCGCGCCCGCCCGCACCCGGCGCGGGGAGCCCCAGTTCACCCACTCCTGGTACCAGCCGAGGATGTTGGCCCAGCCCCAGCGCTTGGTCTGCATCTTGCGGGCGGCCAGGTCGGCGTCCAGCCGCTCCCAGCCCCGGTGCTCGAGCGTCACCCGGGTGCCGCCCTCGATCGCCTCGAAGTCCAGGGCGACCTCCGTGCCGTCGATGTCGTGGCCGCGGTCCTCGTAGCGGAGGACCAGGCGCCGGCCCGGCTCCCACACCAGGACCTGGCCGTGCTGGAAGCCCTCGCCGGTGGCCTCGTCGTGGACCTCGATCCAGCGGCCGCCGACGCCGGGCTCGATCCGCATGCCGATCGCGCGGTCCGCGTAGTTCCAGTTGATCGGCCCCGGCCGCCACCAGCGGCCGATCTCGTCGGTGAAGATCGTGAACGCCACGCCGGGCTCGACGGGCACCTCGACGGAGACGCTGACGACTGGCTGCGTGCTCATGGGGTGCTGCCTCCTCGTGTTCGCTCGACGTGCTCCCGGTACGCGTCGAGCTGGCCGGTCCAGAACGCCTGCACCTCGTCCAGCCAGGCCTGGAGGGTGACGAACCGCTCGCGGCGCAGGTGGTAGAGGTGCACGCGCGCGTCGTGATCCACACGCCGCTCCTCGACCAGGCCGCTCGCCCGCAGCACGCGCAGGTGCCTGCTCATGGCGGGCCCGCTGGTCCCGGCGCCCGCCGCCAGCTCGCTGGCGCGCCGCGGCCGCTCGCGCAGCAGCTCGATCACGCGGCGCCGGGTCGGCTCGGCCAGCGCGGCCAGGGTGGCGTCCAGTTGATTCACCACGGGGAGAATAGTTAATCCAAGTGTTACCTATCTGTCAAGATTGGCCGCACCGCGGGCGACGCCGGCACAGGTGGGACACGACCCGCCCGTACCCTTCAGCCGTCTCCTCATGAACGCCATCGGCTGGATCCAGGGCCTCGAGGGCCTCACCCTCCTCGCCATCATCTGCGCCTTCCTCTTCATCGAGGAGGTCGGCGTGCCGCTGCCGTTCGCCCCCGGCGACCTGCTCCTGGCCATCGTCGGCATCGCCATCGCGGCGGGACGCGTGAACCCGGTCGTGGCGGTCGGGGTCGCGGTCGCCTCGATCCTCGCTGGCGCGACGCTCGGCCGGGAGCTGTTCGCGCTCCTCGGCTGGGAGCGGCTGATGCGCGTGGCCCGGCCGCTGCGCGCCGCCGGCGCCGTCCAGCGCGCGGCCGAGATGATGCGCCAGAGCGGCTGGCGCGCCGTCTTCACCGCCCGGCTGATCCCCGGCCTGCGCGTCCACACCACCCAGGTCGCCGGCGTGAGCCGGATGCGCCGGCGCCAGTTCGTGGCCGGGCTGGTGCCCGCGACGGCCCTGTACGTGGCCGCGTTCGTCGGCCTCGGGGCGGCGTTCGGGCGGCCCATCCTGGCGCTCATCCACCAG
>VBJR01000136.1 GCA_005880175.1 Chloroflexota bacterium
AATCGTCTCTGTGACTCAGCTCCGCCACGCAAGCTTGACGCGTCGCTGGCGGCGCGCTTGAGTACAGGCCATGAACACCCGCTGGGGGGTCGAACGGGGCGCCCTGTGGGCGCTCGACCTGCCCGCCCGCGACGGCGCCGCTCGGACGCGACCGGGGATCCGCTTCGCCCCCATCGGCGCCGCCGAGGCGGCCGTCCTGGCCGCCGCGATGGACCAGCCCGAGTCCGAGGTCGTGGCCCGCCTGGCCCGGGGCAGCCGCGTGATCGCGGCCTGGCAGGGCGGCGATCTTGCCAGCTACTGCTGGATCTCGGTCCACCGGGAGCACGTCGGCGAGCTGGCCCGCGACCTGCTGCTGCCCGCCGGCGAGTCGTACGTGTGGGACTGCGCGACCGTGCCGAAGCACCGCGGCCAGGGCCTGTACCGGAGCCTCCTGCGGCAGATCGCCGAGACGCTGGCCGCCGAGGGCCAGCGTCGCGTGTGGATCGGCGCCTCCACGACCAACGACGCGTCGAACCGGACGTTCACTACCGTCGGCTTCCTGCCGGCGGCGTCGGTCGTGTCGCTGCGCCTCGGCGGCCGGGGCCTCCTCCTCCGGTTCCGCGGCGCGCCGGGGGCCGATCCGGCGCTGGTCGCGGCCGCCCGGCGGGTGCTGACGGGGCGCGACCCGGCGTTCCCGTAGCGTCCCGCCGAGTATGCTGCCGCGGGGAGATGACCGACGACCGCACCCTCTACGTGGGGACCGACCACGCGCTCTATCGCGCCCGGCCCAGGGACGATGGGCGCTGGCGGGCCGAGGGCCTCGCGCTGGCGGGGCTGGGCGGCGTCAGGGGCCTGGTGATCGACCCGGACGACCCGCGCCGGTGGTGGGCGTGCACCGCGGACACCGGAGTGCTGGTCACGCGCGACGCGGGCGTCATGTGGCGCGAGTGCAACCGGGGCATCGACCGGCTCGCCGGCTGGTGCCTGGCGCGCGACCCGCGCACGGGCGAGCTCTGGTACGGGGCGGAGCCGGCCTCGCTCTACCGGAGCGGCGACGGCGGCGAGACGTGGACGGCCTGCTCCGGCATCGACGACCCGGCGGAGCCGCCCGAGTGGGGCGAGCGGCCGCCGGCCGACGAGCGGCGCGTCCGCCACGTGGCGCTGAGCCCCGGCGGCCTGGTGCTGGCCGCCGTCGAGGAGGGCTGGCTCGTCCGCAGCGAGGACGGCGGCGCCTCGTGGACCCGGATCCGCGACGGGCTCGACCGCGACTGCCACGCGGCGACGCTGCTCCCGGGCGACCCCGACACCGTCCTGGTGAGCACGGGCGCCGGCGTCCACCGCAGCGAGGACGGCGGCCGGACGTTCGAGCCGTCGTCGGACGGGCTGCGGCACCCGTACGTCACCCGGGTCGTGGTGCACCCGGACCGGCCCGAGGTGGCGTTCACGGCCGCGTCGCGGTGCGGGCCGCGGGCGTCGGCCGGGCGGCCGGAGGGCGCCGGCGGCGCCTGCTACCGCAGCGACGACGGCGGCCGCGCGTGGTGGCGGCTCACGGGCGGCCTGCCGGACCTGATGCGGCCGGCGCCCACCTGCGTCGCCGGCGACCCCGGCGACCCCGACTCGTTCTACGTCGGCACGGACGACGGCAGCGTCTGGCTCACCGAGGACGGCGGCGAGACCTTCGGGATCGCGGTCGAGGGCATCCAGGGCTGGGTCAGGCACCTGCTGCTGGCCAGGAGGTAAGGAAGGGATGGCGCAGACGCTGGCCGCTCGCCCGCTGGGCGACTCGGGCATCCAGGTCGCGGTGGCGGGCCTGGGCTGCAACAACTTCGGCATGCGGCTGAACGCGGCCGAGAGCGCGCGGGTGGTGCACGCCGCGCTGGACCTCGGGGTGAACCTCTTCGACTCGGCCGACGTGTACGGCATGGGCGAGAGCGAGCGGCACCTCGGGGCGGCGCTGAAGGGCCGGCGCTCGGAAGCCGTCGTGCTGACCAAGTTCGGCTCGCCCGCCGACCCGGAGCACCCCGAGCACAGGGGGGCGTCGCCCGAGCACGTGCGGCGCGCCGTCGAGGCCAGCTTGCGCCGGCTGGGGATGGACCACATCGACGTCTACATGCTCCACCGGCCCGACCCGGCCACCCCGATCGAGGCCACGCTGGATGCGCTGCAGCGGCTGGTCGAGGAGGGCAAGATGCGCGCGATCGCCAGCTCCAACTTCGCCGGCTGGCAGATCGCGGACGCCGACTGGACGTCGCGGGCCCGGGGCTTCGCCCGGTTCGTCGCCGCTGAGAACCACTACAGCCTCCTCGAGCGGGCGGTCGAGCGCGAGGTGCTGCCGGCGTGCCACCGCTTCGGGGTCGGGTTCCTGCCGTTCTTCCCGCTCGCCAGCGGCCTGCTGACCGGCAAGTACCGGCGGGGCGAGCCGGCCCCCGAGGGGACGCGGCTGGCCCGGAGCCCGCGCGGCGCCCAGATGCTGGCCGACCGCAACTTCGACGTGGTCGAGGCGCTGGAGGCGTTCGCCGCCGAGCGGGGCACGACCCTGCTGGCGGTGGCGCTGGGCTGGCTGGCCGCGCGGGACGAGGTGTCGTCGGTGATCGCCGGCGCCACGTCGCCGGAGCAGGTGGCGGCGAACGTCGCGGCGACGGGGTGGACGCCGGCCGAAGAGGACCTGCAGGAGCTGGACCGGCTCACCGCGAGCCGCCGCTGACGCTCCCGTGAGGGCCGCCGGCCTCCGGGCCGGCGGCGTTCTCCCCCACCAGTTGAACCTCGAGACCAGGACGGCCGCAGCCGCTGGAACAGACTAGCATCTGTCCCGCCGCAGGCAAGTTTCCCCTGCAATCACCCCCGCGGGCGGCCGGCCGGCGTCTCCAGCCGCGGCACCGTCGTGCCCAGCAGCTGGGCGACCACCTCGACGGCCCGGTCCACGTCGGGCTGGTTGTCGGCGATGACGTCCGCGTAGAGGAACGTCTCGCCGATGCGCACGATCACGTACGCCAGCGTGGCGCGGTCCAGCGTGAGGCGCGCGTCGGCTCGGGCCTCCTCCTCCGCCAGCAGCCGCTCGACCACCTCGATGACGCGCTGCTGGACGACGCCACGCTTGGACGTCAGGATGCGCAGCGCCGCCTCCGGCTCCTCGTGGAGCAGCCGGCGCAGCGCGGCCTGCGCGTGCACGTCGTGCAGGAAGTGATGGACGACGCCGACCACCCGGGGCGGCCCGCTCAGGTCCTGCGTCGCCTCCACCGCCCGCACGACCGCCCGCCGCGTCAGGTACCAGAGGACGGCGCCCAGCAGGTGGTCGCGGCTGCTGACCTTGCGGTAGAGCGACGACCGGCCCATGCCCAGCTCGGCGGCGAGCGCGCGCATGTCCAGGCGGCGCATCTCCAGGAACGTCTGGAGCGCGGCGACGAAGATCTCCGGGGGCAGGTCGGCGGGTGGTCCGACGCCCTCCGGGAGGATGGTCTGGGCCGCCTCCCTCATCCCGCCGCCCTGATCGCGTGGGCGGTCCGGCGGGCCAGCGCCATGATCGTGACCATCGGGTTGATGCCGGTCGCGGTCGGGAACGCGCTCCCGTCGCCGATCCAGACGCCCGGGCAGTCGTGGAGCTGGCCCGACGGGTCGGCCACGCTGGACGCCGGGTCCTGGCCCATCCGGCAGGAGCCCGTCTGGTGGGCGCTGAAGATCGGCATCGCGTCCGGCCGGACCGGGAGCGCCTGCAGCTCGCGGACAAACCCGTCGAGGTCGCCGCCCCGGCGCCAGGCCAGCGGCGCCCGGCTGAGCGCGTGGATCTCGCGGGCGCCGGCCGCCTCGTGGAGCCGGGCCACCGCCGCCAGGCCGCGCCGGAAGTTGCGCCGGTCGAGCTCGTCCTCCACCCGGTAGCTGTGCACGGCCTCGCCCGCCGCGTCCACCGCGACGCTGCCGCCGCCGTGGTCGCGGATGAGGAAGATCAGCGTCGACGCGTTGCGCAACTGCGTCATCGACTCCTTGTGCTGCACGCCCGAGCGCCAGGGCAGGCTGGACGCGACCAGGCCCGGGGCGTACTGCACGCACTCGACGAGGAACCCGTGGCCCTCCTCGGCGTCCGCGAACTCGTCGCAGATGCCGGTCTGAGGGGCGCCCCACCAGGCCCGCTGCTCCTCCTCGTACACGCCGTACAGCGCGGCGACCGGGTGGATGCGCAGGCCCCGGCCCACCGCGGGGCCGCCCAGGCCGGAGC
>VBJR01000137.1 GCA_005880175.1 Chloroflexota bacterium
GGTCGGGAAGTAGTCCGGCGCGTAGATCCAGCCGCCGCCCCAGTTGGCCACGTCCCAGCCGCACGGCTTGCCGGGCGTGCACGGGACCGCGTTCGCGATCACGCTGTCGAACGGCTGCTGGGTCAGGTTGAGCTGGATGCCGGCCTTCGAGAAGTCCGACTTCATCGCCTCCATCTCCTGCTGCAGGTACACGGACCCGCTCGCGTACTGGAGGGCGAACTGCAGCTTCGTCCCGGCCGGGATGCCGTCGCCGCACTGGCTGGCGCCGGTCCCCGGGCTCTGGCACGTGCTGACGCCGTCGGGCCTGACGTCCCAGCCGTGCGCCTTCAGCAGGCTGACCGCCTTCGCCGCGTCGAACGGGTACGGGTTCTTCTGCTCGGCCGCGTCCAGGAACTTGCTGGCCGGCTTCAGGGGCACCGGGCCGTACGTCGGGTACCCGGTGTCCTTCAGGATGTTCTTGATCCAGCCCTCCTCGTCGATGAGGTGCTGCATCGCCTGCCGCACGTAGAGCTGGTTGAAGATCGGGCCGACCGTCGGGCTCGAGTTGTTCAGGGCCACGTACGTGATCTGCCAGCCCGTCCACGGCTGGTAGCCATACCCGTGGGAGCTGAGGTAGCTCCGCTGCGCCAGGTCCTGCACGGGGATGTAGCCGTAGTCCACCTGGCCGGCGCGGAGCACGTTGAACTCGGCGCTGTCGGTCGTGAACGGCAGCTCCTTGAAGGACGCGAGCTGCGGCTTGACCGGGCCCGAGTAGCTCGGGTTCGGCACCATCTCCAGCGTCCCGTCCGTGCTGAACGACTTGAGGTGCCACGGGCCGTCCACGACCTGCCAGAGCGGGTTCGTGGCGTACGTGCTCAGGTCCTTGGCCTGGCTGTCCAGGAAGTCGTAGACGGCGGTGGCGCCGTCCGGTGTCCGGTCGTAGTCGCCGACCGGGCCGTTCACGCTCGTCCTGTCCCACACGGCCTGCGGGATGGGCGTGATCTCGCTCAGCTGGTTGTACGTGAAGAAGTAGCTGCTGTACTGCTTGTCGAGCGTGAACACCGCGGTCTGGCTGTCGGGGAACCGCATGCTCACGACGTTGTCCGGGAACCCGCCCGCCAGGTACGCGGCGTAGCTCGACTTGTTCGCCTTGAGCAGGTTCATCCAGAACTCGACGTCGCGGCTGGTGACCGGCTGGCCGTTGGACCACCGGTAGTTCTTGAGACGGATCGTGACGGTCCTGCCGTCGTCGGAGTACTGGGGCTCGGCGGCCAGGCTCAGCTGGTCGTTGAGGGCCACCGTGCCGTTGTCGCCGAACCAGTACAGCGGCCGCACCATCAGCACCTGGAACTGGTCGAAGTTCGCGACGCTGAAGTACTGGATCGACGCCATGGGGAAGATGTAGTTCGCCTTGACGTCGGGCGCCAGGGCGAACGTCGCGGTCCCGCCCTTCGTGGGCGTGCCCCCGCCGCCCCCGTTGCCGCCGACGCCGCAGGCCGCCACGGCCGTCAGCACCGCGGCCGCCATCGCCAGCCTGGCCGGCCAGGACTCCTTCCGCTCGGTCATGCCTAAACCTCCCACTCTCAGGTCCGGACGACGCCGGGGTCACCCTGGTCCGCCCGGCCTGCCCCCGCTCGGCCGGGCAGGGCGATGGTACGGGCGGCCGCCGTCCAGCACCAGTCTCGAACGTGGTGGCCTTCTATCCCCCTTGATGCAGTTGCGGGGGTTAGGTGGCCGCGGTCCGGCCGTGCCGGCATCGGAGGTTCCTGTCACGATGTGCGCAAGGAGGGGGCGGATGCAAACCGATCGAGTCGTCCGTTGGGTCCGGTCGTCGTGGATCGACATCGCGTGGGTGCTGTTCGTCGGCGTGAACCTGGTCGCCATGCAGGTGAGCCCGCCGTGGCAGACGGTGCCGTTCCTGGTCATCTGGGTGAGCCTGACCGCGCTGTATGGCTATCGCCTGTGGCACCTGGGCTCCACGATCGTGACCGTCACCGCCGTCACCCTGGCCACCGGCGGCCTGATCACGTGGCAGGTGCTGACCGGCGAGCAGGACACGGAGTACCTGGTCGAGGTCCCGCTGCTCGCCGTCATGTTCGTGGTGATGGTCTGGCACGCGCGGCGCCGCCAGGCGGCGATGAACGAGTCCCGCCGGGTCTCCGACCAGAACCTGCGCCTGCTGGAGCAGCAGCGACGCTTCCTCCAGGACGCCTCCCACGAGATGGGGACGCCCATCACCGTGGCGCTCGGCCACACCGAGCTGATCCAGCGCGCGACCGCGGACCCCGCCATCGCCCAGGACGCCCGGGTCGCGATCGACGAGCTGCTCCGGCTGCGCCGGCTCGCCAGCCGCCTGCTGCTGCTCGCGTCGGCCGACAGCCCGGACTTCCTGCGCCTGGGCCCGGTCCGCCTCGACGACCTCGTGCACGACGCGGTCGGCCGCTGGGGCCACCGGCAGCGCCGCTGGTCCCTGGGCAGCGTGACCGAGGCGACCGTGCGGGGCGACGAGGACGCCCTGGTGCTGGCGCTCGACGCGCTGATCGAGAACGCGATCCAGCACACGCCGGACGACGGCGCGATCGAGCTGAGCGTGCGCCGCGAGGGCGCCAACGTGGTGCTGGCGGTGGCCGACTCGGGCGCCGGCATCCCCGGGGCGGAGGTGGACCGCGTGTTCGACCGCTTCGCCCGGGCCGACTCGGCCCGCAGCCGCACGACGGGCGGCTTCGGGCTCGGCCTCGCCATCGTCAAGGCGGTCGCGGTGGCCCACGCCGGCTCGGTCCGCGTCCGCAGCGAGCTGGGCCGGGGCTCGACGTTCGAGCTCCTCGTGCCCGAGCGGGCCGCTGTTGGCCGCGAGCGGCCGCCCGAGCGCAACGGCGGACGCGGCACCCGGCAGCCCGAGCCGGCCGACCGGCTGGCGGTCGCCGACCCGATGCCCTGATGCGGCGGTACGCGTCCGTCGTCCGCCTGCGGCCCGAGCACGAGGCCGAGTACCGGCGGCTGCACGCGGAGCCGTGGCCGGGCGTCCTCGCCGCGCTGCGGGCGGCCAACGTCGGGAACTACTCGATCTTCGTGCGCGACGGGCTGCTGCTCAGCTACCTGGAGTACACCGGCGAGGACTACGAGGCCGACATGGCGCGCATCGCCGCGGACGAGGAGACCCGCCGCTGGTGGCAGCTGACGGACCCCTGCCAGCAGCCGGTGGCCACCGCCGCGGAGGGCGAGTGGTGGGCCCCGGCCGAAGAGGTGTTCCACCTGGACTGATGGAGGCCCGGGACCTGGTCGTCGACTCGCACCACCACCTGTGGGGCCCGGCCGCCGCCGAGTACCGGTGGATGGCCAGGGAGGCGCTGCGCCCGATCCGGCGGCCGTTCACCGTCGCCGACCTGGAGGCGGTCGCGCGCGCGAACGGCGTCGGCCGGACGGTGGCGGTCCAGGCGCGGCCGGACGTGGAGGAGTCGATCGAGCTCCTGGCGGTGGCGGCCGAGCACGAGCTCGTGGCCGGCGTGGTCGGCTGGGTGGACCTGACCGCGGCGGACGTGGCCGGCCAGATCGAGCGGCTGCGGTCCGCGCCCGGCGGCGACCGGCTGGTCGGCGTGCGGCCGATGGCGCAGGACGAGCCGGACCCGCGCTGGCTGCTGCGGGCCGACGTCGGCCGCGGCGTGGACGCCGTGGCGCGCGCCGGCCTCGCGTTCGACCTGCTGGTGACGCCCCGCGAGCTGCCGAGCGCCGTCGAGCTGGTGCTGGCCCATCCCGGGACGACGTTCGTCCTCGACCACGTGGCCAAGCCGCCGATCGCCTCGGGCGACCTCGGCCGGTGGGCCGCCGACGTCGCCCGGCTGGGCGGCCTGGACGACGTCTGGTGCAAGGTCTCCGGACTGGTCACCGAGGCGGCCTGGGACGCCTGGACGGTGGACGACCTGCGCTCGCCCGTCTCGACCGCGCTGGACGTGTTCGGCGAGGACCGCCTGCTCTTCGGCTCCGACTGGCCGGTCTGCCTGCTCGCCGCCGGCTACGAGCAGGTCCTGGCCGCGGCCAGGACCTGCCTGTCGAGCCTGGGCCCGGCGGCGCTGGACAAGGTGTTCCGCGGCAACGCCTGCCGGGCCTACGGGCTCGCGGTCTGACTAGCCGGGGCCGCCCCGGGAGCCCAGCGTCAGCAGCACGGCGCTCTGGGCGACCTGCGCCGACGTC
>VBJR01000138.1 GCA_005880175.1 Chloroflexota bacterium
CGAGGCCGTTGCGCGGTCAGCCGTCCACGGAACTTGACATCGCCGCCAGGCGCTCGTCAGGCTGAGCGCGTCGCGGCTGAAGCCACCCAGGCCGCAGGCCGGGGGCGAGGCCGACAGGAGAGCATGGCATGAGCGTTGTCGTGATAGGACACTTCGCGGTCGAGGACGTGGCCGCAGCCAGGCAGGCGCTGGCGTCGCATGCGGCGTTGCTGGACGAGATCACCGCCGATGCGCAGGGCATGGGAGCGAGCCATCACCGGTTCCTCGCAGGCGATCGTGAGATCCTCGTCCTCGACGAGTGGGACAGCGCCGAGGCGTTCCAGCGCTTCTTCGAAGGCAATGCCAAGGTCCGGCAGGTTACCGACGCGGCCGGCGTCCAAGGGCCCCCAAGGATCGAGGTGTACGGTCTCATCGAGGTGGCCGGCACGTTCTGATAGACGCGCGTCCGGGACCAGTCGCCGACCGGCGACGACGTCCTCGACTCGGCGCTCGAGATCGCGGCCGCCCATCGGGGGAGGAAACCGTCGGCGCCGCTCAGGTCGTTGAGCAGGAACCTCCGGGAAGCTCTGTACGAGCGGTTGGCGGAGCGCGGGGTGCTCCGCGTCGAGGAGCGGAGGGTGCTGGGCCTGTTCGCCACCCGCAGGTGGCCGGCGCAGGACGCCCGCCACGAGGCGCAGGTCCGACAGCTCATCGTCGAGGCGCTCGCCGGGCGGGCTGCGCCCGACGCGCGATGCGCCGCCCTCATCGCGCTGGTGCATGCCCTCCGATGCGAGAGCAAGGTGGTGGATGCCGGGGCCTGCGGCCTGTCGCGCCGGCAGCTCCGGCAGCGCGCCGGCGAGATCGCCAGGGGCGATTGGGCGTCCGAGGCTGTTCGCAAAGCGATCGACGAGATGATTGCCGCGATCATCGCGGCGACCACCGCCGCGTCGGCGGCCTCGACCGCCGCCGGGTAGGATGCGGGGCGGCGTCGCGGTGCACCGCATCGCCGTCGGGGTCCTGATGGCCGCCCAGCGGGAGGGTCAGCGCAATCGCTGTCGGTGTTCACCTCGACCTCACCGTCGGATGCTGAGAACCGCTCCGACAGGGTCGGTGGCCTCCTCATCGGGCGGCCCCTCGGCCGTGTGCAAACCCGTCAGCGGCGGTCAACGTGGACCCTGGAGGTGACCTCGACATGTTGCGTCGCATCGATCGGGCGGTCGTGGTGATCGTGACCGCCGTAGTGGGCCTGAGCGCGATCATCCCGGGCTGGACCATCGCGACTTCGGGCACGGTGGGCGGGTTCCGGCTGCCGGCGGAGTGGCTCAGCGGCTCCGCGCCGTTCAGGGACTTCGTGATCCCCGGGCTGATCCTGCTCCTCGTGATCGGCGTCGGCGGGGTGCTGACGGCCACGCTGAACGTGGCCGACAACCGTCTCGCATCGGTCGTGGCGCTGGCCTATGGCCTGGTGCTGGTGGGCTGGATCGCCGGCGAGCTGGTCTTCATGACGCAGACGATGGTCCTGACCTGGGTGATCCTGGCCGCCGGGGTGGTCGTGGCCGTCCTGGCCGCGCCGGACGCGCTGCCGGCGCTGCGGGACCGCCTGGCCGGGCCGCACCGTCAGCCCGGCGGGTAGCGCCACATGTGATGTCTGAAGCGATTCCGGGTCCCCGCGCGCGATCGTCCGGCCCAGCCGGCGGTGGCGTCTGGTTCATCTGGATGGTGGGCATGTGGGTGGCGTTCTTCTGGTTGCTCTTCGCCGACCGCCTGGACGACTTCTGGCGATGGGTCACCCAGCTCCCGATCCTGGTCGAGATCGTCGTCTGGATCGTGTTCTTCCCGTGGATGCTCGGGACGTGGGTCTGGAACAGCTCGTGGCCAGACTTGCTGCGCGTGGCCCTGGTGGTCTCCTTCGCGGTCTGCTGGACGGTCGTGTCCATCCCGCGACCCAGGAGGACGCCGCAGATCGACTGCCGCCGTGTTTCCTGACAGCCGGAAGGAGGACGACCGTGTTCCAGACGAAGGCGACGCCGGCCAGGGCCGGTCCTGAGACCAGCGCCGGCCCCGACGGAGCATGGAGGACGTTGTTCCGGGCTGGCGCGCTCTCGGCGGCCCTCTTCGTCGTTCTGACCCTCGCGTCAATTGTCGCGATCGCCATCACCGGCCTGCCGAGCGGAGGAGGAGCCTCCACCCTCCCGAACGCGGCCGCCACCCTTCGGTACATCGACTCCAACCGCTGGGCGTTCATCATCGACGAGCTGCTCATCCAGGGCCCCTTTCTCCTGACGATCTGCCTGTTCATGGCTCTCTACGTGGCCCTCCGGCAGGCGAACCGGAGCTGGGCGGCGATCTGAGCCGGAGTGGCCGTCGCCTACGTGGTGTCGACGCTGTCGATCTTCCCCGTCGTGTTCGGCCTCGTGATCTTGAGCGACCTGGACGTGGCCGCCAGCACCGCGGCTCAGCATGCCGCCCTGGCGTCCTCGGCCGACGCGCTGCTCGCGCAGTTCAACACGGTGAGCGTGGCCGCCACGCTGGGCAACCTCGGCTTCCTGATCCTCGCTCTGGTCATGGTGCGCAGCGCGTTCTCCAGGTGGATCGCGTACCTGGGGGTGGCGACCGGCGCCCTGGGCGTCGTGACCGAGGCCCTGCGGCCAATCCTGGGCGGAGGCTTCACGCTCTACGGCGTCCTGCTCCTGGTCTGGCTCGGCGCCGTCGGATGGCAGCTCCACCGCCTGAGCCGTCCCGCCTGAGCGGACGGGGCGCCGCCGTGCCGTTCCTCCCGGGTCTGGGGATGCGGCCGAAACCCCAGCCGGATCGCTGACGCCCGTGCACGCCGTGCCCTGCCGGCACCAGGCGTCGTCGCGCGGGCCTGGTGCGCGACGGAACTGCCGGCATCTAACCGTCCAGCCCGCCTTAACGGGTTGGGTTGGCGATGAGCGGCTCCCGGCCTACGCTGGGAACATGCGTACGCGCTGCACCGAGCTCGCCGAACTGGTCGAGGCCGGCGCCCTGCAGATCGTCAGCGCCCTCGGCGCCGCTCGGGCCGGGCGCTGCGCCGGATCGCCGACGACGCCGAGATCACCCCGATCCTGGTCAGCGCCGCGGGCGACCCGCTGCACGTGGGCCGCAAGTACCGCACCGCGACCCCGAAGATGCGCAGGGCGCTGGCCGAGCGGGACCGGTGCTGTGTGTGGCCCGGTTGTGATCGTCGGCCGGAGTGGACCGAGGGCGACCACATCGAGCCCTGGGCGCTGGGCGGCAGGACGGACATCGGGAACATGCGTTCGCTGTGCGGCGTGCACAACCGGCGCCTGACCCGGGGCTGGCGGCTGGAGCGGCTGCCGGACCGAAGGTACGCGGTCCACCCGCCGAAGGCACCGGGCCAGCCGATGCTCCGCCGGCTGTCAGCCCTGGGTGCGGGCACGCGGTTCTGATATCCATTCGCCGGAGGCCGGCCTGATCGACTGCTCCCGGTGGAGACTGGGGCCGACCGATGAAAACGCGCGCGGCCTTCGTTGGACCTCGTAGAGGCAGATGGGCCGGCGCCGCGGCGCCGGTTGGAGGAAGGGGAACTCATGGGGGTAGATGTGGGTTCGACGTTCGAGAGCTGACTTGACACGTGGCGGACTGGCGTCCAGCGGGCGCCGAGCGGTGTCCGAGGCGTCCGCGATCGTGGCCGATGCACCAGAGCCGGACCCGAGGGACGACTTCGCGGCCGTGTACGAGGCGCACTACCAGGTCGTCTACCGGGCCGTGCGCGGCGTCGTCCTCGACCCCGACCTGGCCGAGGACGTGACCCAGGACGCCTTCGTCAAGGCCTACCGGGCCCGCGACCGCTTCGCGCCGACGGGCCGGGTCGAGGCCTGGCTGTGCACGATCGCGGTTCGCGAGGCCATCAGCCGGATGCGCTGGAGCGCACTCCAGCGCCGGGTACTGGAGGCGACCAGCAGGGCCGGCGCGGCGCGGCCGGTGGCGGGCACGGCCGAGCTGCTGGACGACCTGCTGGCGGCGCTGTCGCCCAAGGCGCGGGCCGTCGTCGTCCTGCACTTCCTGCACGGCTACCGGTATCGCGAGATCGCGGCCATGCTGGGCCTGCCCGAGGGCACCGTGGCCAGCCGCCTCTCGCATGCGCTCACCCAGATGCGGCGACGCGCGACGGGA
>VBJR01000139.1 GCA_005880175.1 Chloroflexota bacterium
ACCAGCGCCGCCTCGTCGATCACCCTCCCCCTCGCCGTGTTCACGATCCACGCCCCGGGCCGCATCAGCGCCAGGCGCTCCGCGTCCAGCAGGTGGTACGTCTCCGGGCTCAGGAAGACGTGGACCGACAGCACGTCCGAGCGCCGCAGCACGTCCTCCAGCGACACCCGCTCCACCCCGGCCGCCGCGAACGCCGCCGCGTCCACGTGGGGGTCGTGCGCGATCAGCCGGTAGCCGAACGCCGACGCCCGCCGCGCCGTGGCCTGCCCGATGCGCCCGAACCCGAGCAGCCCCAGCGTCTGCGCCTCGGGCCGGTGCAGGACGAGGCCGTCCGGCGTGCGCCGCCGCGTCCGCGCCCAGCCCCCGTCCCGGACGAACGCGTCCAGCCGGACCACCTGCCGGTTGACCGCCAGGATCAGCGCCAGCGCGTGGTTGGCCACGTCCACGTCGATCGCGTCCGGCACGTTCGCGACCAGCACCCCGGCGCCGGTCGCGGCCGTCACGTCCACGTCGTCGTAGCCGACGTACGGACGGAGCAGCAGCCGCGTGGTCGCGAGCCCCGCGAAGAACGCCGCGTCGAGCGGCGCGCCGCCCGACACCACCACATCGCTGTCCCCCACCACCGCGTCGGACAGCGGCGCCGGCAGCACCTCGGCGCCGGCCGCGAGGAGTGCCGCGTGCATCGGCTCGGACGGGTCGATCCGGGCCGCGTTCGCGAGCGCGACCCGGCCGGGCCGCCGCCAGGCCCCGGGCTCGCGCCACCGGTCGAGGACGTCCCTGGTCTGCATGAGGACAGACTATGGGCATGGCCTCTCAGCCCGACACCTACACGCACGGCCACCAGGCCGCCGTGCTGCGCGCGCACCGCTGGCGGACGGCCGAGAACTCGGCGGCGTACCTGCTCCCCCACCTCCGGCCCGGCCACCGCCTGCTCGACGTGGGCTGCGGCCCGGGCACGCTGACCGCGGACCTGGCCCGCCTCGTCGCGCCCGGACCGGCCACGGGCGTCGACGTGGTCGCCTCGGTGGTCGGCGACGCCGAGGCGTACGCGCGGGAGGCCGGCGCGGGTGCACGCCCACCAGGTCCTGCAGCACCTCCGCGAGCCGGTCCCCGCCCTGTCAGCCATGGCTCGCCTGGCGGCGCCCGGGGGGCTGATCGCCGCCCGCGACGCCGACTACTCGGCGATGACCTGGGCGCCGGACGACGCGCGGATCGGCCGCTGGCTGGAGATCTACCTGGCCGTCACGCGCCGCAACGGCGCGGAGCCCAACGCCGGCCGCTGGCTCCTCCGCTGGGCGCACGCGGCCGGCCTCGCGGAGGCGACGTACTCGACGTCCACGTGGACGTTCGCGACCCCCGCCGACCGCGCCTACTGGGGCGGCCAGTGGGCCGAGCGCACCGTGGCGTCGTCGTTCGCCGAGCAGGCGGTGACGTACGGCATCGCCACGGCCGGCGAGATGGCGGCGATCGCCGAGGGCTGGCGCGAGTGGACGCGGGAGCCCGACGCCGTGTTCGTGGTCGTTCACGGCGAGATCCTGGCCCGGGTGGCGGAATAGGGATGGCCCGCCGCATCCGCCCCCGCGAGCTGATCGTGGGCGTCGAGGGCCTGGCGCTGCTCCGGCAGCTGCTGGACGGCGACGACGCGACCGCCGAGGCCCGCCTGGCCGAGGTCCGCCAGGTGCTGGACGGCCCGGCCGACGCGCCGTTCGACGTCACGGAGCACGCCGTGACCGAGGGCTACGGCCGGTGGGCGGCCACGTACGACGGGCCCGGCAACCCGCTGGTCGCGGTCGAGCAGCCCGCCGTCTGGTCGCTGCTGGCCACCTCCGCGACCGGGACCGCCCTGGACGCCGCGTGCGGGACCGGACGCCACACCGGGCGCCTGGTCGCGCTCGGCCACCGGGCGATCGGCGTGGACACGACGCCCGAGATGCTGCGCCTGGCCCGGGCGGCCGTCCCGCAGGCGCACCTGGTCCGCGGCGACCTGACCGGCCTGCCGGTCGCGTCCGGGGCAGTCGACCTGGCCGTCTGCGCGCTGGCGCTCGACCACGCGCCCACGCTCGCCGAGCCGCTGCGCGAGCTGGCGCGCGTGCTCCGGCCCGGCGGCCGGCTCGTGCTCTCGGACGTGCACCCGGTGCTGTCGGCGATCGGCGTCGCCGCCCTGTTCCGGGGTGCCGACGGCGCCTTCGGGTTCGTCCGCAACCATCGCCACCTGGTCGGCGAGTACCTCGACGCGTTCGCCGGGGCCGGGCTCGAGGTCCGGCGGTGCCTGGAGCCGTGCTACGGCTCCGCCGAGGTCGCGATGACGGGCATCGCCCAGGGCCACGTGCCCGAGGCCGCGGCCGGGGCGTACCTCGGCCTGCCCGCCGCGCTGGTCTGGGACCTGGTCCGGCGCTGACCGGGCGCTGGCCCGCGCCGGTTCCGGAGGTCCGGACCGACCTCGCGGCCCGGGGGTCCGGTACGGTGCCTGCGTGACCGGATCGCGGGAGGACGAGCCGCCGAGAACGCTCGTCCGGGGCAGCCGCCGCGGCGACGACTACGTGCGCATCCGGCGCGAGGACCTGGGCGTCTTCCGGCGCACGGGCCGGGGCTACCTGGTGGCGACCGAGGAGGCCAGCCAGCCGGCCGGCACGGCCGCCCGGCTGGCGGTCCAGGTCCGGGACGCTCTGCTGGGCCGGCCGCTGGACTCGGAGGCGATCGAGAGCGAGCGCCTGTCGGTCCTCAAGGCCCTGCCCATCCTGTCCTCGGACGCACTCTCGTCGGTCGCGTATGGCCCGGAGGCGGCGCTGGCCGTGCTCGCGGTCGCCGGCGCCGGCGCGCTGCTCTGGAACGTCCCGATCGCCATCGCCATCGCGGTGCTGATGCTGGTCGTCACCGTCTCGTACCAGCAGGTCATCCGCGGGCACCCGAGCGGCGGCGGCTCGTACGCGGTGGCCCGGGCCAACCTCGGGACCGCGCTCGGGCTGGTGGCCGCGGCCGCCCTGCTCGTGGACTACGTGCTGACCGTGTCGGTCAGCGTCTCGTCGGGCGTGGACGCGATCATCTCGCCGTTCCAGGGTCTGATGCCGTACCGCGCGGAGATCTCGGTCGCGGTGGTCGCGATCCTGATGCTCGGCAACCTGCGGGGAGTCCGGGAGGCGGGCGCGCTGTTCGCCGTCCCGACGTACCTGTTCCTCGTCGCGATGCTGGTCCTGATCGCCGCCGGCCTCGGCAGGGCGGCGCTCGGGGAGGCCCCCCACCCCGGCCAGTACCCGCCGCTGCCGGCGCTGGAGCCCCTGACGCCGCTGCTGGTGCTGGCCGCGTTCGCGTCGGGCTGCTCGTCGATGACCGGCATCGAGGCGGTCTCCAACGCCGTGCCGGGCTTCGAGGAGCCGCGGGTGCCGAACGCCGTCCGGACGCTCGCGATCCTCGGCGCGCTGCTGATCCTGCTGTTCGTCGGGGTCGAGGCGCTGGACGTGCTGTACGCGGCCGCGCCCCAGCCGGGGGGCAGCCCGACGGTGCTGTCGCAGATCGCCGCGGCCGTGTTCACGGGCCCCGGACGCTGGCTGTACTACGGGGTCCAGTTCTCGACGACCCTGGTCCTGGTCCTGGCCGCCAACACCAGCTTCAACGGCCTTCCGCGGCTGTGCGCGATCCTGGCCCGGGACGACTTCCTGCCCCACCAGCTCGCCCAGCTCGGCAACCGGCTCGTGTACTCGGGCGCGATCATGTTCCTGGCGATCGCGGCCACGGTCCTCCTGCTGGCGTTCGCGGGCAACACCGGCGCCCTGATCAACCTGTTCGCGCTGGGCGTGTTCACGGCCTTCTCGCTGGCGCAGACGGCGATGGTCCGCCACTGGTGGACGCGGCGCGAGCCGGGCTGGCGCCGGGGCTGGCGATCAACGCGGTCGGGGCGGCGACGACGGCCCTCGTGGACGCCGTCATCATCGCGACCAAGACGCCGCACGGCGCCTGGGTGGTCATCGTGCTGGTGCCCGCGCTGGTCGGGGGCATGATGGCCATCCACCGCTACTACCGGCGCGTCCACGAGCAGGTGGCGAGCATGCCGCCGGGCACCGAGCTGCCCCGGCTGGGGCCGGCGGTCGTGCCGGTGCGGCGCTGGGACCGCGCCGCCCTCGACGCCGTCGCGTACGCGAAGGCGCTGCGGGGCACGGCCATCGCGCTGCTGCCGTCGGACGTGGCGCCGCCGTCCGAGGTGCCGGCGGCCTGCGAGCTCCGGACGGTGGCGGGCCGCGGCATCGACCCGCTGCTCCGGGAGATCGACGCGATCCGGCACGCTCCAGACGCGGGCGTGCTCACGATCGTCCTGCCCGACGAGCCGCTGCCGCTAGCGGCCCAGGTCGTGCTCCGGCCCGCGCTGGTGCGCCTCAAGCTGGAGCTCCTGTGGCGGCGCAACGTGGTGGCGGCGAGCTGCCCGCGGTTCGGCGACATGCCCGTCGAGGGCCCTCGCGTCGCGTTCGTCCCGATCGCCGGGGTGGACGCGGTGAACGTGGCCGCGCTGGGTTACGCCCGCGCGCTGGGCCACGAGGTGGTGGCGATCCACGTGGTGACGGACGTCGAGCACGTGGCCCACGACGAGCCCGACGAGGTGCCCGATGAGTTCCGGCGCTGGGCGGCCGAGCTCGACGGCCGGCGGCCCCGGCTGGTGGTCGTCGAGTCGCCCTACCGCGCCGTGGTGCCGCCGGTCCTGGCGTACGTGATGCAGTGGCGGACGCGGCATCCGCGGCACGTCTGCACGGTGGTGATCCCGGAGCTGGTCGACCGCCGGCTGTGGACGGCGTGGCTGCACAACCACCGCGCCTTCTGGCTCAAGACGGCCCTGCTGCGGCAGCCGGGGATCGGCGTGGCGGACGTGACGCTCCACCTGCGGGACACGTATTAGTCGGCGCTAATCACATCGATTAGCCTAAGCTAACTCGCCGTGAGGTGCTCCACCGTCGCGCGGGCTGCCGGCGAGGACCCGGCCGGCAGCGCGCCGAGCCCCGCCCGCTACCTGCTGGTCGAGGTCCCGCTGCCGTGGCCACCAGATGCCCTGCGCGCCCACGGGGCGCCACCCGGGCTGGCGAAGGCCTGCGCCCGGGCGTCGCGGGCCGACGTCCTCCCCCTCGCGATCGCGCCGTCCGACCCGACCGGCCCGACGCGGGTGGTCCACCTCTG
>VBJR01000140.1:0-10994 GCA_005880175.1 Chloroflexota bacterium
TCACGGACCAGCGGAACGCCCCGGTCGCCGTGGCCGACACGCCCGTCGTGACGGTGACGCAGGGGAGGACGACCAGGACGATGCAGGTGCTGCGGCTGTCGCTGCCGTCGCCGACGCAGAACCAGTTCTACGCGGCGGGCACGTTCGCGGCCGGCCGCTGGGACTTCCACGTCACGGCGACGGGCGAGGACGGCAGCCGGGCGAGGACGAGCTTCTCGCTGACGATCGCGAAGTAGGTGGGCGGCGCCGTGGCGCCGCCTCGCCGCATCGCCTCAGCGGCGTTCGGCGGCCTGGTAGCGGCGGTGGCGGGCCAGGAACGCCTGGTCGCCGCCCTCCAGGATCTGGCGGGCCTGCTCGGCCACCTCGGCGGACTCCAGCCCGCCGCAGGCCAGGACCCGGCTCCGGTCGGCGTCCGCGTCGAGCGCCAGCACCAGCTCCGCGTCGCCCAGCACCGGGATGTTCGCGTTGTGCGTGGCCACGATCACCTGGCGCGACTCGCACACCCGGCACAGCACCCCCACGACCTCGTCGTAGATGTACCGGTTGTCCAGGTCGTCCTCGGGCTGGTCGATCACGAGCGGCTCGCCGCCGCTGGCCAGCGCCAGCGCCAGCAGCGCCATCGCCCGCTGGCCCGGCGACACCTGGTCGATCGGAGTCCACGACTCCGATCCCGGCGCGCCCAGGTCCACCTCGACCACCACCCGGTCGGGCGTGTCCGCCTCCTCGATCCGCCGCACCGCCGCCCCCGGCAGCGCGGCCAGCTTGCCGGCCGTCATCGTCGAGCAGCCGAGCGCGGCGACGGCGGCCGGCCCCTGCCGGATCGCCTCCCCGAGCGCGCCCGGCGTCTCCTGGGCCAGCCGCTGGAGCTGGTCCGAGCGCACGCCCTGGCCCTGCAGCGCGCCCTCCAGCGCCTGGACGAGCAGCGTGCGGTCGGCCAGCGGCCGCACGGCCAGCCGGACCCGGGGGCCGAGCGCCGCGCCCAGCGTGCGCGCCGCTTTCTCCACCAGCCGCGACTTGCGGCGGCGCACCTGGCCCAGCTCGCGCAGGGCCTCGCGCCGCGTCTCGGCGATCCCCTGGCCGCGCTCGCGCTTGTCCGGCAGCCCGGTCAGGCGTTCCTCCAGCTCCACCGCGCGCTGCTGGAGCCGCCGGAGCTGGCGCGGGTCCGAGATGCCGGCCGTCGCCAGCTGGGACTCGATCTCGCGCCGCCGCCGCGCGTGCTCGAGCTCCCACTCGCCGGCCGGCCCGGCCAGCGCCGCCGCCGCCCCGGCCACGGCCTCGCGCAGGTCGGCGACCGAGCGCCGGACCGCCGCGTCCAGGTCCGCCAGCGCGCTGGCCAGGCTCTCCGGCACCGGCGCGTCGTCCGTCGCCGCGGGCGGCGGCAGCAGCCGCTCCAGGGCGTCCGCCGCCTCCCCGACGTGCAGCGGCCACTGCACCATCGCGGCGACCGAGCGGTGGGCGCGGTTCAACCGCTGTGACTCCTGCGCCCAGCGGGTGACGCCGCTCGCCTCCGCCTGGCGCAGCTTGTCGCGGACGTCCTGCAGCTCCTGCTCCTCCTCCCCCATGCGGTCCAGGTCCTCTTCCAGGGCCAGCAGCTCGCGGTCGTGCTCGTCAATGGCGCGCAGGAGCTCCTGCTCGGGGGCGGTCACCTCCTCCCACGCCTCGCGCATGACGCCGGCGACGAACTCGCGCAGCATGTCGGGCCGGTCGGCCAGCGTCTGTAGCTCGCGCTGGCCGAACACCCGGGCCGTGACCCGGCGCTGGACGGCCAGGCCGGTCTCGCCGCCGTCGCGGAGGAGCAGCGGCGCGCTGCCGTCGCCGGTGCGCCGGACCTCGTACTCGTCGCCCTCCGCGTCCACCGCGAAGACGCTCGCCTCGGCGTTGGCGCGGAAGTTGTGCTTGCGGTTGCCGGCCGCCTCCTTCGTCTGCGGCTCGCCGGCGCCGAGGACGTAGCGGACGATCTCGATCAGCGTGGACTTGCCGGTGCCCTTGCCCCCGATCACCGCGTTGAGGCCGGGCGCCAGGTCCAGCGTCAGGCCGTCGTGGAACCCGCCGTCGACGCGCACGTGGCTCAGGTGGGGCCAGCTCGGGCCCGGGTCGGCGGTGAAGCGCGCGCCCTTGACGTGGCCCCAGCGCGACTGCAGGCGCTGGGGGAACCGGATGCGCGTCTCCGCCACCCAGAACGCCTGGCGCAGGCCCTCCAGCGTCGGCCGGGCGCCCATCTTCAGGTATGTCGCGCGCTCGCCGATGCCGTCCCAGCGGCGGGTGTCCCCGGTGATGAACCAGGCCGGCGGCACGTCGCCGAACTGCCGACGCGGGTTGACCAGGACATCCGCGCTGACGCTCCCATGCACGTCGAAGCCGGAGATCAGGCCGCTCTGGGCGATCTCGTCGGCGTTGCGGCAGACGCTGGGCCCGAACAGGCCGCTCTTGGCCGCCGTGCAGTGCGGGGCCAGGACCAGCGCCTGGCGCTCGACGGCCTGGCGGGCGACCTCGGCGACCTGGCCCTTGCTGACGACCCGGGGCCGGCCGGCGGCGTCGAAGGGGCGCTCGGCGGGCGCCCAGAGGCTGGCCAGGAACCGCCGGCCCAGCTCGTGACCGGCCGGGGTGGACTCCCAGATCGCGATGAGGTGGCAGCCGTTGACGCTGATCTCCAGCCCGGGGAAGACGACGACGCCGGCCCGCTCGCCGGCGGCGCGGACGACGGGATACCAGTCGAGGCGGTTGTGGTCGGTGATGGCGATGGCGGTGACGCCGGCGTCCCGGAAGCTGGCGACGAGCCGCTCGGCGAACGCCGGGTCGGGGTCAGCCCCCCACTCGGGGCCGTACTCGTGGTCCGGGTCGGCCGGCGTGTGGACCTGGAGGTCGGCCAGGTGGAAGCGCGAGTAGGACAAGTGTTCGGATGTTACCGGGAAATGGACTGCAGGTCGTTCATCCCGATACATCGGACGAATGTGCGATTTATCGGGTCAATCACCTCGGAGACCCGGGTCCCGAGGTCCAAAGTGGCATACTTTGGTAGCCAAACGGCTCAGGGCGATGCACCTCTGGGTCCGAAAGCGCCTCTACAGGGGGCGCTTTCACTGTTTCCGGGGGTGGAGCAGGTGGTCCGCGTCCAGCTCCAGCTCCGGGCTCGACCGCCACGCCGCCAGGTTGGCCTCGTGCCAGCGCCTCGCCTCCGCCAGCGCGTCGGCCGGGCCGCAGCCCGGGCGCAGCCAGCGGCGCACCACCTCGAACGCGCAGTCCAGCACCAGCACCGCGCTCTGCGCCAGCGGCGCCGTCGCGTGGGCCGCGTCGAAGCCGCGGTGGACGGCCAGGTGCCTGGCCAGCTTGAGCCGGGCGACCGCGATCAGGGTCCGGACCTGCACGGCTTCCGCCACCTTGGCCAGCCGGCTCCCCTTCTCGAATCGTCGGCCCAGGTCCGCCAGGCGCCGGGCCGGGAACGGCCCCAGCCCCTCCACCAGCGCCGGCTGGTCGCGCAGCACCGCCACCAGCCGGGCGAGGCTGCGCGGCCGGCCCCCGGCCACCCCCACCCGCGCCTCCAGCCGCAGCCACTCCTCGCGCCGGTCCGAGCGCAGCGCCAGCGCCCGCGCCGCGTCCCAGCTCGCCACCAGCATCGCCCGCAGGCCCGCGATCGCCGCCACGCTGGCCAGGTGCGGCGGCAGGTAGCTCTCCAGCTTCAGGCTGAGCGCCGGCCGCTCGACCGGGTCCCCGCCCCCGCCGTCCCGGGACAGGCACTCCAGCGCGATCCACGTGTGCAGGACGCGCACGGCCGGCGAGACCTCGCCCCGGGCCAGCGCGTTCGCGCGCAGGAACGGCACCAGCTCGGCCGCGCTCTCGTACCGGGCGACCCGCCCCCGGCGCAGCGGCCGCGGGGCGGTGCCGCTGCGCCGGGCCGTGCCCGCCGCCACGTCCAGCACCAGCGCCTCCGACGCCAGCGCCAGCCGGGCCTCCGGGTGCTCGGCGACCAGGTGGTCCCGCAGCGCCTGCGCCATCAGCATTGCGCGCATCCGGGCCTGCTCGGGGTCCCACGCCTGGACCGCCACCAGCAGCGGCGTCGCCTCGCCCGCCGCCGCTCGCGCCGAGACCCACGCGGCCGCCCAGCGCGGCGGCGCCGCGTCCATCACGCCGACGCCGAGGGCCGACGCGGACTCCGGCTCCAGCGAGCCCGCCCCGTGCAGCACCAACGCCACCTCGTACGCGGCCGCCGGCGCCGCCGCCACCTCGCGCACCGCGCCGGCGGCCGCGCACGCGTCGGGCGCCGCGGCCACCCGGGCGGCGACGGCCCGCGCCAGCTCGCGGCCGTCCCGCCCCTCGCCGAGCAGCAGCGCCGCCGTGTAGCACAGGTCGTGCTCGAGCTCGGCCCACTCGCGCTCGCCGGCCGGAGCGCACCGCAGCCGGACCTCCAGCTGGTCCAGCAGCCGGTCCCGGTACCCGGTCCCCGGCTCCTCGATCGCGGCCCGGAACCGGGCCAGGCTGCCGCCGGCCATCGCGCCCAGCTTCTGCCGGACCCACGTGGTCCGCTCGTGGTACGGCACCTTGACCTGCCGCTCCCCGACCGTCTTGACCGCAGGCACCTGCCGCAGCCGGCCCGCGAAGAGGAGCAGGCGCGTGACATCGCCCGCGTACCAGGCGCGGAGGTTGCCCTCCTGCTCCAGCGCGTCGGTCAGCAGCTGGCTGGCGGCCAGCACGGTCCCGAAGCGCACGCCGGGATTGGCCAGGTAGTCCCTGGCCGCCGACTCGAACGCCCCGGCCGCGGCCAGCGGATCGCAGTAGGCGCACCCGGAGAGGGCGAACGGCGTGTCGGGGTCGAGCAGCTCCGCCAGCCTGACCGCCGCATAGCGCAGGCCCGCGTGCAGGTCCTGCCTGGCGTGGGCCGCTCGGACGGCGGGGTCGATCACCAGCATCGGTTCGCGCGCGCCAGCGAGAGGCGCAGAGCTTGGATGCTAACCCAACCTGACGGTCAGCGGGCCGGGCCGCGCACCTCGAGCTCGCCGGCGCCCACGGGACGGTCGCAGTGCGGGCAGGTCCACCGCAGCCCCCAGCTCCGCAGCGCCTGCACGACCGTGCCCAGCGCCCTGCCCTTGGCCGTCAGCACGTACTCGTGGCGCTCGGGGCGCTCCTGGTACGGGACCCGCTCCAGGACCCCCTCGTCCACGAGCCGCCGGAGCCGCGCGGACAGGATGTTGTCCGCGATCCCGGTCGCCTTGAAGTCCTCGAACCGGCGGGCGCCGAGCAGCGCGTCCCGGACGATCAGGAGCGTCCACCACTCGCCGACCACGTCCAGCGTCCGCGCCACCGGACAGGGCATCTCGGCCAGGCTCGTTCGCCGCATGCTCACCAGCATAGTCGCTTGCATCATGAAAGGCACGACTGCTACAGTCCCTTTCATGTTGCAAGCTAGCTCCGGCGTCCAGCTCGCCGTCTACGGCGTGCTCCTGTTCGGCGGCGTGGCCGCCATAGCCCTCCTCGCGATCCTGCTGGCCGGCGCGGCCGAGCGCGTGGCGGCCCGCGGAGCCGCGATCGCGGCAGTGGTGGGCCTGGCGGCCTGGTTCGCGGTGGCCGGCGCCACCGCCCAGATCGGCTTCCTCGGCGGCGGCGAGGTGCCCCCGGCCAC
This sequence comes from Chloroflexota bacterium, assembly GCA_005880175.1. Next base: position 5,615 of record VBJR01000140.1, read on the forward strand.
GGTCCTCGGCCTGCGCTTCGCGCTCCCGCTGGCGGTCGTGGCGCTCGCCTTCGCGCTGTTCGAGCCGCTGCGCCGGCTGGTCTCCGACCCGGAGCTCCAGCCCTCCCTGATCGCGCTCCAGACGTTCCGCGTCATCGGCGGGCTCTTCCTGGTCCTGCTGGCGCTGAACGCGCTGCCCGCGGTGTTCGCGGTCCCCGCCGGGCTCGGCGACGTGCTCGTCGGTCTGACCGCCGTGGCCGCGGCCCGGTCGCTCCGCGCCGGACGGACCGCGCCCGCGATCGTCTGGAACCTGCTCGGCCTGCTCGACCTGGTCGTCGCCCTCACCATCGGCGTGGTGTCGGCCCCCGGGCCGCTGCGCCTGCTGACGGTCGAGCCCAGCACGGCCGCGCTCGGGGCGCTGCCCCTCGTGCTGTTCCCCAGCTTCCTGGTCCCGTTCCCGATCCTGCTCCACGCCATCTCGCTGCGCTCGCTGACGGCGGCGCGCACCGTCGTGAAGGCGTACTCGTCGTGAGCCGGCGCTGGCTGGTCCTGCTGGTCACCTCGCTCGCCGTCTACATGGTCTTCCTGGACGGGACGATCGCGAACATCGCGTTCCCGGCCATCCGGCGCAGCTTCCCGACCGCCTCGCTGGCGACGCTCTCGTGGGTGCTGAACGCGTACAGCATCGTGTTCGCCTCGCTGCTGCTCTCGTCCGGCCGGGTCGCGGACCTGGTCGGACGGCGGCGGATCTTCTTCGCCGGCCTGCTCGTCTTCTGCGCCGCCTCGGCCATCTGCGGCGCGGCACCCACCGAGGGCGTGCTGATCGCGGCCCGGGCCGTCCAGGCGATCGGCGCCTCGCTGATGCTGCCGGCCTCGCTGGCGCTGGTCCTGGCCGAGTTCCCGCCCACGATGCGGGCGACGGCCGTCGGCGTGTGGGGCGCCGTCGGCGCGGTGGCCGCCGCCAGCGGCCCGTCGCTGGGCGGCGTCATCGTCGATCGCGTGGACTGGCGCTGGGTGTTCCTCGTGAACGTCCCGATCGGCGTCGTGGCCTGGCTGGCCGGCCGGCGGCTGCTCCGCGAGGCCCGCGACGACTCGGCGACGCGGCTGCCCGACCCGGTCGGCGTGGTCCTGGTCACGGTGGCCGTCGCCGCGCTCTCGCTCGGGATCGTGGAGGGGACCGACTGGGGCTGGGGCGACCCGCGCATCGTCGGCGCGTTCGTCCTGGCGGCGGTCCTGGTGCCCGTGGTGGTGCTGCGGGCGGCCCGCCATCCCGCGCCGGTGCTGGACCTGGCGCTGTTCCGGGTCCGCTCGTTCGCGGTGGCCAACGTGGCGACCGTCCTGTTCGCGACCAGGCCGGGCTCGCGGTCTCCCCCGGGCCGCTGTTCGCCGCGGCCTTCGCCCCGCCCGCCGGCCGCCTCGCCGACCGGTTCGGGCACCGCGCCGTGCTGGTGCCGGGCGCGCTGGTCTTCGCGCTCGGGATCGGCCTGTACCTGACCCGGGTGACGACCGTGCCCGACTACGTGGGGACGTGGCTGCTGGCCGCGTGCGTCACCGGCATCGGGGTCGGGCTGACGCTGCCGACGCTGGGCAGCTCGGCCGCGGCCAGCCTGCCGCCGGCCCGGTTCGCGGCGGGCAGCGCGGTGTCGAACACGTCGCGGCAGGTGGGCACCGTGCTCGGCATCTCGTTCCTCGTCGTGCTGCTGGGCGACGTCACCGGCCGCACCGCGCTGGCGGCGTTCCAGCGCGGCTGGACGATGATGCTCGTCCTGGCCGCGGCCACCTCGCTGATCTGCGTCGTGATGGGCCGCACGCGGGCCGCCGGGACGGTTCGGCCGGAGGCGAACCTTCCCAGGGTGACACTGCGGTCATGACCACCACGACGAACGAGATCAGGGAGCGCCTCGCCGGCCGGGGCCTCTCGCTGCCCCGGCCGTGGCAGTTCCCGCCGGACGCCCGGATCCCGTCAACGCTGGTGCGGGTCGTCGACTCCCACGCCTGGGTGTCCGGCCACGTCCCCCTCGCCGGCGACGGCACGATCGCCGAGCTCCGGGGACGGGTCGGCGCGGAGGTGGACCTGCAGTCGGCGCAGACCGCGGCCATCCGGACCCTGCTCGCGATCCTGGCCAGCGTGGACGCGGCGCTCGGCGGCTTCGAGCGGATCCGGGCCTGGGACCGCCTGTTCTGCATGGTCAACACGGCGCCCGACTTCGACGCCTACACCACGGTGTTCAACCCCACGTCCCAGCTCCTCCTGGACCTGTTCGGCGAGGACGCCGGCCGCCACGCCCGGGCGGCGATCGGCGTCGCCGGGCTGCCCTGGAACGTGCCCGTCGAGATCATGGCGGACCTGGAGCTGTTCTAGCCGTGCGGCCGAGTGACCGTGCGGATTGGCGCCGAATGGACCATTCCCGGGCAATCGAATAGGCGGTTTGGCGCCGAAGCGCCACACCCCTTGGGCGTCAGACCATCGGGCTGCGCAGCCGGCCCAGGCCGCCGATCTCGACCACCACCTCGTCGCCGGGGCGCAGCCACGGCTTGTCGGGTCGGCCCTGGGCCACGCCCGCCGGCGTCCCGGTCGCGATGACGTCACCGGCCTCCAGCGTGAAGTGCCGGCTGATGTAGGCCACCAGCTCGGCCACCCCGAAGACCATGTCGGCCGTGTTGGAGTCCTGGCGCACGTCGCCGTTCACCAGGCAGCGCAGGGCCAGCGCCTGCGGGTCGCCGACCTCGTCGGCGCTGACCAGGTGAGGCCCGATCGGGAAGAACTTGTCGAGCGTCTTGCCCAGCATCCACTGGGTGCTCCGGAACTGCAGGTCGCGCGCGCTGACGTCGTTGCCGTTGCAGTAGCCCCAGACGTGGTCGAGGGCCGCCGCCTCGCTCACCCGGCTCGCGGTGCGACCCATCACGACGCAGAGCTCGGCCTCGTAGTCGTACTGCTCCGCCAGGTCGCCGGGCAGCGGCACGCCCTCGCCGCTGGCCGCCAGCGTGTTCGCGAACTTGTTGAAGAGGATCGGCGTCTCGGGCACCGGCATCCCCGCCTCCTCGGCATGGCGGCGGTAGTTCAGCCCGACGCAGACGATCTTCTCGGGCCGGGGCACGCACGGCCCCAGCGCCAGGCCGGCCTCGTCCAGGCGCGGCCCGGTGGCCAGCCCCTCCAGCTCGGCCGGCGGCCGGGCCAGCAGCGCGTTGAGGTCGTCCGCGGCCAGCTCGGCCACCCCGTCCGGGGTCACCAGGCCGATGCGCAGGCCGCCGTCGCGGTGGAAGGTGAGGAGACGCACGTCCGACAGTGTGGCGCAGTCAGGACTGCTCGCGGAGGAAGCAGGCGCGGGCGATCTCCGCGATCTCGTCGCTCGCCGCGTGCCGCGCCAGCGTCTTGCGCAGCCACAGGTCCTCCCGCCAGCGCTCCTCGCCGGCGCCGAACGACCACGCGGCGACCGCGCGCTGGACGACGTCGTAGCGGACGGCGTCCGGCAGCCACTCCAGCTCGGCGTCGCTGACCCGGCGCCGGCGCGCGTAGCCCCGCACCACGGCCGCGATGCGCTCCGGCCGCGCCTCGAACGCCGGCAGCTGGGGCAGGCCCATGTGGCAGCCCAGGAGCAGGTAGGCGACCTCGAACACCGCCGGGCCCCGGCCGGCGCCCTCCCAGTCCACCATCACGATCGGGCCCTGCGGCGCCCGGATCGCGTTCGCCGGCCAGCAGTCGCCGTGCAGGAACGCGGTCGGCGGGCGGTCGCCGGCCGCCAGCCGGCGCACGATCCGGGCCGCCGCGCGCTGGAAGGACCGCGCCACCTCCGGCACGCCGTCGTCCGCCTCCAGTTCCGGCAGGCGGGCCAGCATCGCCCCCGACGGGTCCAGGCGGGCGGGTCCGACCGGGCCGGCGGGCAGGCAGTGCAGCGCGGCCGCGTACTCGCCGATCGCCTCCAGCGTCGCCGGGTCGGCCCCGGCCTCGACGCCGTCCACGAACGTCAGCATCAGGCCCGTCCAGCCGTCGTGCGAGGCGATCAGGTCGCCGGCCGCCGTCCGGATCACGCGCGGGGCCGGGAACCCCCGCCCGTCCAGCCAGTCGAGCGCCTTCGCCTGCCCCAGGAACCAGTCCGTCACGTCGCCGGCGTGGGCCCGGAGCAGGCCCGGCGGCCCGGTCGCGAACCGGACCCGGCAGATCACCCGGTCGTCGAACGTGTAGTGCTGGATGGTCTCCAGCGCCACCGGCGGGCGCAGGTAGCACCGCTCGACCAGGGCCATGAGCGGGCCCTCCCAGGTCACCGGAACACCCTGGGAAGAGATCGAGGGCGGCCGTACGCAAGGGCTTCGCCCGAGCAGGTGAGTCCCTCTTCCGGACTTCGCCCAGGCCCTGCCTTCAGACGCGCAGCGACGCGCCGCAGGCGCTCCGAACGTCCCGGACCAGCGGGGGTGTTCCGGAAGAGGGGGCCTGCCCCCTCTTGCCTCTCCCAGCTCATCGCGGGGCCAGCAGCCGGTCCGCGTCCAGGCGGCCGTCCTCGACGGCGGCCCGGAACGTCGCCACGGTCTCGCGGACGCCCTCGTCGAACGGGATCAGCGGCACCGCGCCCAGCCGCCGCTCGACGGCCGACGCGTCGTACGCGGCGGGGAAGGCGAGCGGGGCCGGCTCGTACGTGACCTCGGCGCCACCGGCCGCCCCGTCGATCGCCGCCACGACCTCGTCCATCGTCCGGGTGTGGACCGGCAGCGTGTACGTCTCGCTGCCCGCGCCGTCGGCGCACGCCCGCGCGGCCGCGACGAACGCCGCGGCGACGTCGCGGGCGTGGTGGTACGCGGCCGCGCCGCCCCAGGCGACGTGGTAGGGCCGGCCCACCGCCGCCGCCAGCATGGCCAGCGTCGGGCTCGACGTCAGGCCCTGGTCCCGGCCAGGCCCGTACACGACCGCGGGGCGCAGGCCGACGGCGACCACCCCGTACTCGCCGTCGTACACACGCGCCATCCACTCGTCGGCCAGCTTGTAGGCGCCGTACAGCGTGGTCGGGCCGGCGGGCGCGCCGTGCGGCAGCGGCCCGTCGCCGTACCGCTCGGACGGCCCGTACACGGCGATCGAGCTGGCGAACGAGACGCCGCGCACCTGGTCCGGCAGGGAGCGCGCCGCCTCCAGCACGACGGCCATGCCCTCGACGTTGACGCGGGCCCCCAGCGCCGGGTTGGCCCGGGCGAACGGGACCTGGAGGGCGGCCAGGTGGACCATGTGGGTGACGCCGTGCTCGGCGAGGGCGCGGGCGACCTCGGCCCCGTCGGTGACGTCGCAGCGCACCAGCGGGACCCGGTCCTCCAGCGCGGGGTCGAGGAGGCGCCACCGGGCCGCGTCGCTCGCCAGGTCGGTGGCCACCACGGGCGTGCCGGCGTCCGCCAGCAGCTTCACCGTCCAGGCGCCGAT
>VBJR01000140.1:11042-11502 GCA_005880175.1 Chloroflexota bacterium
TGCGCGCAGGTCGCCTGGTGGGCCCAGGCCGCGTCGAGGTCGACCAGTTCCCGGTGCCGCCGCTCGGGCCGGGCGAGGTGGCGCTGCGCACCCTGCAGGCGTCGATCTGCGGCAGCGACGTCCACACGGTGTTCGGCCGCGACCACGAGGAGTTCCCGCACCCGCCCGGCTTCCCCGGCCACGAGAGCGTCGGCGAGGTGCTGGAGAGCCGTTCGGACCGCTTCGCGCCCGGCGACCTGGTGCTGGCGGCGCCGCTGCCGTCCGGCTCGCGCGCGTACGCCGACCGCCAGGCCGTGTCCGAGGAGTCCCTGGTGCCGCTGCCCGCCGGCGCCGACCTGGAGGCCGCGCTGATGGCCCAGCAGCTCGGCACGGTGATCTTCGCGCTCAAGCGCTTCTGGCCCGGGCCGCCAGCGGAGACGGCCGTGGTGATCGGGGCCGGGTCGGCCGGCCTGCACTTCAC
>VBJR01000141.1:0-4129 GCA_005880175.1 Chloroflexota bacterium
GGCCGCCAGCAGCGCGCCGAGCCCGCTGGCCAGGCCGAGCAGGAGCAGGACGCCCGCCGTCATCTCCGCCAGGCCGACGAGCGGGCCGAAGACGTCCCAGTTGGGCACGAACAGGTTGAACACCAGGTCGTGGTAGATGGCGACCGGGTGGTGGGCGGCGTTGTGCTGGATGATGCTCTTCGCGCCCTGGCCGTCGATGAGGTAGTAGCCCCCCGGCAGGTGGGCGATGCCGGGCACGAACTTGGACAGCCCGTTGGTGAAGTAGACGACCCCGAAGAAGATCCGGAGCACGGCGGCGGCGTTCTGCATGTCCTCCTCAGTGTGCCCCGGGCGTGCGACCGCGCGGTGACCCGGATCGGGCCTTCCGCTACGAGGGCCGGGTCGTAGACTGCTTCCGCATGGCGATCACTGCTGCGGCTCGACCGGCCGAGCGTGTGCTCCCGGCCGGCTGGTACGACTGGCTCTTCCTGGCGGCGACGGCGTGGCTGGTGGGCGGCGCGTTCCTGGACGCCTAGGCGCACAACCACATCGCCCAGCTGGAGTCGTTCTTCACCCCCTGGCACGGCGTGCTGTACAGCGGCTACGCGGCCTGCGCGGTGGTGCTGGGAGCGCGCTGGGTCCGCGACCGGTCCCTGCCCGCCGGCTACGGGCTGTCGCTGCTGGGCTGCGTGGGCTTCGCGGTGGGCGGCGTCGCGGACATGCTCTGGCACACGTTCTTCGGGATCGAGCGGTCGATCGCGGCCGTGCTCAGCCCCTCGCACCTGTGGTTGATCATCTCCGGCGGCCTGGTCATCACGGGGACGGTGCGCGCGGCCCGGGCCGGCGCCGGCCGGCGGGCGCCGGTGATCGCCGTCCTCGGCGCCACGGTGGTCTTCTGCTACCTGGGCCTCGTCACGTCGTTCGCTCAGCCGTACTTCGACCGCGTGGCCGCCAGCCCGTACCGGACGGTGATGCCGTACGACCAGGCGGTCACGATCGGGCTGTTCGGCGTGATGCTGCAGTCGGCGCTGCTGGTCGGCCTGGTCGGCAAGCTGCGCGAGAAGTTCGACCTGCCGTTCGGGAGCCTGACGGTGATCCTGGGCGTCCAGGCGTTCCTGCTCGCGTTCACGCACGCGATCGACTTCATGGTGCTGGTCGCGGTGGCCGGTGGCCTGGCGGGCGACGTGTGGCTGCTCGTCCTCCGCGATCGGCCGGCCGTGTTCGCCGCCGTCCTCCCGGCCACGCTGTACGCGGTCTACATCGCGGCGCTGCTGGTCGTGTACGGGACCTGGTGGGAGATCCACGCGGTGACGGGCATCGTGGTGGCCGCGGGCGTGACCGGCTGGCTGGTCCAGTACCTGATGCGCGGCTGGCCGGCGGCGGAGCCGGTCAGGCAGCCGGCCGGATAGGCGCCAGGCGGTTCGGGGTCAGCACCTCGACGCCCGTCTCGGTGACCAGGACCGTGTGCTCGAACTGGACCGAGCGCGAGCGGTCCGCCGTGATGGCGGTCCAGCCGTCGTCCAGCACGAGGGTGTGGGCCGTCCCGGCGTCGATCATCGGCTCCACCGTGAACACCATGCCGGGCGTCATCGGCCGCCGCTGGTCGGGGCTGAAGTGGTGCAGCACCTGGAGGCCGGTGTGGAACAGCGGCCCGATCCCGTGCCCGACGAACTGGCGGACGACGGCATAGCCCAGCTCGTCGGCCACGGCCTGGATCGCCCGGCCGACCTCCGAGAACGGCGCGCCCGGACGCACGGCGGCGATCCCCGCCTGCAGGCAGCGCAGCCCGCCCCGGACCAGCCGGCGGGCGACCGGGTTGACCCCACCGACCGGGACCATGGCGGAGCAGTCGCCGTGGACGCCGTCGCGGTACACGGTCACGTCGATATTCAGCGTGTCGCCGGCCGCGAGCGGCCGCGAGTCCGGGATGCCGTGGCAGATCACCTCGTTCACGGACGTGCAGATCGACCTGGGGTAGCCGTGGTAGTTGAGCGGGCTCGGGTACACGCCCCGCCGGACGCACTCGCGGTAGGCGGCGGCGTCCAGCTCGTCGGTCGTGACGCCGGGAGCCACGAGCCCGGCCAGGTACACGAGGATGTCGGCGGCGTGGCGGCAGGCGCGGCGCAGGGCGGCGATCTCGTCCGGGCTGCGGACGTCGCCGACGTGCCGGGCCCGGGGCACGCCCGAGAGGGCGTAGTCGGGGGCGGGGACGCCGGGCGGGGGCGGCAGCGGGCCCGACGTGACGGCCGGCCGAACGGCCCAGGGAAACGGGTGGGCGGCGAGGTTCAGCGCCGCGCCCGGCCCGGGGCGCTCGAACGGCCCATGGCAGCGCCGGTGCGGGACACCACTCCCACACCAGCACAGCTCGTGCCTCGCGCGCTGCCCGCCGCGCATCGCGTGTCAGGATACCGGGGTGGCCGAGCAGCCCACGGCGGTGCCCTGGCCGCCGAGCGGTGCTGACGCGGAGCGGGCGGCCGCGTACGACGCGCTGCCGGAGGCCGGCGCGCCATGGTAGGGGCGCTGCTGCCGCTGGTGCTGGCCGGCGTGCTGTCGGTCGTGGCCGTGGCGGCGGCCGAGCCCCGGCCGGCGTGGCTGCCGGGCCGCCGGGTGGCCGGCGTGGGGGTCGTCGCGGCCGCCGTGGTCGGCCTGGCGGCGCTCGGGGGACAGGGCGCGCCGCACCCGGGCGGCGATCCGGGCGGGCGGATCCTGGCCGCCCTGCGGCCGGCCGCGGCGGCCGTGCCGTCGAGCGCGCTGGTGCTGTCGCGGCAGGAGCGCGAGCCGGGCTGGACGGCCTGCGGCGGCGGGCGCTCGGGCTGGAGTCAGGTCGGCCTGGACGTGCAGTTCTCGGTGCCGCTGGCGGGCGACCAGGTGGCCGGCGGCGTGGCCGGTGAGCTCGCGGAGCTGGGCTGGCGGGCGAGGGGCTCCGGCTGGGCGAAGCCGGTGCCGGGCGGCGGCGTGGCGGTGGCGGCGCTGTCGCCTGGCGACCGCGCGGGCGTCTGGTGGCTGCGGGTGAGCGCGCCGCCCGAGGGGCCGGCGTGTCCTCGCTGAACGACCGGGTGGCGCGGTTCTGGGACGAGGCGTCCGGCGAGTTCGACGCCGAGCCCGACCTGCGCGACCCGGCGGTGCGCGAGGCGTGGGCGCGGCGCCTGCGGGCGTGGCTGCCGCCGGCGCCGGCTGACGTGCTCGACCTCGGCTGCGGGACCGGCTCGCTGGCGCTGCTCGCGATCGAGGCCGGCCACCGCGTGGTGGGCGTGGACCTGTCGCCGCGCATGGTGGAGCTGGCCCGGGCCAGGCTGGGCCCTGGCGGCCGTGGTGCTGGTCGGCGCCGCCGGGGACCCGCCGGTGGGCGAGCGCCGGTTCGACGCCGTGCTCGTCCGCCACGTGGTCTGGACGCTGCCGGCGCCGGCGGCCGCGCTGGCGCGCTGGGTGGACCTGCTCCGGCCGGGCGGCCGGCTGGTGCGGCGGCACCGCGTGGAGCGGCTGGACGACCCCGCCCTGTGGGGCCGCCCGATCGCGGACGAGCGCTACGCGCCGATCACCGAGGTCGGTGGGGCCAGGCCGGCTCCGCCCCCGCCGGCAGCGGGACGGCGAACGCGTTCAGCGTGAAGCTGACCAGCGTGTAGTACCCACACAGGGAGACGAGCTCGACGACGCCCTGGTGGCCGAGCAGCTCCGAGGCGCGGGCATACGTCGGGTCGTCGATCCGGCCGGTCTGCACGAGCTGGCGGGCGACGTGGTACACGAGCTCCTCGTCCCCGGCGGAGAAGGCGGGCGTGTGGCCGACCCGGATGGCGCCGACGATCTCGTCGGCGACGCCGTGCTCGCGGGCCATGCGGGCGTGGGCCCACCACTCGAACTCGGCCTTCCAGTGCGCGGCGACCACGATGATGGCCAGCTCCAGGAGCCGGCGCTCGATCGAGGTGTCGAAGCGCAGCGTGGCCCCCAGGCCGCTGAGCCGCCTCCCGACCCCGGGCGCGTGGACCCAGGCGTTGAAGGGCCCGATCAGGCCGCCCTCCTCATTGACGAGGCTGGTCCCTCGACTGCTCTCCAGCCCGTCCCAGACGGCCCGGCCCGCATCGTCGAGATCGTCGCGGCGAAGATAGGGAAGGCGGCTCATGGCCACAGGATGCGGCAAACCGGGACGTCAGCG
>VBJR01000141.1:4303-7544 GCA_005880175.1 Chloroflexota bacterium
CTCACGGGCCTGGGTCACCGGGTCCACGGCCGGCCTCAGGTCGCGGGGGCGGCCGGGGCCGCGGGGGCGGCCGGCGCGGGCGCGGCCTCCAGGTCGGCCTGGCCGATCTCCTCGTCCACCTCGTCCGGCTCGCGTCCCGGCGTCCGCAGGTCGAGCGCGGCGATCAGGACGCGGAACACCACGTAGTACACGACCGCGTAGATCGGCCCGATCACGAACAGCAGCCACGGGTTGGTCGCCAGGTGCCAGTTGAGCAGGTAGTCGATGGCCCCCGCCGAGAACCCGAAGCCGAGGTGCATCCCGGCCGCGTTGCTGATCGCCAGCGCCAGCCCGGTCAGCACCACGTGGGCCCCGTACAGGACGGGCGCCACGAACAGGAACATGTACTCGATCGGCTCCGTGATGCCCGTCACGAACGACGTCAGCGCGACGGAGAACAGCAGCCCGGCCAGCGCCTTGCGCTTCTCGGTCCGGGCCGAGTGGTAGATCGCCAGCGCCGCCGCCGGCAGGCCGAACATCATCACCGGGAAGAAGCCGGTCATGAACACGCCGGCCGAGGGGTCGCCGTGGAAGAACCGCGTCAGGTCGCCGTGGTAGACCTTGCCGTCCGGCGCGGTGAACGTCCCGAACTGGAACCAGAACAGGAAGTTGGGGATGTGGTGCAGGCCCAGGGGCACCAGCAGCCGGTTCAGCATCCCGTACAGCGCGGCGCCGACGACGCCCTGCGCCGCCACCCAGTTGCCGAGCGCGGTGAGCTGGTCGTTGATCCGCGGCCACACCGCCCACGCGACCAGCCCGACCAGGACCGCCGCGAAGCTGGTGATGATCGGCACGAACCGGCGCCCTCCGAAGAACGCCAGGAACTGCGGCAGCCGCACGTTCTTGAATCGGTTGTACATCACCGCCGCGATCAGGCCGATCACGATGCCGCCGATGACGCCCGTGTCGATCGGCTTCGTCGGGTCCGGGCTGACCGCGAGCAGCAGCCCGTTGAACACCACGTAGCCGACCGCGCCCGCCAGCGCCGCCGCGCCCGTGTTGCCCTCGCTGAGGCCGATGGCGACGCCGACCGCGAACAGCAGCGGCAGGTTCGAGAAGATCCCGTTGCCCGCCCCGCTGATGGCGGCCGGCACGTGGCCCAGCCAGGCGAACTGGCCGAGCAGGTCCGACTGGCCGAGCCGGAGCAGGATGGCCGCGGCCGGCATGACCGCGATCGGAAACAGCAGGCTGAAGCCGACGCGCTGCAGCTGCGCGAACGCCCTCGTCCCCATCAGACTCCCCTCCCGTTGCATTCGTGCTCGGTCACGGCTCCACCTCCAGCAGCGGCTGGCCGGCCGCGACCCGTCCCGCCGCCGCCGGCGTGACGCGCTGGCCCGAGATCACCAGCACCGGCGACAGCAGCTCCACCCCCTCGGCCCGCAGCCCCTCGACGTCGGCTCGCAGGATCGCGTCCCCCGCCTCGACGCGCTGGCCCTCGGCGGCCAGCACGGCGAAGCCGCGCCCGCGCAGGCGGACCGTGTCGATGCCGACGTGGACCAGCACCTGGACCCCGTCGTCGCCCTCGACGACCACGCCGTGGCCGCCGCGGAACAGCTTGGCCACGCGGCCCGAGATCGGCGCCACGACCTCCCCCGACTCGGGATCGATGGCCAGCCCGTCGCCGACGATGCGCTGGGCGAACACCTCGTCGGGCACGTCCTCCAGGGCCACGACCCGGCCGCTCATCGGACTGACCACCGTCATGGCGCCAGCTCCTCCAGCGCCGCGCTCGCCAGGCGGCGGGCCTCGGCCGCGGCCGGCGCCCCGCTGGCCACCCGCATCGCGGCCCGGCAGGCGGCCAGGGTGCGGCGGCCGAGCGCCGCCCGCACCCCGTCCAGGCTGGCCGCCGCCATCGACAGCTCGCCCACACCGGCGCCGGCCGCCAGGGCCGCCCACAGCGGGTCCCCGGCCGCCTCGCCGCAGACGCCGACCCGCGCCTTCCCGGCCGCGGCCGTGCCGACCAGCTGGACCGCCCGGAGCAGGGCCGGCTGGAACGGGTCCTGGAGGTCCGCGAGGGCGGCCTCCTGCCGGTCCGCCGCCAGCAGGTACTGGCCCAGGTCGTTCGTCCCGATCGACAGGAAGTCCACGCGGTCGGCCAGCTCGGACGCGCACAGCACGGCGCCCGGCACCTCGACCATCACGCCGACCTGGACGCCCGCCTCCTGGCAGCCGGCCTCCCGGCAGGCGGCCACGAACCACTCCGCGTCGGCGACCGTGGCGACCATCGGCGCCATGACCGCGAGCCGGGCGCCGCCGCCGGCAGCCCGGGCGACGGCCCGGAGCTGGGTCCGCAGGAGGTCGGGCCGGCGGCGCGCCAGCCGCAGGCCGCGGATGCCCAGCGCCGGGTTGGCCTCCGCGCCGAGCTCGTGCTCCAGGAAGCGCGGCAGCTTGTCGGCGCCGAAGTCGAACGTCCGGACCACCATCCGGCCGCCGGCGAGCACCTCGCTCATCTCGGCCAGCGCCGCCGCCAGCTCCTCTTCGGCCGGCGCCGCGGCGGCGCGCAGGTACGCGAGCTCCGTGCGGAACAGCCCGACCGCCGCCGCGCCCAGGGCCCGGGCGGCCCGCAGCTCGGCGGGGCCGGCCACGTTGGCGGCCAGGCCGATCCGATGGCCGTCGGCGGTCACAGCCTCGGCCACGATCTCCGCCGGCCGGGCCGGCCCGCCCCGCCGCGCCGCCCGCGCCACCGTCTCGGCGTCCGGGTCCACGACCACCGTGCCCGCGTCGCCGTCCACCAGCACGGTCGCGCCGGGCGCAACCGCGGCCAGCAGCCCCGCCACCCCCACGGCGGCCGGGATGCCCAGGGCCCGGGCCACGATCGCGGCGTGGCTGACCGCGCTGCCCGCCTCGGTCGCCACCGCCGCGATCCGCGCCGGGTCGAGCTCGGCCACCGCCGCCGGGCTCAGGTCCTCGGCCACGGCGACGTGCGGGCCGGGCCCCGGGGGCGGCCCGCCCGCGTCGGCCACGCCCAGCAGCTCCGCGGACACCAGCCGGCACACCTCGGCGACGTCGGCGGCGCGGGCGGCCAGGTACTCGTTGCCGGACTCGGCCAGCGTGCGCGCGTAGCCCTCCCCCACCTCCGCCACGGCCCGCGCGGCCGGGACGCCAGACTCGCGGACGAGCCGCGCCGAGCGGGCGGCCAGCTCCGGGTCGAGCGCCATCGCGGCCTGGGCGCCGAGGATGTCGGCCGGCTCGCCCGTCGCCG
>VBJR01000142.1:0-8025 GCA_005880175.1 Chloroflexota bacterium
GGTCCACACGAAGGGACGGCGTCCTTCCAGCCGGCTGGCCACGAAGCGCGATCGCCACTTGCAGACGGTCTGAGGTGAGGTGCCGAGCTGACTGGCGACGTCATTGTTGCTCTTACCGTCCGCGCATTCGAGCACGATCTTGGAGTGAAGCGCCAGGGACTGCGCGGTGCGACCGCGTCGGCCCCACCGCTCCAGCACGGTGCGCTGCTCATCGGTCAGCAGGAGAAGAGCCTTCGGTCTGCCGATGGCGGACATGCCCGCCATCATCCGCTTCGCGGCCGTCCTTCGTCAACGAATCTCCGGAACAGGACACCAGCGGATTCGTATCCCCGCCTCCACCCCCTCCAGGCTGCCCAGGATGAGCACCGGGCGCTTTACCCGGGCCGTCGCTGTGCCGGGTGGTGGGGCGGGACATCGGCAGGGCGGACATCCTCCGATATGAACCATCTGACAGCTCCACACGACTGTTCACAGGGTGGCGAGGCGGTCGGCGACCTCGAGCATGTGCCGACCCAGCGGCTGCAGGTCGATCCGGGTGCACCGCAGCCCGCTCGTCACCCGCTCCACGACACCCCACTCCCAGATCGCCGTGGCGTCCAGCCCGCAGCGCTCCGCCAGCCAGTGCGCCCTGGCCCAGGGATCGCCGTCGAGCAGCTCTATGGGGTCGTTCCGCATCATCACCCCAAGGTCGCACTCGGCCTCGGCGAGCAGTCCGTCGGGGTCGACAAGCTTGAACGTGTCGCGGCCAGGGACCTGAAGGGCGTTTAACTGGTGAACGTCCCCATGTACCAGCACGGCCCGCTCGTCGTCGTGTGCAGCTGTGCGCCGTGCCGCGCAGGCCAGGGCGTGCTCGACGGCCGCCTCGGTGCACGGATGGCCAAGCTCCTCCCACTGAGTGGTGACGAAATCGACGAGCTGGCGCGCTTTGTCCGCTCCAGTAGGCAGGCCGGAGCCCGCCGCCGGCCGCCACACCATGGCCGCTGCCGTCACCAGTATCTCCAGCCGTACGGCGAGTGGGTGGCCCAGCTCGTAGAGGGAGGGCCCGAGGCGCTCCAGGAGCAGCGCTCCCCGAGCGGCGTCGTCGCGCAGCAGGCCAACACAGCCCCGGCCCCCGGTCAGTCGCAGCATAGTGATCTCGTGACGAACAGCGGCGCCGTCCTGCGGAATCAGAAGTTTCAGCACCGCTGGCGTGCCGTCGGCGAGACTGGCCTCGGCCACGAATGCCTCGCTGGAGTGTGGGAAGGGGCGCCCCACCGAGACCGACCACTCGGCCTCGAGCTCGACGATCAATCCCGAAAGGTCCCGCAGCCACCCGCCGGCTCCGCAGGCCGCCGCAGCGTTGGCCACCGCGTCGGGAACGCGCAGGTTCATTTCCCAAGGTTCGCACAGGCGCCGCCGGGTCCGTCGTGCGTCACGACCGCCACTCACAGAGGCTGTACTACCGGACGATCAGCCTGCCCCATATCGCCGGCAGGGAGTCGCCCTGACAGCGACACGCAACGGAGCGCGCTCGCTCTGATCAGCACGTCAGGTGGTCAGTGGTCACGATCGTGATGAGTGGTGTCCCGCCGCCGCTGATCGTCGATATGGCGCCGATGCTCGGCGGTCTCCTCGATCCGCTGGTAGGACTCCGGCGGGTGCGGCACACCGGTCAGCTCAGCCGGATCCCACCGACGGAGGCGGACCTGGCGCCGAGTCGCCGACTGTTCGGTGGAATCCGGCTCAGCGAGGCGCATCCGGCATCCGTCGTAGCCGATGGGCGCCCAGATCGCCTCGTTCGGCCGCTGTGTCGGCCCCAGAGCCGCCGTCGCCACCGGGACGGTGGCTTCTGCCAGAGCCGGCCGGGCGCCGGCTTCTCGGCGGGGGTGGCCGAAGCAGAAACAGATCCCAATACGCGTAGCCGCTCGCGACCTCCGACCACCACAACGACAGCTTGCGAGTGCCGGCCATGCTGGCCTCGTCCAACACGACCACCGAGCCGGGCGCCAGCGGCCCGCGGCGGAGCTCCAGCAGGAGCTTGTCCACAGTGAAGCGGGCGTCGATCCGCGCCCCCAGGCGGAGCTCGTCACGGGCGCGCGGCGCGCAGCCCACGATCGGGATCCCCGCCGCCCGGCAGGCCGCCAGGATCTCGCGCACCTGGCGGATGTGGAACAGCGTCGGCTCCTTCCACGGCACCCGGACCTCGGGCGGCGTCAGGATGCGAGCCGCCGTCTAACCCACCAGCCTCGGCACCTTCCCGCAGGGTTCCAACGACCTTCCCTCTAACCGCACAGACGGCTCCCAAGGGTTGGTTTGAACTCAGATTCGGGCCCTGGTGCGGCGGAGAGGATTTGAACCTCCACGGGGATATTCCCCACTAGCTCCTGAGGCTAGCGCGTCTGCCGTTCCGCCACCGCCGCGTGACAGGTGCTCAAGTATAGAGCGACAGCGGCCGGGCGAAGAACGTCGCGAGTCGCTCCGCCTCCGCCTCCAGCGCTGCCCGGGTCGGGCCGTCCATCAGGTCCTCGAACGGCGTCACCCGCACCTCCAGCCGGTCGCTCTCCAGGCGGTGCTCCCAGGTGCCCACCACCCGGCCGCCGGCCAGCACCGTGGGCGAGATCCAGCCCGCTGTCCGGTACACCTGCGGTCGCCGGGCCGGGTCCACCTGGTGGTCGCGGTCGGCGTGGCCCAATACGTACGTGTCGAACGCCGGCAGCAGCCGCACCACCGGGCCGGCCCCGCCGGCCCCGTCGGCCCCGCCGCCCCCGGCGCACAGCTCCGCCACGTCCGCCGCCAGCGCGTGCAGCCGCCGGCTCCCGACCGCCACCTCCGTCACCTCCTCGCCCAACCGCGCCAGCACCGCCCTGACCCGGCCCACCTGGCGCACGCCCAGCCAGCGGGCGTAGTCCTCCGGGCTCGCCGGCCCGTACGCGCGCAGGTACCGGCGCAGCAGCTCCGGGCCGGCCGTCTCCGCCGGCAGCAGGGCAAACCCCGGCAGCCACCGGTCCGTCCGCACGTACGTCGTCTCGGCGCCCCGGGGCGGGCCGTTCACGAACAGGCCGCGCCGGGCCGCCGGCTTCAGCAGCTCACCCCAGGACGAGCCGAGCCGTGCCCCCAGCCGCGCTCCCGCCCGCGCCGTCACCGCCTCGCCCAGCTCGCGGCGGGTCAGCGGCTCGCCGTCCGCCAGCGCCTCGGCCATCGCGTCGTACAGCGCCGCCAGGTCGCCGGCCGACACCTCGAAGTACCGCTGCCACTGCGCGTTGTACTGGCCCGCCGGGTCGAACTGCGAGGCGTACAGCGCGAACTGCTCCGGCGTCAGCAGGTGCAGCGTCCCCCGCATGCACCACACACGGACCAGGCTGCGCTCCTCCCACAGCGCCCGCGGCACCGCGCCGGCCGACGCCCGCAGGCCGGCGACGCGCGCGCCCACCTGCAGGTCCGTCGTGCCCATCACCTGCGCGTGGATGCCGCACGTCGCCGCGGCGACGTCCGCCGGGGTGGCGCCCGGCGGCAGCCGCGGATCCAGCCCGTGCCGCCGCAGCCGGAACGCCGCGACACGGGCGGGGTCCAGCTCGATCAGGCCGGCCGCACCTCCGCCTGGGCCGCCTCGGCCGGCGCCGCCTCCGCCCCGACGCCCTCAGCGATCGGCTCCGCCGTCGCGCGCAGCGCCTTCTTGTCGAACTTCAGCGTGGACGTCTTCGGGATCTCGTCGATGAACCGGATCTCGTCGGGCAGCCACCACTTGGCGACCCTGTCGGCCAGGAAGGACCGGATCTCCTCCGCCGTCAGGTCATCCCGGTGCTCCGGCTTCGGGACGACGTACGCGACCGGCCGCTCCTGCCACCTGCTGTGCGAGAGGCCGACCACCGCCGCCTCCAGCACCATGGGGTGGGCCATGATCGCGCCCTCGAGCTCCACCGAGCTGATCCACTCGCCGCCCGATTTGATCACGTCCTTGGTGCGGTCCACGATCGTGATGTAGCCGTCCGGGTCCATCGTGGCCACGTCGCCCGTGCGGAACCAGCCGTCCTCCGTGATCTTCCCGGGGTCCGCGTCGTTGTGGTAGCGGCTGGCACGCCCTGCTTCAGGCGCGTCGCCAGCGACTCCTCCTCGGGCACCCAGCTCCGGACCAGCCCGACGCTGCCGATCGGCGACGTCTCGGTCATGCCCCACGCGTGCAGCATCCGCAGGCCGAGCTCGTCCATCCCCTGCATCAGGGAGCGGGGGATCGCCGAGCCGCCGCAGATGACCGTGTGCACCTTCGGGAGCCGGCGCCCGGTCTTCCGCATCGTGCCCAGCAGGTTGATCCAGATCGTGGGCACGCCGCCGAGGATCGTCGCGCCCTCGGACTCGGCCAGGTCCAGGATCGTCGGCCCGTCGCCCATGAAGCGGTCGGGGAAGATCAGCTTGCAGCCCGACATGCCCGCCGCGTAGGGGAGACCCCACGAGTTGGCGTGGAACATCGGCACGACGGGCAGCAGCACGTCGCTCTCGCCCACGCCCAGCGCGTCCTTCTGGAGCACGCACATCGTGTGCAGGAACTGCGAGCGGTGGGAGTAGACCACGCCCTTCGGGTTGCCGGTCGTGCCGGACGTGTAGCACATGGCCGCGGCTGACAGCTCGTCCAGCTTCGGCCACGAGAAGTCGGCCGCCTCGGCCGCCATCAGCGTCTCGTAGTCGAGCAGCTCGCCGAGCCCGTGCTCCGGGAGCGGGCCGCCGTCGCTCAGCACCACGATCGTCCGGACCGACGGGATGCGGCCGGCCACCTGGTTCAGGATCGGCAGGAGCGTGCGGTCCACGAACAGCACCGTGTCGCCGGCGTCGCGGATCGTGAACTCCAGCTGGTCGGGGAACAGCCGCAGGTTCAGCGTGTGCAGCACCGCCCCCATGCAGGGGATCGCGTAGTACAGCTCCAGGTGCCGGTAGTTGTTCCACGCCAGGGTGGCCACGCGGTCGCCCTGCTTCACGCCCAGCCGCGTGAGCACGTTGGCCAGCCGGTAGACCCGCTGGGCGAGGTCGCCGTATCCGTAGCGGTGGAGCTCCGTCTCCCGCTTCGTGACGATCTCTTTCTTGTCGAAGAGCCGCTCCAGCCGCCACAGCATGTGCTGCGTGGTGAGCGGATAGTCCTGCATCAAGCCCTTCATCTGGAACCTCCCGATCCCCGAACGATGCGGCATCGCGGACGAGTTGACAAGTCGGATTGTGGGGCAGGCGCCGCGCCGGATCGGTACCATCGTGCCGTGCCCAACGGCCCACACGAGATCGGGCGCGCCGACCTGCATATGCATACCAGCTACAGCGACGGCTGGCCGAGCCCGGGTGCCCTGGTCGACCACGCGGCCGGGCTGGGCGATCTGGACGTGATCGCGATCACCGACCACGACACGATCGAGGGCGCGCTCCTCGGGGCCGAGCTGGCCGCCGACCGGCCCGACGCCCCGGCCGTCATCGTCGGCGAGGAGGTCTCCAGCCGGCAGGGCCACATCCTGGGGCTGTTCCTGGAGCGGCGGGTCCCGCCCGGGATGTCGGGCGCGGACACCATCGCCGCGATCCACGACCAGGGCGGGCTGGCCATCGCGGCGCACCCCTTCTGGCGCACCGACCGGCCCGGCCGCGAGCGGCCCGTCCACGGCGTGGGCTGGTGGGCGACCGACCTCGACTTCGACGCGATCGAGGTCGAGAACGCCACCCCCGGCTTCTACCTGTTCAACCAGATGGCGCACCGCCTGCACCAGGCGGCCGGGTGTGCCGAGGTCGGCAACTCCGACGCGCACATCGTGGACGCGATCGGGCTCGCGTGCACGAGCTTCCCGGGCCGCACGCCCGAGGCGCTGCGAGCCGCGATCCTGGCCAGGACGACCGAGGCCATGCGCCTGCGCTACCCGGCGATGACGCTGGTCCGGTACGCGGCCTGGGGCATCGAGCACCGGCGGCAGCGCAGGTTGGCCGCCGCTCGCTGAGGAGAGGCGAAGAGGCATGCCGGCGGTCGCGACGGTCCTCGGGCTCCTGGTGGCCGTCGCGTTCCTGGCCTTCGTGGCCCGCCGCATCCACGTGCCGTACCCGATCGTGCTGGTGGTGGGCGGCCTGGCCATCGCCCTCGTGCCCGGGCTGCCCTACGTGCAGCTCGAGCAGGACGTCGTGTTCCTCGTCTTCCTGCCGCCCCTGATCTACTCGGCGGGCTGGTTCACCTCCCTCCGCGACTTCCGCGCCAACCTGCGGCCGATCGGGCTGCTGGCGATCGGGCTGGTGGTCTTCACCGTCGTCTGCGTCACCGGCGTCGCGCACATGATGGAGCCCGGCCAACTGTCCTGGGCGGCCGCCTTCACGCTCGGCGCCATCCTGGCGCCGACCGACGCGGTCGCGGCCAGCGCGATCTTCGGCCGGCTCGGGGCGCCACGCCGGGTGGTCACGGTGCTGGAGGGCGAGAGCCTCCTGAACGACGCGACCGGCCTGATCGCGTTCAACTTCGCCGTCCTCGCCGTGGCCTCCGGCAGATTCTCCCCGCTCGACGCCGGCGGGCAGTTCCTGATCTCCGGCGTGGGCGGGGTGGTGCTCGGACTGGTGGTCGCCTGGCTGTTCAACCAGGTCCAGAAGCGGATCGAGGACCCGCCCATCGAGATCACGCTCTCCGTGCTGGTGCCGTACGCGATCTACCTCGGCGCCCAGCAGCTCCACCTGTCGGGGGTGCTGGCGGTCGCCGTCGCAGGCATCTACGCCGGCTGGCGCAGCCCCGAGACGTTCTCGGCCACCACGCGCATCCAGGCGATGGCCGTCTGGAACGTGCTGATCTTCGTGCTCAACGGCCTGGTGTTCGTCCTGATCGGGCTCCAGCTCCCGGCCGTCCTGCAGGGCCTGGCCCACGGACCGGTGGTGCGATACCTGGAGATCGCGGCGGCCGTCTGCGCCGCGGTCATCGTCGCCCGCTTCCTGTGGGTCTTCCCCGCGACGTACCTGCCCCGGCTGCCGATGTGGGTGCGCCGGAAAGACCCGTACCCCGGCTGGCGCAACGTCGTGATCGTGTCGTGGACGGGCATGCGCGGTGTGGTCTCGCTGGCCGCGGCGCTGTCCCTGACGGCGATCGCGGCCCGCAACCTGATGCTCTTCGTGACGTTCTCGGTGATCCTCGTCACGCTGGTCCTCCAGGGCCTCACCCTGCCGTTCCTGCTGCGCTGGCTGGGCGTCGCCGACGACGGCGCGGCGGTCGAGGAGGAGCTGGAGGCGCGCACCCGGACGGTCGACGCCGCCATCGAGCGGCTCGAGCTGCTGGCCGAGGAGGAGTGGACCCGGGCGGAGGCCATCGCGTACATGCGGCGCTACTACGGCAAGCGGCGCAAGAAGGTGGACGTCCGGTTCGGCCGGCTCGACCACGAGCACACGCCGGACGGGCACCAGCACGAGGACGGCGAGGACCACCTGGAGGCGCACCGCGCCCAGCAGGATGGCTGGCGCCGGCTCCGCCAGGAGCTGATCTCGGCCGAGCGGACCACGCTGGTCCGCATGCGGAACGCCGGCACGATCGGTGACGAGGTGCTGCACCGGGTCGAGCGGGACCTCGACCTGGAGGAGGTCCAGCTGAGCCAGGACTGAGCGGTTCGCTCAGCGCCTGGCGACCGACAGCAGTGCGCGCCGCGCGGTCTCCGCCAGCCGCGCGGGCCCCCGGCCTCCGAGCGACGGCGGCACGGGCATGGCGCTGGTCACCGCAGCCTCACTCCGACCGCGCGATCGGACATCGGGCCTCGCCCCAGGCAGTCCGCAGAACATCGTGAGGGGAAGGCCGGGGAGGTACCGTTGACCGATGCCAGACCGGTTCCCCGAGTCGACGGACCGCCAGGTGGCCACCGGCGGCGCCGCCTGGGCCCTGATGGTGGTGTTCTTCATCGGGCAGGCGGTGGCCCAGGCGGCCTCCACGGTGCCGTACAGCCTGTGGAGCAACTACATCAGCGACCTCGGCAACACGGGCTGCGGGCCGTTCGCGCTGGGCACGTACCACACCGTCGTCTGCACGCCGCTGAGCGGCGTCATGAACGCCACGTTCGTCGTGTCGGG
>VBJR01000142.1:8051-14322 GCA_005880175.1 Chloroflexota bacterium
TGGGCCTGGCCGGCGCCGGCCAGGTGCTGGTCGGCTTCCGGCCCGAGAACGTGGACATCACCCTGCACGGCGTCGGGGCGCTGTTCGGCATCGGCGGGGGGAACCTCGGGGTGCTGCTCGTCGGACTCGGCGTGTGGCGTGCCGACCGGCTGATGGGCGTCCTCTCGGTGGTCGTCGGCGTGGTCGGCCTGGTCGCGTTCGTGCTGCTGGGCAGCGCGCAGGCCCTGGGCCTGGGCATCGGCCTCGTCGAGCGGGTGGCGGGCTATCCGCTCGTCGCCTGGCTGATCGGCGCCGGCGCGTTCCTGTTCTGGTCGGCGACGTCAGCTGGCCGGCGGCGGGCGCTGGCCTGAGGCGGACATGGAGCAACTGCTGCGCACGCGGATGACGGACGAGTACGGTGCGGTCCACCCGGTGGTGAGCGCCGGGATGGGGTTCGTGGCCTCGACGCCCGACCTCGCGATCGCCGTGACGAACGCGGGAGGTATCGGCTCGCTCGGCGTCGCGCTGCTCCCGGTCGAGGCGGCCCGCATGCTGATCCAGGCGGTGAGAGCGGCCACCGGGGGCGGGCCGTTCAACGTCAACCTGATCACGCCGTACGTGCTGCCCGGCCAGATCGAGGTGTGCGCCGAGGAGGCGGTGCCCATCGTGTCGTTCCACTGGGGAAATCCACCCCGGGACACGATCGACCGCCTGCACGCCGCCGGCTGCCGGGTGTGGGAGCAGGTCGGCTCGGCCGAGGCCGCGCGCCGGGCGGTGTACAGCGGCGTGGACCTCGTGGTGGCCCAGGGCAGCGAGGCGGGCGGGCACAACTTCGGCACGATGCCCACCCTCGCGCTGGTGCCGGCGGTCGTGGACGCCGTGGCGCCGGCGCCGGTCGTGGCCGCGGGCGGGATCGGCGACGGCCGGGGCCTGGCCGCCGTGCTCGCGCTGGGCGCCGTGGGGGCGTGGGTGGGCACGCGGTTCGTGGCCACGCGCGAGGCGAACGCGCACGAGGCGTACAAGTCGCGCCTGATCGAGGCGGCCGGCGCCGACACCGTGCGGACGTCCGTGCTGGGGCCGGACATGCCGGGCTTCAACCCGTACCGGGTGCTGCGCAACTCCCTCATCGACGAGTACGAGGGGCGCGAGGCCGAGCTGCCCGCCGACCTGGCCGGCGAGCCGGTGATCGCGAGCATGGCGATGGGCCCGCAGCGGATCGAGATCCACCGGTTCAGCAACTTCATCCCCACCCCCGAGACCGAGGGGGACCTGTCGCTGATGGCCATGCCGGCCGGCGAGGGGGTGGGCCTGGTGCGCTCGGTGCGCGGCGCGGCGGAGGTGCTCGAGGCGATGGTGCGCGAGGCCGCGGAGGTGCTCAGGCGGATCGCGCCGGCCCCGGCTCCGGGTAGCGGCTCAGCCTGAGCCGCCGAGGAGCCGGCGCGTCTCCTCCACGCCGGGCGCGGCCTCGGGATCGAGCCGATCCAGCAGCGCGGCCCAGCCCGGGTGTGCCGCGACGGCCCGCCTGACGAGGGCCAGCCCGCGCTCGGCGTCCTGGCGCGCGACCAGCGAGAGGCCGGCCCAGAACGCCAGCTCCGTGCTGTCCGGCGCCGCCGCGTGCGCGGCGACGTACTGGTCGGCCGCCTCGGCGAGCCGGCCCTCGCCCGTGAGGCGGTCGCCGTCGCCAGCCAGGTCGTAGGCGTCGCGGAGGAGCAGCAGGCGGCGCAGCTCGGCCAGCGGCTCGGGGTGGTCCTCGACCCGGAGGTCCACCTGCCGCCGCCAGGGCTCACCACCGGCGGCCACCACCACGATGGCGGCGGACTGGCGGCCGCGGACGTCGCCGCCCGCCGCCTCCCCGGCGTCCAGCGCGGCCAGCAGCCGGCGGGCGAGCGGGCCCTGCGCGCCGGCGAACGCGGCGGCCATGGCCGGCCACACGCCGGCCGTCGCCATCAGGTTCGCCTGACACGTGAACTCGTCGCCGGTGACGTGGCCGGCGAACGGCATGCACCCGTCGCCGGTGTGCACGGCCACCCGGCCCGCCGCGTCCACGACGGCGACCTGGCGCACGGCGGCGTGCTCGTCGGCGCCCAGCAGCTCGGCCAGCGCCTCGGGGGCCGATCGGCCGGCCCGGAGCAGGGCGAGCGCCCGCGGTCCGTACGCCACCTCGACGTTCGCCTGGGTCGCGACCGCGCCCACGCCGGGCTCGGCCCAGGGGACCAGCGGACCGACCGAGAACCAGTGGGACTGCACCGCCACGCCCAGGGCGCCGGTCTCCCGGTCCCGGGCCACGATCGAGTACGTCATCGCGCCTGAGTGTGGCGCAGGTGGCGGACCAGGCGCGCCAGCTGCCCGGCGTACTCGCTGACGAACTCCTCACCGCCCGGGTCGGCACCGGTCAGCAGCAGGGCCACGGTGGGGAGGAGGGCGGCGCCGCCGTCACCGCGGAACGCGGCCGGCTGAGCCTCACGAGCTCGGGACGAGCCAGCCCGCCCTGGCCTGAGCGGCCCTCCCCGACGGGGAGGGCCGCTCGCCGTCAGGCCATCACGTCGTCGCGGCGGCGGTCTCCGTCTCCGGCGCCGTCTCCGTCACCCGGCCCATCCTCGGGACCAGGAACAGCAGTCCGATCGTCACCAGGAACACCGCGACCTCCCAGAGGAGCGCCCACTGGATCGCCGCGACGAAGTCGTCCTCCCGGGCCGTGGTGCCGGCGCTGGACAGCGTCGCCGTGATCCGCTGCTGGACGGTCGCCGGGAGCGCGGCCAGGCCCTGCGTGTCGCAGCTGTCAGGGACGACCGACGGGTCCTCCTGGTGCGCGCGATCGTTGAAGCACGTCTGGAACCCCTGGACGAGCCCGTCCGTGACCGACTGCGGCAGCTGGATCGAGCTCAGCTCGCTGGTCAGGCGCGGGGTCACGGACGCGGCGCTGGTCGCCGCGTGCGAGCCGACGACCGTGAAGAGGATCACGCCCGTGACGGCCACCCCGATCGCGTTCCCGACCTGCAGCCCCGTGTTCAGGATGCCCGAGGCCGCCCCCGCGTTGCGCTCCTTGACCCGGGCGATGATCACGTCCGCCAGCGAGGGGAGGATCAGGCCCATCCCCAGGCCGAACACGAAGATGATCGGCCGCACGTTCCAGGGCGTCAGGCTGGCCCCCTGGGCGCGCACGGTCAGGATCAGCCCGGCCTGCGCCAGCGCCATGACGAGGGCGCCGATGGCCAGCGCCTGCCGGCCCAGCCGGGCGATGAGGCGCGGCGAGAGCAGCGAGGCGACCGCGAGGCCGACCGAGCTCGGGAACGTCGTCAGCGCCGAATCCAGCGGCGAGTAGTTGAGGCCGAGCTGCAGGAAGACCGTGAACGCGAGGAAGAACCCGACCAGGCCGGAGAAGAAGACCACCACGACGACCAGGCCGCCGGAGAAGGCGCGCTCGCCGAACAGCGTCATCGACACGAGCGGCGACCCGCCCCGGCGCTCCAGCCCCGACTCGTACAGCGCGAACACCAGGAACAGGGGCACAGACGCCGCCATCAGCACGAAGATCCAGGCCGGCCAGCCGAGCTCGCGGCCCTGGATGATCGAGAACACGAGCGCGAACAGGGCCGTGCTGATCAGCACCACCCCGCCCAGGTCCAGGCGCCGCGTCTCCTTCGCGCGCGACTCCGGGATGATCATCGACCGCCAGCTGAGGTGGAGCACCGTCAGCAGCAGGCCGGCCATCAGCGGGCCGCTCATGACCGCGATGCCGGCGATGCTGCTGTACAGCGACAGCGCCCGGCTCTGCTCCTTGCGCGGGAAGTTCACCTGGATCACGGACAGGATCTGCGGGATCATGATCGCCGCGGACAGGCCCTGGAGCACCCGCGCGGCCACGAGCACGTTCGGGCTGGGCGCGAGTCCGGACAGCAGCGAGGTCGCCCCGAACGCGACGACACCCACGAGGAACATCCGCTTGCGGCCCAGGAGGTCGCCCAGGCGACCGCCGGTGATCAGCACCACGGCCACCGCCAGCAGGTAGCCGGCGATGAGCCACTGGATGACGGCGTAGTCGGTGTGCAGGTCCTGCCGGATCGACGGGATGGCCACGTTGACGATCGTCGTGTCGAGCAGGTCCATGAAGCCGCCGGCCAGCAGGATGGCGAGCGCCGCCCAGCGCTGCCTCGGCCAGGCGTCGTCTGCCGGGGTGACCACCGCGGAGTCGTTCATCGCAGCTCCTTCCATCTATCCGGCCAGGGCCGGCAGCGGCGTCCGCTGCCCGGCCAGCGCTTCCATCTCCGCCGCCAGCTCGAGCAGCGCGCCCTCCTCGCCGTAGCGGCCACCGATCATCACCCCGATCGGCAGGCCCTCCGCGTTCCAGTGCAGCGGCAGCGAGATCGCCGGCAGGCCGGCGATGTTGTGCACCGGCGTGTACGGCATGAACGCCGTCATCCGGTCGTAGTCGGCGGCCTGGTCGGCGTCCGAGGTGAACGCCCCGATGCGCGCGGGGGGAGTCGCGAGCGTCGGGGTCAGCAGCACGTCGTAGGCCGAGAAGACGAAGTCCGCCAGCATCTGCCCGATGCCCCTGAACATCGACAGGGCGGCGTGCATCTCCACCCCGGTCACGCTCCGGCCGCGCTCCCGCATGTAGCGGGT
Source organism: Chloroflexota bacterium (assembly GCA_005880175.1). Next base: position 12,654 of record VBJR01000142.1, read on the forward strand.
GAACGGCATCAGCCGCTCCTCGTCCTCCTCCTCGACCGGGATCCTGGCGGCGTGGACGGCCCACGCCCGGCCGAACGCGTCGGCCACCTCCTGGTCGGGGCTCATCTCGACCTCCTCCACGCCGTGGCCCGCCTCCTCGAGCAGGCGAACGGCGCGCCGGAGCGCCTCGAGGCAGTCCGCGTGGGCGGAGACGCCGGGCGCCATCGGCTCCGGCATGACCGCGATGCGCAGGCGGGGCGCCGGGCCGGCCGGCGGCCGCACCGGCGCCGTGTAGGAGTCGCCGGGCATCACGCCCGACATCGCGTCGAGCAGCGCGGCGGCGTCCGCCACGCCGCGGCCCAGGGCGCCGTGAACGGACAGGCCGGTCACGTCGTGGTCGATCGGCCCGTTGCTGACCCGGCCCCGGCTCGGCTTGATCCCGACGAGGCCGCAGGCCGAGGCGGGGATCCGGGTGGATCCGCCGGCGTCCGTCCCGTGCGCGAGCGGCACGAGGCCGGCCGCGACGGCCGCCGCCGAGCCGCCGCTCGAGCCGCCCGGGGAGTGCGCCGGCGACCACGGGTTGCGGGTCGCCGGCGCGACGCGGTTCTCCGTGTAGCACGGGAGCGCGAACTCCGGGGTGTTGGTGGTGCCGAGGATGACCAGTCCCGCGTCCCTCAGGCGTGCCACCACGTTGTCGTCCACGTCGGAGACGTCGTCGGTGTATGCGAGCGAGCCCCGTGTGCAGCGGACCCCCTCCACCCGGGCGACGTCCTTGATCGCGACCGGGACCCCGTGCAGCGGCCCCAGCTCGGCGCCGGCGCGGCGGGCCGCGGCGAGCCTGCGCTCGGCCGCGCGCGCCTGCTCCATCGCCAGGTCCTCCGCGACGGTGACGAACGCGCCGACGTCGCCGTCGATCGCCCGGATCCGGTCGAGGTAGTGCCGGGCCGCCTCGGCCGGCGAGACCTCGCCGGCGCGCATGGCGCGGCCCAGCTCCAGCGCGGACAGCTCCTGGATCTCCGCCATCCCTAGCCCCGCATCCGCGCCGGGCCGCCGAGGCTGGACACCACCGCCTGCCGCCAGCCGGCGCCGCCGCCGGCCACCATCGTCTCGAGCATCGCCGCCAGCTCGGGGAGGTTCGCCGGGACCAGGGCGGCGAACGGCTTGGCCCGCTTCTCGACCGGCAGCTCGTAGCTGATCCACATCAGCTCGGAGCGGGGCAGCCACGGCGTCGTCCCCTCGACGACCTTGAGGTCGAAGCCGACCAGCCGCAGGTGGCGCAGCGCGCCGCGCTCCCCGGCGTCGCCGACGATCACCTGGATCTCGTCGAGCGCCACCCCGACCTTGAGGCACGCCAGCATCAGGTGCCACGGCACCCGGTTCCGCTGCTCGCCCCTCGGCAGCTGGTGGTCGCGCACGAACCGCTTGATCTCGAACGCGTTGTGCGTGGTCCGGTCGGGGGCCGCGTACTCGGACAGCAGGTCGACCCGGTGGGCGACCTCGACCGGGAGGCCCAGCCGCACCGGCGAATCGAGCGGCAGCGGCTCGGGGTCGGGCGAGCCCACCAGGCCCAGGTAGCCCACGATCCGGCCGTCGCCGGTCAGCGTGACCGTGTGGACCGTCCCCACGCCCCTCGCCGGGGCCGGCAGCGGCTCGTGGAACAGCGCCAGGCGGTGGGCCAGCTCGCGGTCCA
>VBJR01000213.1:0-2897 GCA_005880175.1 Chloroflexota bacterium
CGCTGGCCGCCACGCCCGCGGCCGCCATGGGCGTGGTGGCGCCGGCCGACATGGGCCGGGCGTCCGGCGCGATCAACACGCTCCAGCGCTTCGGCGGCGTGTTCTGCATCGCGGTCGCGTCCGCGGTGTTCGCGGCCAACGGGCACCTGGGCGCGGCGCCGGCCGTCACCTCTGGCTTCCGGCCGGCGCTCGGCGTGGTCGCCGGGCTGTCGGTGCTCGGCGCGATGACCGCGCTGGCGGCCGGACGGCGGCGGGCCGCGGCAGCGCCGCCGGCCGTGCGCTCGGCCGCGGCGTGAGGGATGCGACCATGGGGCGGTGACGCCGGCCCATGGTCGCCTCGCCGTGCTGACGCGGGGACGGGTGGCGGTGTCGCTCCTGTTCCTGCTCTACGGCACGATCCTCGGCATCTGGACGGCCCGCATCCCGGCGGTCAAGCAGCGGCTCGGCCTGAGCGACGGCCAGCTCAGCATCGGCCTGCTGGCGTTCGCGGCCGGCGCGATCGTCGGCATGCAGGCGGCCGGGCCGCTGGTGGACCGGCTGCGCAGCGGGCGGGTGATGATCCCGGCGGCGGTCGCCGACGGCGCGCTCCTGGTCCTGCCCGCGTTCGCGTTCGACCTGCCCGTCCTGGCGCTGTGCCTGTTCGCGTTCGGGGCCGTCCACGGGACGCTCAACGTCGCGATGAACGTCAACGCGGTCGAGGTCCAGCGGGCCATGGACCGGCCGATCATCTCGTCCTGCCACGCCGTCTACAGCGCGGGCGGGTTCCTGGGCGCGGGCATCGGCGGGCTGTTCGCGTTCGCGGGGGCGGGGGCCGGGACCACGTTCCTGAGCGTGGCCGGCGGCGCCGCCCTGGTGGCCGTGGGGGCGGCGGCGTGGGCGCTGCCCGCGGAGCTGACGCCGCGGCCCGAGCCGGACCCGGGAGCGGCCCGCGGCGGCGCGGCGCTGACGGCGGTGCTGTTCCTGGGCGTGCTGGTGTTCTGCTGCCTGGTCGGCGAGGGCGCCGCCGCGGACTGGAGCGCCGTCTACCTGCGCGACAGCCTGGGCAGCGCGGCGGGGTTCGCGGCGACGGCGTACGCGGCGTTCTCGATCGCGATGATGGGGGGCCGGCTGGCGGGCGACCGGCTCACCGCCTGGCTCGGCCCGGTGCGGCTGGTGCGCGCGTGCGGGGTGCTGGCGGCGGTGGGGCTGGCCGGCGCGCTGCTGATCGGCCGGCCGCTGGCGGGCGTGGCCGGGTTCGCGTGCCTGGGCGCGGGCCTGTCGTGCATCGCGCCGCAGGTGTTCGCGGCCGCGGGCAGCCGGGACCCGGCCCGCGCCGGCCAGGCGATCGGCCGGGTGGCCGGCATGGGCTTCCTGGGGTTCGTGGTGGGCCCGGTCGTGATCGGCGGCGCGGCCCAGCTGTTCGGCCTCCCCCGCGCCCTGCTGATCCCGGCGCTGCTGGCGCTGTTCGTGGCCGCGGCGGCCCCGGCGCTGCGCCCGCGGGCGGCTACGTCAGCAGCAGCCGGGTCCACACCGTGAGGGCGAGCACCGCCGTCAGCGCGGCGAGGCCCAGGCGCAGGGCCGCCGGGGCCAGCGCGCGCTGGATGAGCGAGCCCACCAGCACGCCGCCGACGGCGGTCAGCACGACCGCCGGCACCAGGGCCCAGGGCACCTGGCCGCTGGCCGCCTTGCCCACGAAGGCCGGGCCCGAGATGAACGCCGGCAGGACGAGGCTGGTGCCGCTGGCCGTCCGCTGCGGCATCCCCAGGACGTGGAGCAGCACCGGGATGAGCAGGACCCCGGCGCCCACGCCGATCGCCCCGCCCAGCGCGCCGATGCCGAGGAACAGCGCGGCGACGACCGCCTGCGCCCCGCGGCCGCGGCGCCGGCCCTCCCGGGGCGGGACGAGCAGGATCACGGTCGCGGCCGTGACGACCAGCGCGAAGAGCAGGACCAGCAGCGGGCCCGGCGCCGCGGCGGAGAGGAGGCCTCCCGCCAGGCCGCCGGCGCCGAGCGGGAGCCCGCTCAGCCAGATTTGCTCGTACGCCACCTGGCCCCGCCGCCCGTACGCGATGCCGCCCGCGGCGAACGCGCAGAGACCCTGGACGAGGGAGAGCGAGGTGACCTGGTGGGTGTCCAGCCGTGTCCCCAGCGCCGGGAGGACGTAGAGGGCGAGCGGGACGAAGAGGATCGCGCCGCCGGCCCCGAGCACCCCGTTGGTCAGCGAGGCGGCCAGGGTGATGAGCCCGACCCCGACCGACGGCAGGAGCTCCACTCCGGGGATGCTACCTGCGACCTGCCGTACGCCAGCGACCTGTCGGCGGCCGGAATTGGCGTTGAAGGGTGGCCGGTGTACGGCACCGCCCGGCATCGTCTACGCTCGTCAGCGTGGCCGTCGAGTACCGCGTCGGACCGCTGGACCTGATCCCGGAGCGCGGCGGCATCCTGGCCGTCGCCGGGGACGTCGAGGTCGGCGTCTTCCGGCTCGGCGGCGAGCTCCGGGCGTACGAGAACCGCTGCCGCCACCAGGGCGGGCCCGTCTGCACCGGCGAGATCCTGGGCCGGTACGAGGCGGTGCTCGAGCCCGACGGCACGATCGCGGGCGAGCGCGTCGTGGACGCCGAGCCCCGGCTCGTCTGCCCCTGGCACGGCTGGGAGTACGACCTGGCGACCGGCCGCTGCGCCTCGGACCGCCGGTTCTCGCTCAAGCGCTACCAGGTCTCGGTCCGGGAGGGAGACGTCTATGTCCACGTCTGACGTGCGGCAGGCGACCGTGGTCGCCCAGCGCGACTTCTCGTTCCTGGCCAACGCCCGCCGCGAGGTGGAGCGGCGCCGCCTCCACGAGGTCCCGATCGTGGACTGCGACTGCCACGTCTACGAGACCACCGCGCTGCCCGAGATCGTCTGCTACATCGACAACC
>VBJR01000213.1:3142-9022 GCA_005880175.1 Chloroflexota bacterium
CAGCCCGCGCATCCGGACTATGGCGTACCTCCCCCTCTCCAACCCGGACGCCAGCGTCGAGTTCATCGAGGAGTTCGCGGACGCGCCCGGTGTGCTCGGCTTCATGGTCACGGCAGTCCGCTACCAGCCGATCCACGAGAACCGGTTCATGAAGGTGTTCGCGGCCCTGAACGAGCGCTCCCTGCCGCTCGCCTTCCACTCCGGCCCGAACTGGTCGGACCGGCCGTTCGAACAGCTCAACCGCTTCCTGTCCGCCCACGCCCTCGGCTTCCCGTTCTACGCGATGCTGCAGCTCACCAACGTGGTGGTCAACGGCCTCCCCGAGCGGTTCCCCAACGTGCGCTTCGTGTTCATGGAGGCCGGCCAGGCGTGGGTGCCGTTCCTGATCGCGCGGCTGGACGGCGAGTACCGGATGCGCTCGTCGGAGGCGCCGCTCCTGCGCCGCCTGCCCAGCGCGTACATCCGCGACATGTTCTTCACGACGCAGCCGTTCGAGCAGCTCGACAACGCCGACCACATGCGCGCGGTGTTCGAGACCATGGCGGCGGACACCCAGCTGCTCTACTCCAGCGACTACCCGCACCAGGACTTCGACCTGCCGACGCTGATCTGGGACCTCCCCTTCCTGAGCGAGCAGGCCAAGCGCAACATCCTGGGCGGGAACGCGATGCGCCTGTTCGGCCTGCCCGCCCCCGCCTGACCGGCGGCCCCGGCGTCGGGAGATTTGTATCTGCTCACTCCCGGGAAAGGCATCCAGCGACGAAGAACCGCCGTTAGGATCGACCGTCCCGGTGGAAGTTCATGCGTGAGGAGACGGCAGATGCGAGACGACGAGAGCGTCGGTCGGAGCGAGCGCTCCCACGCCCTGCTCATCGAGGCCGACGAGGCCTACCGTGCGGCCATCACGGCCAGCCTGCGGCTCGCCGGCTGCCGTGTGGACGAGGCGGTGACCGCCGAGGCCGCCCTTCCGGCCCTGGAGCGGCGCGGCTACGATCTCGTCGTGTGGGGCGTCTCCGGCGATGACGCCGCCCGTCGCGGCGAGGTGATCTCGGAGGTCCGGATGCGGACGGAGGCGCCGCTGGTCCTCCTCGACGGTACGTCGGACATGGCGCAGTTCGACCTGGAGTCCGGCGCGGACCAGTGGCTGCCGAAGCCGTTCGTCCCGGGCGCGCTGATCGGCGCCGTCCGGGCCGCGCTGCGCAAGGCCGCGTCGCCGGTGGTCGGCGTCGCCACCCGGATGGAGATGCGCGGCATGGTCCTGGACGGCAAGACCCGGCGCGTGTCCTCCGGCGGCCGCGAGGCGGCGTTCACGCGGCAGGAGTGGGACCTGCTGTCCATCCTGGTCAGCCACCCCAACCGCTACCTGGGCGCCCGCGAGATCCTGCGCCTCGGCTGGCGCGCCGGCGACCACGAGGCGGAGCAGCTGCGCACCTACGTGCGCCGGCTGCGGCGGAAGCTCGAGCCGCTGCAGGCGCCCTGCCAGCTCCTCAGCGAGCACGGCCACGGCTACTGCCTGGCGTTCGACTAGCGACGATGGCCACGCGCCCCCGCGACTACTACGAGGTGCTGGGAGTCCCGCGCACGGCCACCGACAAGGAGATCAAGGCCGCGTACCGCAAGCTGGCGCGGCAGCACCACCCCGACGTCAACCCCGACAACCCGGACGCGGCCGAGCGCTTCAAGGAGATCAGCGAGGCTCGCGAGGTGCTGGGCGATCCGGAGAAGCGCAAGCGGTACGACCAGCTCGGTGCGGACTGGCGCCGCGAGGAGGCGGGCCCGACGGCCGGCGGGCCCGACGGGTCGCCCGGCCGCGGCCCCGGGGTCGAGTACCGGACGGTGGACCCCGAGGACATGGAGGACCTGTTCGGCGCCGGCAGCCGGTTCTCGGACTACTACCACGAGATCTTCGGGAACGCGCGCGGGGCGGGCCGGCGGGGCGGGTTCGGCGTCGGGCCGATCGCCGGCGAGGACGTCGAAGGCGAGACCACCATCAGCCTCGAGGAGGCGTACCGGGGCACGACCCGCACGCTGGAGCTGGAGACGCCGGAGGGCCGGCGCCGGGTCGAGGTCCGGATCCCGCCCGGCGTGCGCGACGGCGGCCGGGTGCGCGCGGCCGGCCAGGGCGGGCCGGGGCTGGACGGCGGCCCGCCCGGCGACCTGTACCTCCGCGTCCGGATCCCGCCCCATCCCGCGTTCCGGCGCGAGGGGGACGACCTGTTCGCGCGCGTGCCGGTGCCGCTCGACGTCGCGCTGCTCGGCGGCGAGGTGACGGCGCCGACGCCGCGGGGGACGTCCGTCGCGCTGCGCGTGCCGCCCGGCACGCAGAACGGCACGCGCCTCCGGCTCCGCGGGCTGGGCATGCCCCGGCCGGGCGGGAGCGGGTACGGCGACCTGTACGCGGAGGTGGACGTGCGCCTGCCCGTCCCGGTGCCTCCGGAGGCGCGCGAGCTGGCCGAGCGGCTCCGGGCGGAGAGGACCGGCGATGACACCTGAGGAGGCCCTCCTCCGGCGCCTCGCCCGCTCGTCCGGCCTGCGCCCGGCCGAGGTCCGCCGCCTGGTCCAGCTGGAGGTGGTGGTGCCGGCCGGCGAGTCGCTGCAGCCCGCCGTGCTCCGCCGGCTGCGGAAGATCCGCCGCCTCCGCCAGGACCTCGGCCTGTCGCTGGACGCGGTGGTCATCGTCGTCCGGCTGCTCGACCGCATCGAGGAGCTGGACTATCTGATCGGCGTTTCTTCACCAGGACTGTCCATCTCGTGGAGGCGGGGAGAACTGGCGGCCGATCGCCTCGATCCGCTCGACGCCCACGGCGCCCACAGCAGCCCGCGGCTTCCGCACCACCAGGGCCACGCCGCGGAGCCACCGCTCGTCCGTCCCCTCCGGCGCGTGCCGGAGCGCCCGCTCCGCCTCGTCGAGCACGGGCAGCAGCAGCCGGGTCAGGCCGGCCGGCCCGTACCGGTTCGCCTCCAGCAGCTCCTGTCGGGCGCGCTTCCCGGAGTTGTCGAGGTCCGCCGCGAGGCGGAGGTAGCGCTCGCACAGCTCGTCGTTCTCGACCCGCCGGGGTGCCGGGCCATCGTCGGTCATCGCCGTGGCGGGGCCGTGGCGGGGCCGCCGGCGCGGGTCCAGGCCGCTGGGGACGCCGCACCTCGAGACGGTTCTGGTCCTCCACGACCCCGCTCTCAGCGGCCTCCCGGAACCAGGCCTCTCAGCTCCGCTGCCGCGCCGGCTCGCCGGCCTCGACCTGGATCCGCTTGGGCTCCGGCCTGGGCGTCCGCGGCACGAACAGCTTCAGGACCTGGCGCCGGTAGTTGCCCATCGCGACCTCGCGGCGCACGTAGCTGCCGTCCTTGCGCTCCCGCTCCTCGCGACGGCTCGCCTGGATCGTCAGCACCCCGTCGGCGAACGTCACCTCGACGTCCTCCGGCCGGAACCCCGGCACCGGAGCCTCGATACGGAAGCCATCCTTCTCCTCGACGATGTTGACCGGCAGGTGGTAGGTGGGCATCTGACTGCCTTCGCCGCCGTCGCCGTTCGTCTTCTGCATCGCCCGGGTCGAGCTCGACATGGGCGCGAACACGTCGCCGAACATGTCCCCGAAGAGCCTGTCCATGGCGGAGTGCAGGCTCGCGAGGTCGTTGGCAGGGGTCCAGCGTACGATCGCCACGATCGCTCACCTCCTGTGATTCATGGCGCTGGAATTGAGATACATCGAGTGTATCCAGCACTGACAGTGAACTGTCAGTAGAAATTACAGCGAGAAAGCGTAATGAGTGAGAACGTTGGACACGAAGTCATTGCTAGAGCGGGTCGCGGACCGGCGGCGAGCTCAGCTGCTCTTGGCCGGGCACGAGACGACCGTGGCCCGGATCGACCTGGGCACGCTGCTCCTGCTGACCCACCCGAACCAGCTCGACGCGCTCCCCGCGACCCGGGGCCGCGCCCACCCTGGGCGTGATCGCCCGCTACGCGGTGGCGGACATCGAGGTCGGCGGGGTGACGATCGCGCCGGGCGACCTGGTGCTGGTCAGCACGGACGCGGCCAACCGGGACGACGCGGCGTTCGCCGAGCCGGACCGCTTCGACATCCGGCGGACGCCGAACCAGCACGTGGCGTTCGGCCACGGCCTGCGCTTCTGCATCGGCGCCGGCCTGGCCCGGGTGGAGCTGCAGACGGTGTTCTCGGCGCTGTTCCAACGGGTGCCCACGCTGCGGCTGGCGGTCGAGCTGGAGGAGCTGCGGCTGCGGGACGACACGCCGCTGGGAGGCCTGACCCGGCTGCCGGTCACCTGGTGACCGGGGCCCCGCCCGCGCCCGCGTCAGCAGCTCGGCCACGAGCGCGGCCTTCGCCTTCACGTACACGTCCATGTCGCCGCTGGCCAGCTCGACGTTGCGCCGCTTCAGGTCCCCGGAAGACCCTCACGATGGGACTGTCCAGGCCCACCGCCCTGGCGGCGATGGATCCAGACGTTCTCCGCGCGACCGAGCCCGGGCCGTGCACCGTATGGTCGAGCGGTGGCGCCGCGAGCGGTGATCTTCGATCTCGACGACACGCTGATCGTGGAGGAGCGGACCGCGCGCGCCTCGCTGCGCGCGACCTCCCGGCTGCTGCCGGGCGCCGACCCGGGCCGGGTCGAGGAGGTGGTCCTGGCGGCTGCCCGCGGCGCCTGGCGGGCCGGCCCGTACCACGGGCTCGCCCTCGCGCTCGGCTTCGCCTCGTGGGAGGGCCTGTGGGCCACGTTCGAGGGCGGCCACCCGAGTCTCGCCGGGCTGGCGGCCTGGGTCCCGACCCACCGGCGCCAGGCGTGGGCGGCCGCGGTCGCGGAGCTCGGTCTGGACGACCCGGGGCTGGCCCCGGCGATGGCCGCCGCGTACGTGGAGGCCCAGCGGGCCGGGCATCCCCTGATCGCGGGCGCCGCCGAGACGGTCCGCGCGGCCGCCGCCCGCTACCGCCTGGGGCTGCTGACCAACGGGCCGCCGGACATCCAGCGCCGCAAGCTGGAGAGGACCGGACTCGCCGGCTGCTTCGCCGCGGTGGGCATCTCGGGTGAGACGGGCGTGGGCAAGCCATCCCCGGAGGCGTTCCGCCTGGTCCTCCGGACCCTGGGCGTCCGGCCGGAGGAGGCGGTGATGGTGGGCGACAGCCGGGAGCGGGACGTCGAGGGCGCGCTGGCCGCGGGCGTCCGGCCCGTGTGGATCGCCGCCGGCCGCCCCGTGCCGGCGGGCGGCCCGGACGTGGCCGCGGTCCCGTCCGTCGCCGCGCTGGGGACCGTGCTCGAACTCTGATCAGCGGGGCGTGAGTATGGTGGCGGTGCCTCTCCCTCGTCGGCGCTGAGGAAGCTCGGCGCGGCTGTACTCCATCTCGGGAGAGAGGCCGCCAGGCCGTTCAGCGCCGGCCCGGCGGCCGCTCCCGGAGCCCGCGGACTCCGGCTCAGCTCACCTCCGCCAGGCGGCCGGTGCGCACGTCGTAGACGAAGCCGCGGATGCCGTCCTTGCGGGGAACGAAGGGGCTGGCCGCGATGCGCGCGATCGACTGTCGCACGTCGCCTTCCAGGTCGCCGAACGCCTCCAGCGCGAACGCGGGTCGGATGCCCGTGTCGGCCTGGATCTGCGCCTTCACCTGGTCGTCGGTGAATGTCAACATGCCGCAGTCGGTGTGATGGATCAGGATGACCTCCTCCGTCCCCAGCAGCCGCTGCGAGATGACGAGCGAGCGGATCGCGTCATCCGTTGCCACGCCGCCGGCGTTCCGGATGACGTGCGCGTCGCCCTCCTCGAGGCCGAGGATCTTGTGGACGTCCAGGCGCGCATCCATGCACGCCAGCACCGCCACCTTGCGCGCCGGTGGAAGCGGCAGGTCGCCCTTCGTGAACGACTCGGCGTAGGCG
>VBJR01000213.1:9130-27008 GCA_005880175.1 Chloroflexota bacterium
GGACGACCAGCGAGGCCGGACTCATCGGGCCTCAGTATAGAGGTGCCTCGCAGAGCATCCACGTCAGCCGCGCCGGCCGACGACGGATCATCCAGGTCACCAGCGCGGTCATCAGACCCGTGCCGATGGATCCGTCCCGACGCGCCCCTGAAACGAGGGCCCAACCCGCGGGTCGGGCCCTCCCTGCAACGGTGGTGCCAGGACGACCGGCTGGTCAGCCGATCTTCATCGGCCGCATGAACTCGTTGTCCTCGTGCTCGAGGATGTGGCAGTGGACGACGAACAGACCGCCGACCGGGAACTTCGGGCGGACACGGGTGATCTCGCCCGGGTAGGCGATGACCACGTCCTTGAAGCCGTTCTCCCCGGCATCGGGGCCGCGCACGGCCCCGCCGATCACCTGGCGGTTGATGACCTGGAACTGCGTGACGTGGATGTGGACCGGGTGGGCGTCCTCGGTGAAATCGAAGATCTCCCACTGCTCGGTCGCGCCGGTCCTCGGCGTCAGGTTGACCGGGTCGTGCCACCGGAGCGGCATGCCGGTGCCGTCCGGATTGACGGTGCCGATCATGCTGCGCAGCGGCCCCACGCCGTCCAGGACGGCCGAGTCGACCTCGTTCAGCGAGAGCTGGCGGGTCGCGCTCGGAGCGCCCAGGTTGGTGATGGCCGGCAGCTTGAGCTGGGCGGGCGGCGTGCTGTTGTCCGCGCCCTGGCGCGCCACGATCTTGAACTGCATCACCTGGCCGGTCGTGTTGGGATCGGCCGGCGTGAAGTCCACGCCCGGCTGACCGCCGCCGAACGGCTCGTCCGGACCGACATTGATCAGCCGCACCGTGCTCCCCACGGGGACGTTGGTGAAGTCGACGATGACGTCCATGCGCGCCGAGGGCTCGACCAGGAGCTGGGTGACCTGGAGCGGGCTGGGCAGGAAGCCGCCGTCGGAGCCGATCTGGAAGAACGGCATCCCGTTGCTCAGCCGGAGGATCAGGAACCGCGAGTTGCACGCGTTGACGATGCGGAACCGGTACCGGCGCTGCTCTGTGTTGAGGAACGGCCATGTCTTGCCGTTCACCGTCATCACGTCGCCGAAGAACTCCGAGTTCCAGATCGGCGGGATGTCGCTGTCGGGGATGTACGGGCCGGGGAAGCCGTCGAAGAACTCCCGGCTGTCCGGATAGAACAGCGAGCCGTCCGAGTTGAACGAGCGGTCCTGGATCATCAGGCCGATCTCGTGGTACGCGACGCCCGCCGCGTCGCCGCGCTGCGGCGCCGGCCCGGGCAGCACGCCCTGGACCTGGTCGTCAGGACCGCCGCGCAGCGCGTAGAAGCCGGCCAGACCGGCGTACACGTTCGTCCGCGTCATGCCGAGCGAGTGGTCGTGGAACCACAGCATCGTGGCCCGCTGGTTGTTCGGGTACTGGAAGACCGCGTTGCCCGGGCTCCACATGCCGCCCTGCGCGGACGACGCCCGGAAGCTGTCGTACAGGCTGCCCCGGGTGGCGAAGCCGCCGGGGATGTTGTTGGCGCGGGGCAGGAACCAGGCGTCCGGATAGCCGTCGCTCTCCTGCGCGCTGCGCTCACTGCCGTGCAGGTGGACGACGTTCGGGATCGGTCCCGTGTATCGGCCCGGCGTCTTCGTGAAGGTCGGGGTGGTGTCCACGCCGTTCGGCCCGCCCGGCGGGTTGGCCCAGTGCAGGGTCGGGTCCACGGGCAGGATGTGGGACAGGAAGCCGCCGTTCCGGTCGGTCAGGCCGTTGACCCAGCGCACGCGGACCGGCGTCTGGAACCGCGACTCGATCGTGAACGAGGGCCAGTGGAACGACGAGCTCTGGCCGGCGGCGCCATAGCCGAAGACCGTCGTGCTCGGCATGCCGGACGGCAGCACCTGCTGACGGAACCGCGACGACATGATCGTGTACATGTCGACGGTCGCGCCACTGGCATCGGTGGCGGCGCTCGCACGCGGCATTGCCGGCAGGATTGTGAGCGGGGACCGGAACTTCGGGATGTTCGCCCCTGGCAGTGTCGGAGTGGCGAACGCTGAGGCCGACCTCGTGCGCGCCCACGTGGCGCCGACCGGTATCAGCATGCCCGCACTGACCCCGGCACTGTACGCCAGGAAGCGCCTCCTTGAGAATCTCTTCATATGCTCCCTCCATCATCCATTGGAAACGGGGCATGCGAGAGTGCGGCGCGGGTCGTCAGGATGTCGCCTGGCGGTCAGTGCCGGCCCTCTCTCCTCGACACGGGGGCGACCACGCCTCTGGAACGCCCACTTCGTTCGGCCAGGCGTGATCCACCACTACGTTCCCTGCCTCGTTTCGCACAGGCCGTGACAGCGATGCGACAGTGAACGGCTGCGCCATCATGGCACCGATCCCGCCGTCACCGCATTACAAAGCTGCAACCCCTGCGCCGCGGCATCGGCCATCGGACTGCTACGGTATTCGCGTTCGTACCAGACACGGCTGGCACCAAACGTCGCGTCCAGCGGCAGGCTGTCACGAGCGACGGTTACACATGACACCGCGGCCATGTGTTGGCGCCGGGCGCGTTCCAAGGAGAGAGTGACATGCAGGAGACTCGGTCCACCAGCGTCCCGATGCTGCCCGTCGCCGGCCTCATCGCCGGCATCCTGTTGATCGCGCTCGCGGAGTTCGTCATGGACGGCCTGGCGGACCAGAACGCGACGTGGCACTGGATCCAGCACGGTGTGTTCTTCCTGGGCGGTCTGGTGACCGGCGTGTCCGCCACCCTGGTTCACCAGTCGGCGCAGCGGTGAGCTCGGCCCGGGCGGGCTCGGCCCAGGTCCCGTCGCCGGTCGCGCGGCTGGCCGTCGGCGCGCTCGGCCTGTCGCTGGTGATCCTGGTCTGCGTCGCCTGGGGCACCGGCCTCGTCTACCTGGCCACGCGGTTGGGGCTGCCGGTGCCGGTGCGGCCCGCCCTGGTGGACGGCGTGCACATCTACTCCGGCCTGGTGGGCGGCGTGTTCGTCGTCGCCAAGGTCCTCAGGGTCGGCCTGCGGCACCGGGTGCCGGGGGTGGCCGAGGTGCAGCCATGGCAGCGGTGGATCTCCTGGGCCCTCCTCGTGCTCTATGCCGCGGTAGTGGTCAGCGGGGTGCTGCTCGTGCTGCCGCTCTCCGGCCAGACGTACGGCAACCTGGTCGATCTGCACCTGCTCACCTCGGTGTGGGCCCTGCTGCCGACGACGTGGCACGTGTGGCACTACCGCCGGAGGGCCATGCCGTATCTGGGTGCCCCATGGCGGAGGCTCGGCGGCCACTCCGGCCGGTACTGGCTGGCGGTCGCGATCGCGCTGGCGCCCAGCGTGGTCCTCGTCGTGGCGCCCCGGGCCGTCAGCCAGCTCCCCCAGCTCCAGCAGGGGACGAGCTGGACGCTGACGGCGCTGCCGGGTCACTACGTCGACGCGCTCATGACCTCGGCGGACGGCAGCGAGCTGATCGCCGCCGGCGACGCCCTCTACGCGACTCGCGACGGCGTCTCGTGGACGCGCGCGGTGCCCCCCGCCCTCGACCCGTCGGCGGAGGGCCAGCTCTCGCCCGCGCTGGACATCGCGGACGGCCATGCCAACCACGTTCGGGGCGGCCGACCTGGGCCAGCCGCTGCGGCAGCTCGCGTTCGACCGCAACGCGGTGAGGTCGCTGGCCATCGACCCGTCGAATCCCGCCGCGCTCTGGGCTGCCTCGGCGTCCGGCCCGATGTTCTCGCCCGACGCCGGCCGGACGTGGACCAGGCTCGCGAACGGGCTGGTCCATCCGACGGAGGTGGCGGCGATCGCCTACGCTGGCGAGCGGATCTTCGCCAGCGACCGGACCGGCGTGTTCGAGTGGGCGGCGCCCTCGCACGCCTGGCAGCGCCGGACGCCGCAGCTCCAGGTGGTGGCGTTCGCGGTGGCCGAGGACGGGGTGCAGCTGTACGCCTTCTCGCCGGTGGACGGCATCGAGCTGCTCCAGCGGGACCGCTGGACGCGGCTGTCGAATCCGGGCCAGCCGCACCTGCACGTGGCCGGCAACGGCGGCCACATCCACGTCGACCTCGGCGGCCTGGCCATGGCCGGCGATCGGATCTATGCCGCCGGTACCCAGGAGGGGATCACGGCGAGCCCGGACGGCGGCCAGACGTGGACGCAGGTCGCCGGCGGTCTGGCCGGGGCCGGCCCGATGCAGCTCGCGATCTTCCAGGGACACCTGTGGGCGGCCACGTCGAGGGGCCTGTACCGGCTGCCGCTGGGCCACGACCCGGCCCCGACGCCGCCGTGGTGGGCCGCCGTGATCGCGACTGCCCTCGGGCTGGGCCTCGGGTCGGTGGCGCTAGGCGGCCTGCCACGAGTACCCGGCAGCGCGCGCCGTCCGGTCTGAGCCCGCCTCGCGCACCGGGACTCCTCCGTCTGACCCTCAGGTCAGTCGAGGGGCGCGGACTTCGAGATGGCCGCAGCCGCGGACACCACCTTGGCAAGAACACCGCCGGACGACGGCCTCGAGCAGCGCGCGGCCGCGCTCGACACATGATCCTCCTCGCGATCGTGGCTTCTGGCCTGGCATTGGCCCTGTACCGCGGCACTCGCTCGCCGGTTATCTTGTTTGCGCTTGCTTTTGCGAACTACGGTTCCCCCAACCGGTGCCCAGGGACGACGATCGCTGGCTGAATCCAGGAGCACGTCGCGCGTGGAGGTCGTCCCCCCGCGCGGCGATCTCGACGATGCCTTCGTCCGCACCTGCATGCCCGGGTACAACCTGGCGGGAGCCGGGCGGTTCCTCGTCCCCCTGCCGCTGTTCGTGCCGGACCGCAACCGCGTCCCGACCGGAGGGGTCGGAGGGTGGCATCCACACTGACGGAGCATCCGGTCGCGAACCTGCGCTCGCGGCCCGCAGACACGATCCTGCTGGTCGAGGACGATCCCCACATCGCCAGGATGTACCGCTTCAAACTCGAGTACGACGGGTACCGGGTCCACCTGGCGATGACCGGGGAGACGGCCCTCGCCCTGGCTTTCCGATCCCATGTGGATCTGGTCCTCCTGGACATGGGGCTGCCGGCCATGGATGGCCTCCAGGTCCTGGCGGCGCTGCGAGCCGACGGCAGGACCGTCTCGTTGCCAGTGGTGATCCTCTCCAACTACGACGATCCCCAGCTGATCGAGAGGGCCCTCCAGCTTGGCGCGATCGACTATCTCGTCAAGAGCAAGGCCACCCCTGGAAAGGTGTCGAGTGGCATCACCCGGTGGATGGCGGCGCCCACTGACTGAGCATCTCGCTGGTCGTCCAGCGCATCGGCGCGCGTCGATGGGGGCGCACGGCTCGGGACGCTGCGGCGCCGCAGAGTCAGTCGCGGTCGCCGGCGTCGCGCGGGTTGCGCGACGGAATCCCGGTCACGTCCAGGATCTCGCGCTCGTTGAGCGAATCCTCTCGCAGCAGGGTCTGCGCCAACTTGTCCAGCTGGGCGCGATGCTCGGTCAGAAGCTGACAGGCCTGCTCCATGCACTCCTGCGCGATCCGCTTCACTTCCGAGTCGATCAGGAGGGCGGTTCCCTCGCTGTAGGGCTTGCTCATCGCGAACGGGCCCGGCTGTCCGTTCTCACTGAAGCTCAGCGGACCGATCTTGTCGCTCATGCCCCAGCGAACGACCATCTCGTGAGCGATCTGGGTGACCTGATGCAGGTCGCTCTCGGCGCCGGACGTGACCTCGCCGAAGACGAGGGACTCAGCCGCTCGGCCGCCCAGAGCGCCGATGATGCGCGCCCGGAGGTACGTTTCGCCGTAGTTGAACCGGTCGTCGACAGGGCTCTGGACGGTGACACCCAGCGCCATGCCGCGGGGCACGATCGTGACCTTTCGGACCGGGTCCGCGCCAGGCACCAGGAGACCGAGCAGCGCGTGGCCCGACTCGTGGTACGCGATGCGCTCGCGATCGTCCGCGCTCAGCATGATGTTGCGCTCGCTGCCGAGCAGCGTCTTCTCGATCGCGTTCGAGAAGTCGACCTGGCCGACCGCCGGCGCTCCCCTGGCCGCCGCGGCCAGCGCCGCTTCGTTCACTATGTT
This sequence comes from Chloroflexota bacterium, assembly GCA_005880175.1. The sequence goes on from VBJR01000213.1 coordinate 15,189, forward strand.
GCGAAGATCAGCACCGACCAGGCCAGGCGTGTCCGAAGCGAGCGCGTCCAGGTCGACGTCAGGGCCCAGCGGCACCTTGCGAGTGTGGATCTTCAAGATGGCGGCGCGCCCGCGCCGGTCGGGCGGCATCACCGTCACCCGGCGATCGAACCGGCCGGGCCGCAGCAGGGCGGCATCCAGGACGTCGGCGCGGTTGGTTGCCGCCAGCACGATTACGCCCTCGCGGGAGTCGAAGCCGTCCATCTCGGTCAGTATCTGGTTCAGGGTCTGCTCCTGCTCGTCGTTGCCGCCCAGCCGGATGGTGCCCTGCCGGCTGCGCCCGATCGCATCCAGCTCGTCGATGAATATGATCGCCGGGGCCGCGTCGCGGGCCTTCTTGAAGAGATCGCGCACGCGTGAGGCCCCGACGCCCACGATGGCCTCGACGAACTCGGAGGCCGACATGCTGAAGAAGGGCACGCTGGCCTCACCGGCGACGGCGCGGGCGACCAGGGTCTTGCCGGTGCCAGGCGGCCCGATCAGAAGGACGCCCTTGGGAACGGTCCCGCCCAGGCGCTGGTACTTCAGGGGCTCGCGCAGGAACGCGACCACTTCGACCAGCTCCGTCTTCACCTCCTCGATGCCTGCCACGTCCGCGAACGTGGTCCCGGGCCGCTCGGCGTCGTAGAGGCGGGCCTTGCTCTGCCCGAACTGGCCGAGAAACCCGCCGCCGCCGCTGGCGGCCGCCATCCGCCGCATCACGAAGAGGATCACCACCACGATCAGCAGAGTGGGCCCGAGGTTGATCAGCAGCGTCTCCCAGAAGGGCGTCTGCTGGTTGGGGTCGTTGACGTTGATGGTGACCTCGTGCTGCTCGAGCAGCGATTCCAGCCCCGGGTCGGCGAACGCCGGGAGAACGGTGGAGAAGTGGTCCGCCGTGTCGGATGCCTTGGGTGTCGCGCCGATCGCCTTCCTGGTGGTGCCCGTGATCACGGTGCCGGTACTGGTGATGCTGACCACATTGCCGGCAGCGACCTGCTCCTTGAAGACGTTGTACGGGATCGTCACCGACTTCGGCTGCTGCGGGGCGAAGAGGACGTTGGCGACGAAGATGTTGACGGCGAAGATGATCAGGAGCGTGATCCAGAACCTGGGCGAGCGCAGCTGGCTCGCCGCCGTCGGCCCGCCCGGCTTGGTCGGCGCTCGTGGCGGAGAGGGCGACGGCGGCCCCGGCTGTCCGCTCCCCGGCTTGCTCGCCATTTGAGCTCAGCTTAGTCGGATTCCACCTGGGCCACTCCACGGAGGCCCATCACCGGGTCGGGGGTGACCGGGCCGCGTTGGCCTGCTCATGAAATCACCGGTGGATCGTCCGTTCGGTTGCCGGTCCCGAGGCGGTTCCGGTGGGCCAGATCGTCGGGAATGCGCCTCTGGCAGCGTGGATCGAAATGCGGTAGGTCGACGAGACATCCCGGGACGCTGTGACCCTTTTGCGACCCCTTTTGACAGCGGGAACATAAAGAAGGCCCAGCCGGTGGGCTGGGCCTGTGTTCGGTGAAGCTAGTTGCGGGGGTCGGATTCGAACCGACGACCTTCGGGTTATGAGCCCGACGAGCTGCCGCTGCTCCACCCCGCGCCATGAGTATACCGCCGCGTCTCCGCGGCGTGCCGGAGGTCAGCCTCCGAACAGATGGCGCAGGGCGTCCAGCGGGTTCCCGGAGGTGCCCGCTGGCCGTTTCGCGGCCGTGGGCGGCGGGGTGCTCGGGGGCGGGGTGGCGACCAGGTACAGCTTTTCGCTACCCCGGGCGTAGCCGTCCTTCCGGGCCTCCTCCTCCGAGGCCGCGCCCGACGTCACCGCGTTGATGTCCTTGTGGTACGCGCCGTTCGTCGAGCGGAGCGAGGCGTTCTGGTCGCGGAGGCTCGCGGCCTGCTGGCTCAGCGACTGGTTGAGCGACAGCTCCTGGAACAGCGAGCCGGCCATCCAGAGGCCGAACAGGGCCATCGCTGTCAGGAGAAACGTCTGGTGCGAGAGCCGCACGCGCTTGTCGACGATGCCGTTGCTGGCGGATGCTCTGCGTGGACGCATAGGAGACCAGGAAGTGGAGACGGCGGATATTCGACAAAGGCCAATATAACATCGGTCCCCTGGCGTGCCAATGGGACAGATGCGCCCCCGAAATGGGACCCCGGTCAGTCCGGCGCGCCGGCGCGAGGCTCCCACCCCGCCGCGAATCGGTCGCGGAAGCGCTGCCCGGCCGCTCGCAGCGCGTCCTCGGGGTTCACGTCCCGGCGCCGGGCCAGGCCGACCACCGCCAGCAGCAGCTCCCCCGCCGCCCGGTCCGCCTCGGCCGGGTCCGCGGCCGCCGCCAGGGCGCCCGCCCGCTCGGCGATCGCCGCCACGTCGCCCTCCGCCGGCACCTCGTCGAAGCCGACGCGCGCCGCCCGCTTCTGCATCCCCGCGGTCCAGGCCAGCGCCGGCAGCGTCGCGGGCACCCGGTCAACCGGGGTCTCCGACGCCCGCCCCGCCCTGGCCGCCTCCTCCGCCTTGCGCCGCTCCCACAGCCGGAGCACGTCCGACGCGTCGGCGACCTGCTCGTCCCCGAACACGTGGGGGTGGCGGGCGACCATCTTGGCCGCCGCGGCCTCGGACACCCGGGCGGCGTCGAACCGGCCCTGCTCCTCCGCGATGGCCGCGTGCATCGCGACCTGGAACAGGACGTCGCCCAGCTCCTCCAGCATCTTGCCGTCGTCCAGGCCGCGGTCGATGACCTCCAGCAGCTCGTGCGCCTCCTCGAGCAGGTACGGCCGCAGCGACTCGTGCGTCTGCTCGCGGTCCCACGGGCAGCCGTCCGGCGCCCGCAGACGGCGCGCGATCTCGAAGCTGGCGGCGATGCCGTCCGGGTAGGGCCGCTCCGGCTCAGGCATTGCCCACCCCCACCGTGGCATCGGCGTACAGCTCGGCCATCGCGTCCAGCAGGTTCATCAGCTCGTCCTTCCAGGCCTCGCCCTGCCGGCGCAGCAGCAGGCGGTTGGGCCGCACGCGCAGGCGGCCGCTGAAGCGGCGCTCCAGCGTCTCCACGTCCAGCAGCCGCTCCGGGTCCACCTTGATCGCCGTGTCGCGGCCGTCGGTGGTGATCGACCGCAGTCCCAGAAGCTGGCCCTTGAGCTTCACGCGCAGCGAGTACACCAGGTTGCCGAGCTGGGCCGGCGGCGGCCCGTAGCGGTCGCGCAGGGAGCGCAGCACGCCCTCCAGCTCCGCCTCGTCCTCGGTCGCGGCGAGCTGGCGGTACGCGTCCAGGCGCAGCCTCTCGTCCCGGATGTACGAGCGGGGCACGAAGTGGTCGAGCGGCAGGTCGATGTTCAGCTCCGGCGTCGAGAGCACGTCGCCGACGCGCGACTCCTCGCCGCCCGAGCGCAGCTTGGCCACCGCGCCCTGCAGCATCTGCAGGTACATCTCGAAGCCGACCGACGCGATCGCCCCGTGCTGCTCGACTCCCAGCAGGTTGCCCGCGCCCCGGATCTCGAGGTCGCGCAGCGCGATCTTGAAGCCCTGGCCCAGCTCGTGCAGGCCCGACATGACGTCGAGCCGCTTGTCGGCCGCCTCCGTCAGCGACTTCGCCGGGTCGTACAGGAAGTAGACGTACGCGCGCTTGCCGGCGCGGCCCACGCGGCCCCGCAGCTGGTAGAGCTGCGACAGCCCGAAGCGGTCGGACCGCTCGACGACCATCGTGTTGACGTTGGGGATGTCGAGGCCCGACTCGATGATCGTGGTGCAGACCAGCACGTCGTGCTTGCCGGCCGCGAAGTCCACCATCACCCGGGCCAGGTCGTCCTCCTCCATCTGGCCGTGCCCGACCGCGATCCGGGCCCGGGGCACGAGCTTGGCGATGCGCTGCGCGGCCCGGTCGATCGTCCGGACCCGGTTGTGGACGTAGTAGACCTGGCCGCCGCGGTCGAGCTCGCGGTCGATCACCTCGGCGACCAGCTGGTCGTCGTCCGCCGTCACGTACGTCTTGATCGGCTGGCGGTCCTCGGGCGGCGTCTGGATCACGCTCATGTCGCGGATGCCGACGACCGCCATGTGGAGCGTGCGCGGGATCGGGGTGGCGGACAGCGACAGCACGTCGAGGTTCGCGCGCATGCGCTTGAACCGCTCCTTCTGCATGACGCCGAACCGCTGCTCCTCGTCGATGACCAGCAGGCCGAGGCGCTTGAACCGCACGTCGCGCTGGAGCAGCCGGTGCGTGCCGATCACGATGTCCACGGCGCCCGCCTTGACCCCGGCCAGCGTCCGCTGCTGCTCCTCCTCCGTGCGGAAGCGGGACAGCACCTCGACCGTCAGCGGGTACTTCTTGAGGCGCTCCCGGAACACCTGGTAGTGCTGCTGGACGAGCACCGTCGTGGGCGCCAGCACGGCGACCTGGCGGCCGCTCATGACGGCCTTGAACGCCGCCCGCAGCGCGACCTCGGTCTTGCCGAACCCGACGTCGCCGCAGAGCAGGCGGTCCATCGGCCGCTCCGACTCCATGTCGCCCTTGATGTCGGCCAGCGCCTGGAGCTGGTCGGGCGTCTCCTCGTACGGGAACGACTCCTCCAGCTCGGCCTGCCAGGGCGTGTCCGGCGCGAACGCGTACCCGGGCTTGCTCTCGCGGCGCGCGTACATCTTGAGCAGGTCCTCGGCCACGTCCTCGACGCTCTTGCGGGCCCGGGCCCGGGCCCGCTCCCAGTCGCCGGTGCCGAGGCGGTGCAGCGGCGGCCGGTCCTCGGTGCCGCCGACGTACTTCTGGACGCGGTCCAGGCTCTCGACCGGGACGAACAGCTTGTCGCCCTCGGCGTACTCCAGCTCCAGGTACTCGCGCTGGATCGTGCCCCCCTGCTCCGGGTCCTCGGCGTCGATCAGGCGCATGCCGTTGAACCGGGCCACGCCGTGGTCCACGTGGACGACCAGCTCGCCGGGCTCGAACTCCAGGTGCAGCGTGACCTCGCCCCGGGTCGAGCGGCGCGAGGGCCGGGCGGCCACCCGCCGGACGCGGCCGAACAGCTCCGCGTCGCTGAACAGCTGGACGCCCAGCTCATCGTTCCGGGTGCCGGCCGCCGGGTCCACGTCCGCCCGGTACAGACCGGTCCGCGGCTCCAGGTCGGCGTCCAGGTCGACCTCGGCGAGCTGGGCGCGGACGCCGGCCTCGCGCAGCAGCACCTCGGCCCGCTCGGCCTGCTCGGTCGCCAGCACGACGGTGGCCGCCCGGGCAGCCTCGGCGAGCTCGGTTACGGCCCGCGGCCGGCCGACGACCGGCTCCAGGTCGCGCCAGCCCAGGTCGGCGGCGTCCTCGACCTCGGCCGCGGAGGCGGTGAGGAGCGAGCGGCCTCCGCGCCCGAGGTCCACCAGCCGGTCGATCGTCACCATCGGCGGTACGAAACCAACCGGCAGCTCGCCGTCGCGCGACTCCGCCTGGGACAGCATCAGCGTCTCGTCCTGCAGCTCGCGGGCGTCGGCGACCTGGCGCTCGGGCTCCAGGTCCACCACGACCGCGTTCTCCGGCAGGTGGTCCAGCAGCGACGGCAGGCGCGCGTCCAGGTACGCGCCGTACAGCTCGACCCCGGGGAACGCCCCGCCGGCCGCCAGCCGCTCCAGGTCCTCCTCCCACTCGGCGCGCACGTCGGCCCGGAGCCCGTCCAGCGCGGCGCCGGACCGCAGCGCGGCCGCGGCGGCGACGCCCCGCTCCGGGCCGAGCAGCAGCTCCCGGCCGGGCCGGATGGTCACCTGCGGCACGGCCATCACGGAGCGCTGGTTCTTCGGGTCGTACAGCCGCAGCGTCTCGAGCTCGGAGCCGAAGAACTCGGCCCGCACCGGCGACCGCGCGGCCGCCGGGAACACGTCCAGGATGCCGCCACGGAGGGCGAACTGGCCGGCCGTCTCGGCGAGCGGCTCGCGCGTGTACCCCAGCTCGACCAGCCGGGCCGCGAGCTGCGTCGGGTCGGCCGTCTGGCCTGGCCGCAGGACGATCGTGGTCGCCGCCAGGTCCCCGCGGCCGACCGTCATCCGCATCATGGCCCGGCGCGACGAGACGACCACGCACGGCTCCCCGGCGGCCGCGCCCGCGAGCGCGGCCAGCGCCTCCAGGCGCAGCGAGACCGTCTCGTCGAACGCCGGCGGGCGGTCCAGGAACGAGACCGTCACCTCGGCGAACTGGTAGACGGAGGGGCGCCCCGCGAGCCAGACGCGGAGCTCGGCGAGCGCGCGGGCCGGCCCCGGGCAGAGGACCAGCACCGGCCGGTCCGCGGCGGCCGCCCCCCGCGCCACGGCGGAGAGCACGACCGGCCAGGCCGCGCGCGGCAGCCGCCCAGCCCGCAGCGCGGCGCCCGGCCTCGCCAGCCAGTCGCGCAGGGCGCCGTCGAGCGTGCGCTCCCACAACGCGGTCACGGTTGCTCCTCGCAGCCGAGAGATCCAGCCCGGTTGTACAGGTCCATCGCTCGGGTCAGCCCCTCCTCCAGCGCGGTCTGCAGCGCTGCCGCCGTGCCCTCGATCACCTTGTCGATCACGTCGGCCTCGCTCTTCGAGAAGCGCCCGAGCACGTGGCCGACGCCATGGCTGTGGCCCCGGGCCGGCTGCTTGCCGACGCCCACCCGGAAGCGGACGAACGCGTCGCTGTGCAGCGATGCGATGATCGACCGGATCCCGTTGTGGCCGGCCGCCGAGCCGCCGGTGCGGATGCGCAGCCGGCAGAGCGGCAGGTCCATCTCGTCGTAGACGACCCAGACGTTCTCCGGGCCGACCTCCAGGTCGCGCGTCGCCTCGTAGGCGGCCCGGCCGCTGAGGTTCATGTACGTCTGCGGCTCCAGCAGCCAGACCCGGCGGCCGGCCACCTCCCGGCAGCCGACCCGCGAGCGCCAGCGCTTGCGGGACAGCTCGATCTGGTTCTTCGCCGCGAACCGGTCCAGGCAGGCCCAGCCCAGGTTGTGGCGGGTGTGCGCGTACTCCCGCCCCGGGTTGCCGAGGCCGACCAGAACCAGGTCTGAGTCGGGGGTCTGCGCTGGGGTGGACATAGGCATACGGGGGCCTGCGGCTCAGGTGCCGCGACCCTGTCCGCGCAATTGTACGGACCCCTGGAGCTACAGCCTCCCGGGGGCCGGCCGCAGCGCCGAGCGGGCCAGGCAGGCCAGCGTCAGCCGGGTCATCTCGCGCTCCTCGGGGGGGGTCGCGTGGTCCCAGCCGAGCAGGTGGAGCAGGCCGTGCACCGCCAGCAGCGCCGCCTCCACCTCGGGCGCGTGGCCGAACGCCTCCGCCTGCCGGGTCACGGCCGGCCAGGACAGCGCCAGGTCGCCCAGGTAGCCGCCGGCCAGGTCGCCGCTCGGGAACGAGAGGACGTCGGTGGCGTGGTCCTCGCCGAGGAACTCGCGGTTCAGGCGCCGCAGCTCGCGGTCGCCGCTCAGGCGGACGGTGATCTCTGGTTCGGCGCCCGCAGGGGCGGCCGCCGAGGCCACGGCCGGCTCCTCGAGCGCTGCCCCCAGCACGGCGCGCAGATAGGCCGGCGCCACCGGCGCTCTGACGGCCTTGACCACCTCAACCTTCATCGACACACCCCGAAGTCCGAGAATTGACGTCCTTGTGATCGGCATTCTCGCCTTCCTGCACCAGCGCTTCGCGTTCGCGCTCATCCTCTTCGCCGCCGCGCTCGGAGTTTGGGGCACCGTGGCCTTCATCCGCAGCCGCCAGGTCAGCCCGGGGTTCCGCTCCAGCTACGTGCTGATGATCGCCCTGACCGGCATCCAGGGCGCGATCGGCCTGATCCTCCTCACGATGACGCAGCCGAAGGAGCTGCTCCACGTGGTGTACGGCGGCTTCGCGTTCCTGTTCCTGCCCGGCGTGTACTTCTGGGCCGGCCGGGGCACGAAAGCCCGCGAGGCCGCGTTCCTCGCCATCGCCTGCTGGGTCGTCGCGATCGCGTTCGGCCGGGGCATCCTGACCGGGGCCTGAGCCGGCCGACCCCGGCGCCTGTGGTTACATGGGTAGCTCAATGAACCGCATGGCGGAACTGCTGGCCCGGGGACCCGTCCTGTTCGACGGCGCCATGGGCACCGAGCTCCTGGCTCGCGGCGTCGCCCCCGGCCGCTGCCTGGAGGAGCTGAACCTGGCCGAGCCGGTCCTCGTCAGCGGCCTCCACCGCGACTACATCGCGGCCGGCGCGGACGTGATCGAGACCAACACGTTCAACGCCAGCCGCTTCGGCCTCGGCGAGCACTACCTGGAGCACCTCGTCCGCGAGGTCAACCTGGCCGGGGCCCGGCTCGCCGTCGAGGCCCGCAACGCGTCCGGCCGCCCGGTCCTGGTGGCGGGCAGCGTCGGCCCGCTCGGCCGGCCGATCGAGCCCGTCGGCTCGATCAAGCGCTCCTCGGCGCAGCGCATGTTCCGCGAGCGCATCGAGGCGCTGGTCGAGGGCGGCGTGGACCTCCTCGTCTTCGAGACGTTCAGCGCCCTCGGCGAGCTCGAGCTGGCCGTCGGCGTCGCCCGCGACGTCGCGCCCGACCTGCCCGTCGTCGCCAGCCTCAGCTTCGAGGACGAGTCCAACCCCGAGGACGCCGCCGAGGCCGCGGTCGCCGCGCTGGCGCCGCTGGGCGTGACCGCGATCGGCGCCAACTGCGGCAGCGGCCCCCAGCCGGTCCGGCGCGTGGCCCGCCACCTGGCGCAGCAGGGCGCCCCGGCCGTCGCCGCCTGGCCCAACGCCGGCCTGCCCCAGCGCGTGGGCGGCCGCCTGGTCTACACGTCGGGCCCCGAGTACTTTGCCGAGAGCGCGGTGCGCATGGTGGAGGACGGCGTCGCCATCCTGGGCGGCTGCTGCGGCACCGGCCCGGCCCACATCGCGGCACTCCGCGCGCGACTCGCCGAGGCCCGCTCCGGCGTGATCGAGGTGCGGCGCCGGCAGCCACGCGAGGACGAGGCGGCGCAGACGCCCGTGCCCACCTCCCGGCTGGCCCGCGAGCTGTCCCAGCGCCGCTTCGCGATCAGCGTCGAGCTGACCCCGCCCCGCGGCATCGACCCGGGCCGGATGCTCGCCGGCGCCCACCTGCTCAAGGAGGCGGGCGTCGACTACGCGAACGTGACGGACTCGGCCATGGCCCGGATGCGGATGGGCGTGATCGCGTGCGCCGCGCTGGTCCAGCAGCAGGTGGGCCTCGAGACGATCGCCCACTTCACGTGCCGCGACCGGAACGTCATGGCGATCCAGTCCGAGCTGATCGGCGCCCACGCGCTCGGGATCCGGAACATCATCGCCCTCCGCGGCGACCCGCCCCGCGTCGGCGACAACCCCACGGCCACCGCGGTCTGGGACGTCAACGCGGTGGGCCTGATCACGATCATCGCGAACCTGAACCGCGGCCTGGACGCCAATGGCACGCCCATCGGCGACAAGGCCGGGTTCCACGTCGGCGCCGCCGTCAACCCGGGCGCGGACGACCTGGAGCGCGAGCTGCGACTGCTCCGGCGCAAGATCGCCGCCGGCGCGGACTTCGTCGTCACCAACCCGATCTACGACGCCACCGCCCTGGAGCGGCTGCGCGACATCGCCGCCGAGGTGCGCGTGCCCATGCTGGTCGGCGTGCTCCCGCTCCGGTCCGTGCGCCAGGCCGAGTACCTCCACAACGAGGTGCCCGGCATCACGGTCCCGCAGGACCTGCGGGACCGGCTCGAGCGCGCCGGAGACGGCGCCGAGCACCTGGGCGTGGACCTCGCTGTGGACTTCCTCGAGGCGGCCCGGACGCAGGTCCAGGGCGCCTACGTCATCCCCTCGCTGGGCCGCTACGATCTCGCGGCCCGCGTGGTCACGCGGACGCGCGAGCTCGTGGGCTGACGCCGGCGGCGGCTATTCCAGCGCGTGCCGGGCGCGCAGGCGGTCCAGGCGTTCGCGCTTGGCGCTGAGCGCCCGGCGCAGCGCCTGCGCGAGCTGGACGTCGTTCATCGGAACGACGCGCAGCCGGGCCTCCAGCGCGCGTACCTCGGTCTCCGCGTTCGTGAGTTCCAGATCGATCGCTCGCATCTCTTCGTTTCCCCCTGCAGCACATTCTGGCAGCAGATGCCAGTTTTCTCAAGCAGTCACTTGAGAAATGCGGCCGGGAGGCGAGCGTCAGCCCCAGGAGTCGGCGAGGCGGTCGAGCAGCGGCTGCAGCTCGGCCGGCACGCGGTCCTCCTGCACGACGGCCTGGCGACCGTGCATCCGAAACCGGTATACGAAGCGATCGGGGCCGGAGGGAGCCGAGGGCGGGCGGCCGAGCAGGTGCTCGATCGCCGTCCGCTCCCGGGGCTCCAGCGTGGAGAGGGGGACGCTGGCGCGGAGCCTCAGGCCGCCGAAGCCGCCCGAACGCTCGACTTCCAGCTGCTCGTCGGTGCCCGCGGCCCCCTCCTCGGTCATGACGCCAGCGCGCCCGCGATCGGCACCTGCGCCGCGGTCAGGACGCCCACCTGCGCCCAGGCGTCCGCGACGGCCCTCGCCTCGACCGACGTGGGCCCGAACAGCGCCGACGCCGTCGTGACCGTCGCCGCGGCGAACGTGTGGAACTGCGCGTCCGGCGGCACCGCCCTGAGCGCCATCACCTGGTACCAGATCTTGCCGGCCCGCTCCCACGCCTTGCCACCGATCGCGGTCGCCGCCAGGTAGAACGCGTGGTTGGGGATCCCGGAGTTCGTGTGGACGCCGCCGTTGTCCGACGTGGTGTTGACGAAGCCGCTCATCGTGGCGGGCTGCTCGTCGCCGTCGTAGGCGGTGCCGGGGGCCTTCATCGAGCGCAGCGCGACGCCGTGCATCGCCGGCCCCAGGATGCCCTCGCCGATCAGCCAGGTGGCCTGGTCCGCCGTCTGGCCGAGCTTGTACTGCTTGACCAGGCAGCCGAACACGTCGGAGATGGACTCGTTGAGCGCGCCCGACTGGCCCGTGTAGAGCAGGTTGAGCGTGCTCTGGGTCACGCCGTGCGTCAGCTCGTGGCCGACGACCTCGATCGCCGAGGTGAATCCGGTGAACATCGTCCCGCTGCCGTCACCGAACATCATGCGCCTGCCATCCCAGAACGCGTTGTCGTACCGATGGCCGAAGTGGACCTCGCCCAGCAGCGACATGCCGCCGTCGTCGATCGAGTCGCGGCTGAGCACATCCCAGTAGAAACGGTACGTGTCGCCCAGCGCGTCGTACGCCTGGTTGGCCGACTCGTCGCGGGATTCCGGCTGGCCCTCGTCGCGGAGGATCCGGGTCGCCTGCTGGTCGTTGCGGTGCAGCGCGTCGTAGATCGTCCGGTGGACCGCGCCCCGGCCGCCGGGCGCGGCCACGGCCCGGCGCACCGGCTGGGCGGCCAGAGCAGCGTTCTGCGCGCGCGTGAGCCGGATCGAGTGATCGATGGACAGGGTGCCGATCGCGGCCTCTCGCTCCTCCTGCGACCCGGTGCGGAGGACCCTCTCGAAGATATGCGGCGGGACGATCGAGCAGATGCACCCACGCATGCGGTTTCAACCTCCAGGATAGTCACCTCGCCGTGTGGCGGCGAACTTGGTGCGTGGAACGCTACTCGCCTGGACTGTCCCGCGAATGGGCGGAGTTGGAACCCGCCTGGGCTCCGCCGGTCGCCGCCCCGAGCTGCCGCTCCAGCTCGGCCCGCAGCTCGGCCGCGCCGACTCCCAGGCGCCGGGCCGTGACCACGAGCCGGCCGACGGCGCGCTCCACCTCGCGCCGGCGCTCCACCTGCAGCAGCGGTGCGGAGACGTCCGCGACGGCGACGCCGCGCCGCTCCGAGGCGACCACCAGGCCCTGCCGCTCCAGCTCGTTGTAGGCGCGGACGACGGTGTTGGGCGCGATCCCCAGG
>VBJR01000213.1:27053-28089 GCA_005880175.1 Chloroflexota bacterium
TGGCGGCGAGGACGCGCCCGGGTCGAGGACGAGCAGCGACTCGGTCACCGGGGCATCGGGCGGCCCCACCAGCCGGTGACCCTGCCGCCGAGGCGCTCGTCCAGGCCGTACAGGCCGATCGCGAAGAAGACGCAGTACGCGATGCTCAGGAAGCAGGCGAGGTCCACGACCTGCGCGGCCAGGCCCCACTGCTTGACCAGGCCGCCGGCGACGATGATCCCGATGGCCCCCGCGAAGCCGACGGTCAGCAACTCCAGGCCCTGGAGACGCGCGATGAGGTCGGCGCGGACCAGGTCGTCGCACCGGCGCGCCGTGACCGGGTCGGGCGTCACGACCATGCGAGGGGCGCGGGCCGCCGACCGCATCTGCACCTCCCCCACCCCGTACGCCACCCCGCCGAGCACCGGCATCAGCAGCGCGATCCATCCGCCGCCCATCAGGACCAGGACGGCGGCCGCCACGGCCTGGACGGCGATCGCCACCGGAGCCAGCCAGCGCAGACCCGGCGAACGGTAGTCGGCGAGGTGCCGCCGGTGCAGGTCCGCGTAGCGCGGGCCCGCCGCTGGCGGCCGCCGCGGCAGGCGAGCGGCGAGAGGGTAGCCGAGCCCGGTGCCGACCAGGAGGGCCAGGTAGAGCGGGCCGGTGTCCCACAGCACCGGCGGCGCGTGCCCACCCGCCGTGAGCGCCAGGAGGACGGCGCCGAGCGCCACCAGCGCCACGCCGGTAGCCGCCGCCGTCACGGCGGTCAGCGAGCGGAAGTACGCCCGGATCTGGCGCTCCAGCTCGGGGATATCGGACGTCGGCGCCGCGTTCCAGCCGGCCAGCTTGCTCGCCCATCGCCGCTGCGGCAGCGGCCATCGGTCACCGGCACGCCGCTGGAGCACTCCCAGGCCGATCCCGAACGCACCGAGCAGGACGTAGAACAGACCGTTGAACATGCCCATGCCTCCCGAAACCCGCCTGTATCACCACGATGATACAGATGGAGAGGCCGTCAGTCGAGGTTGATCGCCTCGCGCAGCTTCTCGAAGAAGCC
>VBJR01000168.1:0-4097 GCA_005880175.1 Chloroflexota bacterium
CCCGTTCTGCTCGGCGCTGTTGCCGGCCTCGGAGCGGTGGTCGTCGAGGATCACCCGGAGGCCCGCCGTCCCGGCGGCCGCGATGATCTTGTCCATGATCTGGAGGGACGTCAGGCCCTTCAGGTCGGTGTTGATCGGGCCGGTGGCGCCGAACATGGAGAAGTTCGACGGGGTCGGGTTGGTCTCGACCATCTGGTTCGAGAACGGCAGCCGGATCGTGTTGTAGCCGAGCGCCTTGATGGTGTTGATGATCGTGTGGTAGTCCTGCGCCCACAGCCCGTGGGCGATGGCGTCGGTGGTCTCGAACCCGTACCAGTTGATGCCCGCGATGCGGACCGGCTGGTTGTTCGAGTCCAGGATCTGGTTGCCGCTGGTGTGCCAGTAGCCGCCGCCGGCCGCCTGGGCCGGTGGGCCGGTGTGGGCCGCCACCAGGATGCCGCCGGTGAGGGCCGCCAGGACCACGCCCAGCAGCCTCGTGACCACGGATCGCCGCACTGGTCTCTCCTCCTTACGTATGCAGAGTCGTCGTCAGAGATCGCAGGACGTCGGCCCGCGGGGCCGTCCGGCCGCCGGATGGCGGCGGCAGGACGTCCCCGGGGAATCGGTTCAGCTCAGCGCGGGGTTGGCGTCCTTCGCGAGCTGGAGCGCCTGCCGCGGGAACCACGCTCCCGCGGCGGGGTCGAACATCCCCCAGAGGGGATCGAAGAGCGACTGCTGGGCCGGGTCGGTCGGCCAGCCGGGCTGCGTGTAGGCGGTGAAGTCCCACGCGCGGGGGCCGCCTGCCGCGTCGCACTGGCCGTCGGACTCGCCGGGGATCTTGACCCACAGCCAGGCGTCGAGCAGCGGCTGCGTCGGGGTCGCGGCCGGCCTGAGGCCGGCGCCGCGGTCGGGCGGGTTGCACCAGTTGCCGGCCTGGAGCGTGCTGATCGTGCTCGCGGCCTGGTTGAACGGCGCGGCGGCGAAGCTCGCCATGCTGTTCGGGCCGGTGCCGTTGCGGCTGGTGTCGACGACGAAGTGCGTCTTCGCGACGGCCGTGCCCATGTTGGCCGCGTACCAGGCGTTGGCCGCGTTGGCCGTGGCGCCCCACGGGCTGAACGGGCTCAGGACCACCGGGAAGTACTGGCTGTTGCAGAAGTCGTAGTGGCCGAGCCGCCAGCCGCCCTCCTCGGGATCGTTGGCGAACGCGATGCAGTCGGAGATCCAGGTCGCGTACTGGACCAGGTTGGGCGTGAACTGGTAGTTGGACACGTTCACGTAGAGGCCCTGGGCGCGCATGACGCCGCCCTGGACGAGGCGCGAGGCGGCGTCGCCGACGGACAGCCAGGCGCTGTGGGTGCCGTCGAGGTAGACGCTGACGTTGGGCTGCCTGGCCAGGCGGTCCACCGCGCCGTTGATCTCGGCGAACCGGTCGGTGTCCGTGAAGGGGTAGCCCGGCTTGGGGCCGCCGCAGCTGGAGGGCAGGAGGCCGAGGCTGTCGGGCTCCAGGATCACGATCGCGCGGGCGCGGCCGATGGCGCTCGCGAACCCGTCAATCCAGGCCACGTAGGAGGCCATGTCGAGGGCGCCGCCGGCCGAGAACTGGGCGCAGTCGCGGCCGGGGACGTCGTAGGCGACGAGCACGGGCACGGCGCGCTGGTCGCGAGCGGCCTCCATGGTCCTGCCGACGTCCTTGCGCACCTGCTGCGGGGTCCCGCTCGTGAACCACACCGCCTGCGGGGTGGTGACGAGGTCGCGCAGCAGATCGGCGTCGGCCCGGTCGTGCTGCTGGCGCAGCTGCCGGATCTGGTCGAGCGCGCCGGGGTTCGGCCTGGGCACGAAGAAGCGGGTCGCCGACTGGCCCTGGTGGCCACTCGGCGCCGCCGCGGAGACGCCGGTTGTGGTCAGCCCCAGGGCGAGAACCGCCAGGGCCGCGCACCACGCGGCACGACCGATCAGTCCAGCAACCATCGACTCTCCCTCCTGGCCGGCAACGTTTCCGGAAACGTTTACGGCGGGAGCATGTCACCCGCTGCGGGGTTTGTCAAGGATCGCCTGGTGCGGCGTCAGACCGCCGGGGCGGGCCGCAGGCGCGCCAGCAGGCCGGGAACGTCGAGCGCCGGCTGGGGATACCGGGGGTCCATCTCCCGGAGGGTCTCCACCAGCAGGCGGCTGATCGCGTAGTTGCGGAACCACTTGGCGTTCGCGGGCACCACGTACCACGGCGCGTCGGGCGTGTCGCAGCGCGCGATCGCCAGGTCGTAGGCGGCCTGGTACTGGTCCCAGTAGGCCCGGTTGTCGATGTCGGCGACGTCGAACTTCCAGTGCTTGGCCGGATCCTCCAGGCGTTCGACGAGCCGCTCGCGCTGCTCCTCGAACGAGATGTGCAGCACGACCTTCAGCAGCCGCACGTTCGCCCTGGCGACCGCGGTCTCGAAGCGATTGATGGCGTCGTAGCGGCGCTCGATCTCGTCCTCCGGCGCCAGGTGGGCGACGCGCGCGATCAGCACGTCCTCGTAGTGCGAGCGGTTGAAGATCCCGATCACCCCGGGGCCGGGCAGCTGGCGCCGCACCCGCCACAGGAAGTCGTGGCGCCGTTCCTCCGCGGTGGGCTGCTTGAACGAGTGGACGTGGACGCCCTGCGGGTTGAGCCCGCTCATCACGTGCGCGACGGTCCCGTCCTTGCCGCTCGTGTCCATGCCCTGGAGGACGATCAGGACGGACCGCCGCTGCTCGGCCCAGAGCCGCTCCTGCAGCTCGTTCAGCTCGGCCAGGAGCGCGGGCAGCCGGTCGCGCGCGCGCTTCTTGCTCACCCCGCGGGTGTCGGCCGGATCGACGGCCGCGAGGCCCGCGTCGGGCGCCTGGAGCAGGTCGCGGAACTTCCTGGTCACGCCTGTCCAGGAGTGTACTGAGGGTCCGGCGCGAGCCGGCCGGCTACAGCGCGCGAGCCGGCCGGTAGTGCGGCTGCGGCACGGGCTTGCCGGCTTCGCGAGCGGCGGCGAGCCAGGCGTCACGAGCGCGCTCGACGTCGGCCACCGCCTCGACCGGCGTACGACCGAACGCGGAGGACGCGTCGAGGTCCGGGATGTCGGCGATCCAGCCGCCATCCTCGGCGCTGAAGAACACGTTGATGTGGTACTCGTTCACCGCCGGCTCCTCAAGGGCAGAGCGTACCGCAAGGCGATGCGGGTCACCTGGCGGACCTGGTACGGCTTCGCCTGGCCGTTGACCTCCTGCAGGTTCACGAGCTCGTCGAGGTGGGGGTGCGCGTAGATGTGGGGGCTGCCGGCGACCCTGCGGAGACGAAACCCGAGCGCCTCGACGAGCGCCACGAGATCGCCGAAACGAACGTTGGCGCACTGCCCTCGAGAAGCTCGGCGGAGGAGCGTTGCGGGGGTCCACGACCCCGGCAGCGTAGGTGCATGACGCCGCCCCGCCTACCCAACCTGTTAACTCCCATGCACCGGTTAGGGGGCCGACGCCGGGTAGCACGTCTGGTGCCGGCTGCCGGAAGGGCCATCCGCCGGCGAACGTGCCTGACGCGCCCCCCTCACAGCTCCAGCAGCTTGTACGGGATCGCGTTCACCACTCGCGTGGTGCCCAGCTCGCGGTCCAGCGCCTTCCTGTGGACGGGGTGGACGTGGCCGTGCACCAGCAGGCGCGGGCGCAGCTGCGCCACCAGCCGGTGCAGCGCCTCGAAGCCCTGGTGGGCCGGGTCCGCCCCGTCCCCCACGCCCAGCGGCGGCGCGTGCGTGACCAGCACGTCCAGCGCGCCGCCGAAGCCCAGCCGGAGCCGGGCCCTCGCCTCCAGCCGCAGGGCCCGCCACCGCATCTGCGACTGCGTGTACTGGTTGGGGCCCTCCTTGTACCGGATCGACCCGCCCAGGCCCGCGATCCGCAGGCCCCCCGCCTGCACGATCCGGCCGTCCGCCGTGTCGCAGCCCTGCGGTCCCGGCAGGACGTCCTCCGGCACCGACCACAGGCCGTTGCTCCGCGCCGCGGCAGTGGTCACGTCCGGGTCGTGGTTGCCCGGGACGTACACCAGCGGCACGTTCGCCCGCGTGACCAGGTTCTCCAGGTAGTCGAACGGGAGGTCGCCCGCGGAGACGATCACGTCCGGG
>VBJR01000168.1:4246-5703 GCA_005880175.1 Chloroflexota bacterium
AGCTCTCGGCCATCTTCACCGGCCGCGAACGCATGCTGCTGCCGCTGAGGGACGTCGTCCGGGCCGCGCGCATGGACGGCCAGGTGGACCGCGGGCTGCGCGAGATCCCGCTCTGCCGGATCCGCGGCTCGGAGAACCGCACCGCCGACTTCGACGTCGCCTTCCACCCGCTCGGCCGGCACCTGCGCGAGCGCTGGACGCGCCTGTACGGGCTGATCCAGCAGGGTCGCGAGATGCCGCCGATCGAGGTCTACGAGGTCGGCGAGCTGTACTTCGTGCGCGACGGCCACCACCGCGTGTCCATCGCCCGCCGCCTGGGCTGGGACACGATCCGCGCCCACGTCGTCGAGGTCCGGACCCGCGCGCCGCTGGACGCGGAGGTGGACTCCCGCGACCTGCTCGGCGTCGCCGAGTACGCGCGGTTCCTGGAGCGGACGCACCTGGACCGCGTGCGTCCCGAGGCGCGCCTGGAGTGCAGCAACCTGGGCCGCTACGACGTCATCCACGAGCACATCCTCGGCCACCGCTACTTCCTGAGCGAGGAGCGCGAGCTGGAGGTGTCCGTGCCCGAGGCGGCGGCCAGCTGGTACGACTCGGTCTACCGCCCCGTCATGGCGGTCGCCGAGCGGCACCAGCTCGCGGAGGCTCTGCCCGGCTGGACCGAGACGGACATCTACCTGGAGCTGACCAGGCTCTGGCTCGACCTGGACCAGGGGGGCCAGCCGGCCGGCCCCGACAACGCCGCCGAGGCGCTGCTCAGCGCGGCCGACGCCCCGCGGCGCGGGCGCCAGCGCGCACGGCGCTGGCGGCGGCTGGGCCGCCGGGGCCAGGGCGGCGGCCGCGCCGCGAGACGCAGCCCGGCCCGCTAGACCGAAGTTCCTGAGGGCGATCGTATTGGGGCCGAACTCGCGACGGCCGTGCAGATGTGGCCAGTACACCCGTGGTCTGTCCGAGCGCGTTTGAAGCACGAAGGCACCAAGAGCACGAAGACGCACGAAGCATCGGCCACCTGCTCACCCCACGAGCCGCGCCTTCGTGGCTTCGTGCTGCAACCTGGTCAGACCAGATCGCGCACCCCGACTCGCTCCCAACGGCGCCACTGGAGGTCGTTCCGGGCGCTGTAGCCAGACCATGCACCGCGAATCCGAGTTCAACCAAGTTCACCGCAAGCAGGGAACTTCGGGCTAGAGGCCGGTCAGACCTCGACCGCCTCGCCGTCCGCGGGGATCAGCACGCCCGGCGCCGCCGCGCGCAGCTCGGCCCGCGTCAGGACGCAGTGGTTGATCGCCTCCATGTGCACGGCCACCACCGCCGGCACGCGGGCCGCCACCTCCAGGACGTCTGCCGCGGTCATCACGATCGGGTCGCCCTGGAGGAAGCGCGCGCCGCCCGCGTTGACCACCGCCGCCCGGGGCCGGTGCCGCTCGATGGCCGCCGCCACCTCGTCGCACCAGACG
>VBJR01000169.1 GCA_005880175.1 Chloroflexota bacterium
TGACGATCGACATCCGGAGCGAGGCGTCCAGCATCGAGACGGGCTCGTCCGCCACGAGGAGCGAGGGGCGCGTGATGAGGGCCCTGGCGATCGACACCCGCTGCAGCTGCCCGCCGGACAGCTCGTTGGGATACCGGCCGCGAACGTCCCGGAGCCCCATCCCCACGGCGTTGAGGGCGTCATCGATGCGCGCCTCCCGTTCGGCCCGTGCGGCCACGCGGAAGTTCCGGGCGGTGGCGCCCAGGTAGGCGTCCACGGCGCGGAGCGGGTTGAACGTCGCGTACGGATCCTGGAACACCGGCTGCACCTCGCGCCGGAACCACGAGCGGCGCTCGGACCCGCTGAGCAGGGTCACGTCCCGGCCCTTGAAGAGGATGCGGCCGGAGCTGGGCGCGGTGAGGCCCAGGATCATGCGCGCCAGCGTCGTCTTGCCGCTCCCGCTCTCTCCGGCCAGCGCCAGGCGGACGCGAAGACGCTGTTCGAGCGGCCGCTGCACCCGTACACGAAGCACCTGATCCAGTCCCTGCCGCGCGTGGACGACAAGGCGAGGCGCGTCAGCATCCCCGGCCAGCCCCCGGCGCTCGACGCGCCGCCGCCGGGCTGCCGCTTCCACCCCCGGTGCCCGCACGCCATGGCCGTCTGCCGGGTCGAGCAGCCGCCGATGGAGACGGTCGGACCCGATCATCGGGTGGCGTGCTTCCTGGTGTCCGGAGGGGGTGGCGATGGCGGCTGATGCCCAGCTGCTCAGCCTGGAGGACGTGAGCCGCCACTTCACGATCCGGCGCGGCCTGTCGGTGCGCAGGTTCCCGGCCGTCGACCGGGCGACGGTTGCGCTGCCGTCCAGCCCGCACGCGTACAGGACCGCGACCCGGTGGGCGAGATGGGCGTGCACACCCAGGTCGTGGGTGACCAGGACGAGCGTGCTGCCGGCTTCGCGCCGGGTCTGCTCGAGCATGCCGATCACCGCCCGCTGCATCACGACGTCGAGCGCGGTCGTCGGCTCGTCGGCCAGGACCAGGGGCGGGGCGAGGATCGTGGCCAGCGCGATGGTGACGCGCTGCCGCATCCCCCCCGACAGCTGGTGGGGGTACGAGTCGAGCACCTTCGGCGGCAGTCCCAGTCCGTCGAGGTAGTGCCGCGCCATCTCGTCCGACTCCCGGTCACCGACCCGGCGGTGGGCCTGGACGAAGTCGCGGAACGTGCCCCTGATCCGGCGAACCGGGTTCAGCACGTGCATCGAGCCCTGCGGCACGTACGAGACCACGCGCCAGCGCAGGTCCCGCCGGTCCTCCTCGGGCATGCGGAGAACGTCCATGCGCTCTCCGTCGACGTAGTAGTTCACCGAGCCGCCGCGCACAGTGAGCGGTGGCGTCACGGCGCCGAGCAGCGTCTTGAGGAGCGTGGACTTGCCGCAGCCCGACTCGCCGGCGATGCCGAACACCTCGTCACGCCGGATGGCGAGCGAGACCCGGTCCACCGCCTGCACCGTCCGCCGCTGGCCGAACGCGTCGACGACGTAGTGCGCGGTGAGGTCGGTGGCCTCGGCGACGAGGTTCACGCCGCCGCCGCCCGCCCGGCCAGCGCTCGCGCCCGTGTCCTCGGGTCGAGGTACCGGCTGAGGCTCGTGGACAGCTGGTAGAACCCGACGACCATCAGGATGGACGCGGCGACCGGAGCGATCAGCCACCAGAGCTTGCCGCTCAGCAGCGCCTGGTAGTAGTTCGCCCAGTAGATGGTCGTACCCAGGGTCGGGACGGCGAGGTCGGTCAGCCCCAGGATGGACAGCGTGATCTCCATGCCGATCGCGTACAGAAAGCCCGTGATGGCGTCGGCGAGGATGAACGGCACCAGGAACGGGACGTGCTCACGCAGGATGACCGTGATCGGACGCATGCCGCTGAACGCCGCGGTCTGTGTGAACGTCTCCTCGCGGAGCGTCAGCACCTGGGACCGGTAGCGCTTCGACGGCCAGGCCCAGTCCAGCAGACCGATCAGCAGCGCCAGCGCCGGCAGGCCGAGGGTGCCCTTGAGGATGGCCGCGACGAGGATGAGGAGCGGCAGGCGCGGGATCACGATGAAGGAGTCCGTCACCGACGAGAGGAAGCGGTCCACCGTCCCGCCCGTGTACCCGAGGAACGACCCGAGCACGACCGCGATCGATCGGCCGATCACGACCGCGAGCCCGGCGACGATCAGGGAGTTCCGGACGGCGAAGGTCATGATCCAGAACAGGTCCTGGCCCAGCGAGGTGGTGCCGAGCGGGTGGACGA
This sequence comes from Chloroflexota bacterium, assembly GCA_005880175.1. Next base: position 2,271 of record VBJR01000169.1, read on the forward strand.
GCGAGGGGCCGATGTCCGCCGGCACGACATGGCGGTCGGTGGGATCGTAGGGCGAGAGGAAGGACAGCAGCGTGAACGCGAGGGTCGCCAGCAGCAGCACCAGGCCCACCGTGAACGCGGGGCTGAACCGGAGCAGGTCCGTGACGGCCGCGGCCGCCGCGTGGTGGCGGCGGACGGCGGGCGTGGTGACGATCGCCTCGGCCATGGCTCCTCCTACTGGTAGCGGACCCGCGGGTCGAACAGCGGGTAGGCGAAGTCGATCAGCAGCGCGGCGGTGGCGATGCCCACGATCGAGAACAGGGTCACCCCCAGGATCAGGTTGTAGTCGGACTGGAGGATCGCCGTGAACAGCCGGTAGCCGATGCCGGGGTAGGAGAACGCCACCTCAGTGATGAGGGCGCCTTCGAACATCGCGCCGAGCTGGAGGCCCAGGTCGGTGATCTGGGGCAGCATGCTGTTCCGCATCACGTACCGGCTCACGATCCTGCGGCGGGGGATGCCGGCGGTCTCGGCGAACGCGACCGGGTCGCTGGACAGCACCCCGGAGGCCAGGGCCCTCGCCACGATGAAGCGGAACGCGGTCAGCACGAGCACCAGCGAGAGGGCGGGCAGGAAGCCGTGCCAGAGGATGCTCCAGAGGTAGTCCAGGCTCAGCCCGGGCGGACCGGTGGCACCGCCGACCAGCGGGAACAGCGGGACGTAGTACGCGAACACCAGCACCATGACGAGCGCCAGGATGAAGTACGGGATGGGATAGATCGTCACCATCCCGTTCGCGAGCAGCCGCGACCAGAGCGCGTGGGGCCGGTACGCCGAGAGCGTCCCCAGCGCCAGGCCCAGGAGCCACGACAGGATGGTGCTGATGCCGAGCAGGCCGATCGTCCAGGGCAGCGCCTGCCAGATCATCTCGGTCACGGGCGTCGGGAACGCGGTCAGGGAGGGGCCGAGATCCCCACGCAGCAGGTGCTGCCAGAAGCGCCCGTACTGCTCCAGGGGGGTGCCCTGGAGCCCGTACAGGGCGATGATGGCGCTCCGCAGGCTGGCCACCGCCGCGGGGTCGGTCGCGGTCATGCCCGACATCCGCCCCAGCATCTGGTCGACGGGCTGGGTCGGCGAGAGCCGTGGCACCGCGAATGCCACGGTCACGCCGACCACGATGACCACGGCCCACTGCAGGAGCCGGGGCAGCACGTAGGAGACGAGGAGCCTCACCTCGCGGGGACCACCTTCTGCACGGTGAAGCGCCCACCCATGAACCAGTACAGCGGCTGCCGGTCGGGATGGTCGTTCTTCGGCCAGCCCGTCCACCACGTGGAGTCCGTCGTGACGAACTTCTTGAAGCTGACGGTGGGCAGGGTCAGCATCTGCTCGGTCCAGATCTTCACCGCCTGCTGGCTCAGGTCGAGCGAGGTGGATTTGTCGGGAGACGTCCCGGTGAGCTGGTCGATCACCTGGTCCAGCTCCGGCGAGCGGAACCGCATCCAGTTGTTGCTCCCCTGCGCCTGCGTCGACTGGCCGATCGGCGCGAAGTACCTGGAGTGGAACGGGTTGAGGCCCTGCCAGAGATCCGCGATCGCGGTCGGCGCCAGCGCGCCCCAGGTCGAGGTCACGTCGAAGTCGCCGACGTACTGCCGCTGGTTGAACGGGTCCCGCTCCAGCGACTGCACCGTCACGTCGATCCCGAACTTCTTCCACTGGTCCTGCGCGCCGAGGGCCAGCCGATAGGCGTCCGCCTCGTCCGGGGCCGCGATGATCGTCATCGTCCACGGCTTCCCGTCGGGCAGCTGCCACCTGCCGGAGCCATCCTTCTTGAAGCCGTTCTTCGTCAGGAGCTTGGTGGCGACGTCGGGCGCGTGCTTCCACCAGCCGATCCCGAACAGCTGGTGGAGCTGGGAGATCCCGTCGCCGACGCTGTGGCCATTCGCCCTGGCCCAGTCGCCGATGCGCCTGGGCACGTCCGCGTCGTAGGGCTTGTACGCGCCGTCGACGTCGATCGTCAGCTGCTGGAGCCACGGCTCCAGCGGCTGGTGGTACTTGCCGAGCAGGGAAGGCACGGCCGGGACCTGGAACGGGGTCACGCGCGTCACCCCGCCCTCGTAGTTGGTTTGCAGGCCGACCAGGTCGAGCGCGAGGGCCAGCGCCCAGCGCACGTCCCTGTTGTCGTACGGCGCCCGGCTCCAGTTGAAGCCGAAGAAGCGGACGTTCAACTCGTTGGGATAGGCCCAGGGGAAGTCGTTGTACCAGGAGGACACGCTGGACGTGCCCTTCCGGAGCGTCTGGAACGCCTCGGTGTTCAGATCGATGAGCACGTCGAGGGCGTGCTGCTTCATCGCGATGACCTTGTGCTGGTCGTCGGCGGAGACGAGGGTCAGGACGTACTGCGCTCCCGGGTTCTGCGCCACCATTCCGGCCGTCGTCCGCTGCCAGTCGTCACGGCGCTTGAACAGCTCCCAGTAGCCGTTGGGGTCCGCGTCCTGGAAGGCGTATGCTCCCAGCGACACCGGCGGGAAGTTCGTGAACGTCCTGGGGTCGCCCGCCTTCTCCCAGACGTGCTTGGCCATCATGTACATGCCGTTGTAGGCCGAGGTGAAGTACAGGTGGAAGCGCGGGTTGGGCTTCTTCAGCGTGAAGACGACCGTGTGGTCGTCCTGCCGGGCGAGGTTCTTCACGTTGACCTGCATGTCGCTGGACCAGACGAGACCGGGGCTCGCCATCAGCGTCTGCACGGTGAAGACCAGGTCGTCGGCGCTGAACGCGACGCCGTCGCTCCATGCGACGCCGGAGCGGAGCGTGACGGTCATCTGGGTGAAGTCCGCGTTGTACACGGGCTTGTCCGACGCGAGCGCGTTGATCCACTGCCCGGTCTGCTGGTCGATGTACCACAGGGTGTCCATGACCAGTCCATGGCGCGTCGGGGTGGATGTCGTGGGCGAGTACATGTTGAAGTTCTTGATGACGCTGTAACGGAAGATCTGGTCGATCACGAGGGTCTTGTCCCTGGGCACGTTCACCGGCAGCTGAGCGCTGGTCCGCGCCGTCTCCTGGACGGGGTGGCCGGACTCGCACGCGCTCAGGAACGCGGCGAGCGACGTGCCCGGGACCAGGAGGCCGCCGAGGGCGATTCCCCTCCCCACGAAGTCGCGCCGGGTGAGGCCTCGCCGGGTGCCATCGCCTGCTTCGCTCACGGTCTCAATCTCCTCCTGACGAATCGGTCCGGTCATCCCTGTCCCTGCCCGAGAACGTGCGCTCCGCCCCGTGCGCACCGCCGTTCAACACGGTGTGCCGTCCGTCGGGGAGCGCGATGGTGCCGGTGGTGCCGGGCGGCGCCTGGACCGTCAGCGAGAAGCGGCCGTCGTCCCGGCTCCAGCGGACGAAGACCCGCCCGAACGGCGTCGGCACCGCGCCGCGGGCCCAGGTGAGGCTGCCGAAGTGCGGGGCCACCGTGAACGAGCGGTAGCCGGGTTCCGCGGGCCGCACGCCCAGCACGAAGCCGGTCATGATCGGCGTGGGGCCGGAAGCCCAGCCGTGCGCCAGGCTGGTCCGTGACAGAGTCGCGGTGCCGTCGGCGCCGATGTTCTCCCAGAACGTTCCCGTGAAGAACGGGCCCCGGCGGTCCAGCATCTGGTCCCACGTCAGGTGGAGCAGGCGCTCGGCGTCCGCCGCGTCGCCCGCCAGGTAGTCCGCCTCGACCTCGAAGGCCGTGATGTACGGGCTGATGAGGCTGCTGAAGATCGACCCCGAGAACGGCGCGGAGCCGTGCGGTCCCCACAGCGACCTGAGCGCCCGCACGATGCCTGGCGCCCGCGAGGCGGGCGCCACGCCGAAGAGCACCGACAGGGCGTTCGCGTCCTGGGCGAAGGTCGAGTGGTCCGAGTCGCTCGAGTAGTAGGTGCCACTCGCCGGATTGAAGAGGACGGCGTTGATCGACTCCCGCACGCGGTTGGCGGTCTGGTCGTATGCCGCGGCCCTGGCGGTGTTGCCGAGGCCGGTTTCGATGTAGGAGAGGTCACGGAGGGTCCGGTAGTACAGCTCGTTGAACGCCGTCACCACGCCCGTCTTGGCGCCGTCGTAGAAGTCCCAGTCGAACCCGCCGTTGGTCGTCGAGATCGTCGGGCCGGTCACGATCAGCCCATCGCCGTTGGCGAGTGTCGAGTCGTACGCGAGCTGCCCTTCCAGCCACGGCAGGACCTGCCGGACGAACGCCGTGTCGCCGGTGTTCCGGTAGCCCGAGACGGCCGCGATGCGATCGACCTCTGTGGGCGATCCCAGGGTCACCGTGTCGTCCGGGGCGAACGTCAGCGACCTGCGGGGTGGCCCCGGCTGGACCGTGATGGTGGTCGCCCCCGCGCTGGACGCCGCGGCGAGGGCGCTCGACCCGGGCGTGCGCAAGTACGTCCTGGCCTCGGTGAACGCCAGGGACAGGCTCAGCGGACCGCTGGCGCTGGCAACGGAGTCGACATCGACGTCGGGTGAGCCCTCCACCTCCACGCCGTAGTCCAGGAGGATGGTGGCCTGCCTGCCGCCTGACGGCACGGTCAGGGTCGTGACGCCGCCGCCGGCCGAGGTGACGCCGCGCGCGTTGGAGACGCTGCCCGACAGGACCGTCGCCGACACCGGCCTGACGTCGCTGCTCCTGGGCTGCTCGAGGAACGACTGCCAGCCCAACGGGTCGCTACCGGCACGAGCCGGCAATGCGGACGGCCCGGTCAGGATCGCGGTCGTGGCGGCGGCGACGAGCGCTGCTCGCCTGATCGAGCGCCATCGATGCCCCACGGTCGATGCCTCCCCCATTCTTCCTCTCCCTCTCTCTCTCGCCGTCCACCGTCCAGGGCCAGGAGCCACCGGCAACCGGGCGCGGGGACGGCCCGAACCGGAGGCTGCTTTGTGCGGAGCGATGGTCACTGGCGGGAACCAACCTTTGTAAAACGTTTCACTCGATGCGTCGCCGGCGTCCCGGCCGATCTCACCTGGCCGTCGGCCCGCTTTCCTTGCCGACGGCGCCCGGTTGACGTCTAAGTTTGGGTAACGTTTTTCACGGCGATCCCCAGTCTATGAGCCTCGTTACGGGATGTCAAGAGATCGGCTCTATCCGGATCCCCTAGAATTCGGGTAACGTTTTACACAGGAGGACCCGCATGGGGCCGTCAGCGCCGTCCCGCCGGATCACCATCATCGACGTCGCCAGGCACGCCCAGGTGTCCACCACCGCCGTGTCCAAGGTGCTGCGCAACGCCTACGGCGCCAGCCCTGCCATGCGGGCCAAGGTGCAGGCGGCCATCGCAGAGCTGGGCTACCGGCCCTACACGGCGGCCAGGGCGATGCGCGGCCAGACCTACACCATCGGCGTGATGCTGCCCGACCTGCACAACCCGTTCTTCCCCCAGATCCTCGACGGCTTCACCGACCACCTGCGCGACACCGACTACCAGGTCCTCATCGCGCCCAGCTGCTGCAACGGCGAAGAGGCGGAGGTCAAGCTCACCGAGGCGATGACCGACCGCGGCATGGACGGACTGGTCCTCATCGCCCCCGTCTCACCCCATTCGCATCTCGAG
>VBJR01000214.1 GCA_005880175.1 Chloroflexota bacterium
GACCGACCTGCCGGTGGTCGGCGTGCCGGTGCCGACGGCCCACCTGGGCGGCCAGGACTCCCTCTACTCGATCGTGCAGATGCCGGCCGGCATCCCGGTCGCGACCATGGCGATCGGCGAGGCCGGCGCCCGCAACGCGGCCTGGTTCGCGGCCCGGATCCTCGGCCTGGCGGACGCCGGGGTCGCCGGCCGCCACCTCGAGAAAAGGCAGGCGCTGGCCAATCGCTAGGACGCCCGTGCTGCTGACCGATGGGTCGTTCCGGGAGGGCGACCGTCTGCTGGACCTGCCCGTCGAGGAGGTCTCTCCGCTCGCGGGGAAGCTCGACGCGGTCGGGCTGTTCTCGCTCGACGCGCTCGGCGCCCGGACGTTCGAGGCGGCGCTGCGCCGCGGCCTCGACCCATGGGAGTGGCTGCGCCGGCTGGCCGACGCGACGCCGTCCACGCCGCTCCAGGCGCTGGTCCGCGGCCGAACGCTCCTGGGCGACCGCACCCGGGCCGATGACGTCGTCGAGCTGTTCGTCGCCACGGCCGCGCGCGCCGGGGTGGACGTCTTCCGGGTGTTCGACCCGCTGAACGACGTCCGCAACCTGGAGGCAGCGGCGCGCGCCGCCAAGCAGGCGGGGAAGCGGGTGCAGGGCGCCCTGTGCTACGCCGTCAGCCCGGCGCACGACCTGGACCACTGGCGGGCGGCGGCCGCGGCGGTCGCGGCGCTGGATGTGGACGAGCTCGTGCTGATGGACACGTCGGGCCTGCTCGGCCCGGGCGCCGCGGCGGAGCTGGTGCGCGCGCTGCGGGAGACGGTCCGGCAGCCGGTCGTCGTGCACGCGTGCTGCGCCGGCGGGATGGCCCCGATGGCGTACCTGGCCGCGGTGCAGGCCGGCGCCAACGGGCTGGACACGGCGATGTCGCCGCTGGCGTCGGGCGCGTCCGCGCCCGCGACCGAGACCGTCGTCGCCGCGCTCGCCGGCGGCGAGCACGACACCGGGCTCGACCTGGGCCGCCTGACCGAGGTCGAGCACGACCTGGTGGAGCTGCTGGCGCGCACCTCGGCCGACGGCGCCTCGCCGGCCGGCGGCCTGGACGCCGACGTCCTCCGCCACCAGCTGCCCGCCGCGCTGCTGCGTGACCTCAGCGCCCAGCTCGACCAGCACAACGCGATCGCCCGCCTCGGCGACGCGCTCGCCGAGGTGCCGCGCGTGCGGGGCGAGCTCGGCTTCCCGCCGCTGGTGGCGCCGGTGCGGCAGATCGTCGCGACGCAGGCCGTGTACAACGTCCTCGGCGGTGACCGCTACGCGACGGTCTCGCAGGAGCTCAAGGACTACCTGCAGGGCCTGTACGGCTCCCCGCCGCGACCGGCGGACGCCGAGGTCCGGCGGCTGGTGCTCGGCCAGGACGAGCCCATCACGATCCGTCCGGCGGACCTGCTGGAGCCGCAGGTCGAGGACGCCCGCGAGCAGCTCCGCCGCCGTGGCGTCGAGCCGACCGACGAGCGCGTCCTGAGCTTCCTGCTCTTCCCGACCCCCGCCCTGGACCTGTTCCTCGGGGGCGCGAAGCCGGCCCGGCCGGAGGCCGCCCCCGCCGCCGGCGAGACCGCCGCCGCGGCGCCCTCGCCCAACGGCGCGGGCGAGGCCGCGGCGGCGCCGCCGCCGGAAGCGGCGCCGCCCGCGCCCCAGCCCGTCGCCGCCGAGTTCGAGGTCGAGGTCGAGGGCGAGGTGTTCCACGTCCGGGTGGCCGGCGCCGGGGTGATGGTGCTGCCGGCCGCGGCGGGCGCGGGCGCGCCCATGGCGACGACGGCCGCCGGGGCGCCGGCTCCTCGTCGCGCCCGCGACGGGGCGGTCACCGCGCCCATGCAGGGACTGATCGTCAGGGTACCCGTGCAGGTCGGCGACGAGGTCAAGCTGGGCGACGTGGTGGCCGTGCTGGAGGCCATGAAGATGCAGAACGACATCGTGGCCACCCAGCCGGGCAAGGTGGTCGAGGTCTACGTGAAAGAGGGCGACGTGGTCAGCCCCAACCAGGCCCTGGTCGCCGTCGGCTGACGGCGCGGGCCAGGGCTGCCGCGACGGCGGCAAACCCTGGCCGGTCTGTCAGGTCAGCTGCTGGTCCAGTCCTGGCCGTCCCAGGTCCAGGTGTCGTTCAGCGGCGCGTTGGTGAGGAAGTCGATGCCGCCGAAGACGACGACCTGGGCGGTCGCGGCGTCGTACGTCAGGCCCGGCATCGGCCCCGTGCTCGTCCGCACGGAGGGCGCGTGGACGGGATGCTGCTGGGTCCACTGCGTGCCATCCCAGGTCCAGGTGTCGTTGCGCTCGAGGCCGCCGAACAGCACGATCGTGTGCGTCTGCTCGTCGGTCGCCGTCTGGACCAGGCCTCGCTCCGGCGGCGTGACCACGTCCCGGTGCGTCCACGCCTGGCCGTCGAACTCCCACTGCTGCAGAGTCCGCTGGTTGACGTCGTCCGCGAGAAGGACGACGACCTGCCGAACCGGGTCCACGCTGAACCCGCCCTGGAACGCGCTGGTCGGCGGCCCGCCGGTGAACGGCAGATCGGTCCAGTTGCCGCCGTCCCAGGAGTAGACGTGCTTGGAGCCGGCACCGAACTGGCCGTCGTACAGCAGGACGGTGCCGGTGCCGGCGAAGTACGTGATGCCCTGCTCGTGGGTCGGCGCCGGGTTGAACGCCGGCGTCGTCCGCGTCCAGTCGCGGCCGTCCCACAGCCAGGTGTCGGCGAGGTCGGGGCCAGCAGCGAAGCCGCCGAACAGCACGACCTGCTGATGGCGCGGGTCGTAGGCCATCTCCGCGCTCGCCCGCGGGCTCGGCGCATGGAGCGGATGGAGCAGCGACCAGCGGTGGCCGTCCCAGCTCCAGGTGTCGCCGAGGAACGTCGAGCCGGTTTGCCCGCCGAACAGGAGGACGTCGCCCCGGGCGCCGTCGTACGTCATCCCGGGGCTCCAGCGCGGGCTGGGCCGCCGCGCCAGCTGGACCTGGTCGCCGGGCGGCAGGGCTGCTGACCGCGGGGCCGCCGGGGCCGCCGGGATCGCCGTCGTTACGGCCGCAACCGGCCTGGTGGGCGGCGTGGCAGCGCCCGAGCACCCCGTGACGAGGAGCGCGGTGCCCGCCAGCGCGAGGCCGGCCCGAAGCCATGCGCGAATGGACAGGAGTGAACTCATGAAACCTCCCGGCCCCCGCTACCCCTCGGTGCCTGCGTCAGTGCAACGCTTCAACTGCCGAACTCGTGTCACGCCGGTCTCGGACGCCCACCGGTCCGGGACGTCCGCCCCATGCGCCCGGGGTGGTCCGGCTCCGGACGGGGGCAGGGAGTCCGCCAGCGCCGTACGCTTTCGGCGGTGAAGGCGAAGCTGTTCAAGAAGATCCTGGTCGCCAACCGGGGCGAGATCGCCGTCCGGGTCATGCGGGCCTGCCGTGAGCTCGGCATCGAGAGCGTGGCCATCTTCTCGGACGCCGACCGCGGCGCCATCCACGCCCGGTACGCGGACGAGGCCCACCACATCGGCGCCGCCGCTCCCGCGCAGTCCTACCTCCAGCTCGAGAAGATCGTGAAGCTGGCCGGCGACATCGGCGCCGAGGCCATCCACCCCGGCTACGGGTTCCTCTCGGAGCGCCCCGAGCTGCCCGAGGCGTGCGCGGCCACCGGCGTCACGTTCATCGGCCCCCCCGCCTCGGCCATGCGGGCGCTCGGCTCCAAGCTCGAGGCCCGGGCGCTGGCCGCCTCGCACGGCGTGCCCGTCACGCCCGGCAGCGGCTCGCTGGAGGACCCGGAGGAGGCGGCCCGCGCCGCCCGCGAGATCGGGTTCCCGGTGATCGTCAAGCCGTCGGGCGGCGGCGGCGGCATCGGCATGAAGGTGGTCGAGCGGGAGGCCGACCTGGCCGCCGCCATCGAGAGCTGCCGGAACGCGGCGCGGGCCTCGTTCGGCGATCCCACGGTCTACGTGGAGCGGTACGTCCGCAAGCCCCGGCACGTCGAGATCCAGGTCATCGCGGACCAGCACGGCAACGTGGTGCACCTGGGCGAGCGCGAGTGCTCGATCCAGCGCCGGCACCAGAAGATCCTGGAGGAGACCCCGTCGCCGGCCGTGACGCCGGAGATCCGGCGGCGGATGGGCGACGCGGCCGTCAGCGCGGCGCGGGCGGCGGGCTACGTCAACGCCGGGACCGTCGAGTTCATCTTCAGCGAGGGCGACTTCTACTTCCTGGAGGTGAACGCCCGACTGCAGGTCGAGCACCCGATCACCGAGGAGGTGACCGGCATCGACCTGGTCAAGGAGCAGATCCGGGTCGCGGCCGGCCTGCCGCTCTCGTTCACGCAGGAGCAGGTCACGTGGACCGGCCACGCGATCGAGATGCGCATCAATGCCGAGGATCCTGCCCGGCGGTTCATCCCGAACCCCCGGCGCATCACCCGCTGGGTGGCGCCCAGCGGCCCGGGCGTCAGGATCGACTCGGGCTTCGGGCCCGGCTCCGAGGTCCCGCCCAACTACGACTCGCTGGTCGCCAAGCTGATCGTGCACGGCGCCGATCGGGCCGAGGCGATCGCGCGGGCCAGCCGGGCGCTGCGCGAGTTCGTGCTGGTCGGGCCGGCGACCACGATCCCGTACCACCGCGCGATCCTGGAGAGCCCCGACTTCCGGGCCGGCGGGCTGACCACCCGGTTCATCGAGGACCACCCGGAGCTGGTCGACGCGATGGGGCGGTTCCTCGGCGAGGCTTCTCCGATGGACTACGGCGCGGACCCGCGGCACGTGGCCGCGGCGGCGGCCGCGGTCGCTGCGGTCGTGTCGTCGCAGCAGCAGTCGTGATCCGCGCCGAGCGGGAGGGCGACCTGGCGCTGGTCCGGATCGACCGGCCGGAGAAGCGCAACGCCCTGACGCTGGCGATGATCGAGTCCCTGCGGGACGCGCTCCTCGACGCGGGCGCCGACCCGGCCGTGCGCGGCGTGCTCGTCTGCGGCACGCCGCCCAGCACGTGCGCGGGCGTGGACCTGGCCGAGTTCGCCGGCGGGACGCCCGACGGCATCCTGCGCCTGATCGACGCGCTGGGCGACGCCTGCGCGGCCGCCCGGCGCTGCCCCAAGCCGGTGGCGATGGCGATCCAGGGCCACTGCTTCGGCGGCGCGCTGGAGCTGGCGTGCGCGTGCGACTTCCGGGTGGCGGCGCCGGGCGCGCTGCTGGCGATGCCCGAGGTCGCGCTGGGCATCCCGTCCGTGATCGACGCGGCGCTGATCGAGCGCCACGTCGGCGCCGGCCGGGCCCGCGAGCTGATCCTCACCGCCGAGCCGGTCGCCGCCGGGGAGGCGCTCGCCTGGGGCCTGGTCAACCGGGTCGCGCCGGCGGACCGGCTCCTGGACGCCTGCCGGGAGCTGCTGGGCGCCGTCGTCCGGCACGACCCGGCCGCGATCGGGCGCCAGAAGCGGCTGTTCTCGGACTGGGACAACCTCCCTCTCGACGAGGCGATCCAGCACAGCAAAGAGGCGCTGGTGGCGTCCTTCGCCGGCGGCGTGCCGCAGCGACTCGCACAGGAGCGAATGAGGAGCCGATGACGCTAGACCACGAAGTCAAGCCTCCGTTCGAGGTCATCGAGAGCCACGAGACCGCCCGCGACTGGAACCTGGCCCTGCGCCGGGACCGCATCCGCTGGCCGGACGGCACGGAGGCGGACTACCGGGTCGTGGACGGTCCGAGCGCCGTGTTCGTGGTGCCGTACGCCCAGAACGGCACGACGGTGCTGGTCCGGCAGTGGCGGCACTCCTGGGGCTCCACGACCTGGGAGGTGCCCGCGGGCACGCTGGAGCCGGGCGAGGAGCCGCTGGCGTGCGCCCAGCGCGAGCTGCGCGAGGAGGCCGGCCTGATCGCCGACGACTGGACATCGCTGGGCGCCACGCGCGGCACCGCGCTCCAGACGGGCCGCCAGCACCTCTACCTGGCCAGGGGCCTGCGCCGGGTGCAGCGGACGCCGGAGCCGTACGAGCGGGACATGATCCTCCGCGAGGTGGCGTTCCGCACGGCCCTCGACGCGGCGCTGTCCGGCGAGATCGAGCACGCGGCTTCCATATCCGCATTGGCGCGCGCGGGGCGTGTCCTGGGCATCATCTAGAGGTCCGGGGGCCCGGCAGGGCCCCATCACCGAGGAGGTCTCCATCCGGCATGGGGCAGCAGGCGCAGCAGTCTCCCATCGACCACCGCTGGGTCACGACGGCGTTCACGATCGATGGCGCGCGGATCGTGCGCAGCCTCGGCATCGTCCGGGGCATCACGGTCCGGTCGCGCAGCGTCGTCGGCAGCATCGGCGCGGCGTTCCAGCAGCTCGGCGGCGGCAACATCACGCTCTACACCGAGCTGGCCGAGCACGCCCGCGAGGAGGCGTACCAGATCATGGTCCAGCACGCCGCCGCGCTCGGCGCCAACGGCGTCATCGGCATGCGGTACGACGCGACCGAGATGGCCAGCGGCGTCACCGAGGTGCTGTGCTACGGCACCGCGGTGGTGTTCGAGTCGGCGGGATGAGCCGTGGGTCGCTGGGACCTGAAGCGTTGAGTCCGTCTTCCCGAGGCTGCCCGGCGCCGGCTTCAGACGCGGAGCGATGCGCCGCAGGCGCCCCCAACGTCCCGGATGGCGGGGGGGTTCTGGAAGGGGGGGCCTGCCCCCCCTTGCACTGATCGTGGCCTGGGACCAGGCCGGCCCCGACCGTTCCGCCGCCCCGGTGTGGACGGGCTCGGTCCGGCTGGAGCGCGACGAGCTCCACGTCATGGCGATGGTGCTGGCGGGCGGCCAGGGCAGCCGGCTGCAGCCGCTCACGGCCGACCGCGCCAAGCCGGCGGTGCCGTTCGGCGGGACGTACCGGCTGATCGACTTCGCCCTCTCGAACCTGGTGAACGGCGGCGTCCGGAAGATCGTCGTGCTCACCCAGTACAAGAGCCACAGCCTGGATCGCCACATCGCGCAGATGTGGCGGCTCTCGCCGATGCTGGGCAACTACGTGGCGACCGTGCCGGCCCAGATGCGGACCGGACCGCGCTGGTTCGCGGGGTCCGCTGACGCCGTCTACCAGAACCTGAACCTGGTCAACGACGAGCGGCCCGACTGCATCTGCGTGTTCGGCGCCGACCACATCTACCGGATGGACCCGCAGCAGATGATCAAGCACCACCTGACCAGCGGCGCGGGCGTGACGCTGGCGGGGATCCGGGTGCCGATCGAGCAGGCGCCGTCCTTCGGCATCATCGAGCCGGACCCCAGCGGCCGCGTCCTGTCCTTCCGCGAGAAGCCGAAGGACCCGACGCCGGTCCCCGGCTCGCCCGGCGAAGCCTACGCCTCGATGGGCATCTACGTGTTCAGCACCCGCGCCCTGGTCGACGCGGTGACCGACGACGCGGACCGGGCCGACAGCAAGCACGACCTGGGCGGCAGCATCATCCCGATGCTGGTCGAGCGGGGCGAGGCGTCCGTGTACGACTTCCAGACGAACGACGTGCCCGGGGTGACCCGGCGCGACGTCGGCTACTGGCGCGACGTCGGCGACCTGGATTCGTACTACGAGGCAAGCATGGACCTGGTCGCGGTGGACCCGATCTTCAACCTGTACAACCGGGAGTGGCCCATCCTGAACTGGCAGCCGCTGGGCGCCCCGCCGGCCAAGTTCGTCTTCGACGACGAGGGGCGCCGGGGCATGGCCATCGACTCGCTGGTGAGCCCGGGCGTGATCGTATCCGGCGGCGCGGTGCGGCGGTCGATCCTGTCGCCCGACGTCCGCGTCAACACCGGGGCGGTGGTGGAGGGCTGCGTGCTGATGGACGGGGTCCAGGTCGGCCGCAGCGCCATCGTCCGGCACGCGATCGTGGACAAGAACGTGCTCGTCCCGCCCGGAGCCCGGATCGGCGTCGATCCGGAGCAGGACAAGGCGCGCTTCGCCGTCTCGAGGACGGGCGTGGTGGCCATCGGCAAGGGCCAGGTGGTGCCGCACTGATGGACGTCCCGCGGCCGACGGTCTCGCTGCTCACGCGGGAGTACCCGCCGGACGTGTACGGCGGCGCCGGCGTCCACGTCGAGCACCTGGCGGCGGAGCTCCGGCGTCGAGTGGACGTGCGCGTGCACTGCTGGGGCGACCCGCGCGACGAGGCCGGCGTCACGGCGTACCGGGCGTGGACGGCGCTCTCCGAGCCGATGCCGGAGGCGGCCGCGCTGCAGGCCATGTCGATCGACCTGGCGATGACGGGCGGGAGCAGGGGCAGCGACCTGGTGCACAGCCACACGTGGTACGCCAACCTGGCCGGCCACCTGGCGAAGCTGGCGTGGCAGGTGCCGCACGTGGCCACCACGCACAGCCTGGAGCCGCTGCGGCCATGGAAGGCCGAGCAGCTCGGAGGCGGGTACCACCTGTCGTCCTTCTGCGAGCGGACCGGGCTGGTGGGCGCCGACGCCGTGATCGCGGTGTCGCACGGCATGCGGGAGGACGTGCTCACCTGCTACCCGGAGGTGGACCCGGCGCGGGTCCACGTGATCCACAACGGCATCGACGCCGCCGCCTACCGGAGCGAGCCGTCCGAGGCGACCCTGCGCCGCTACGGGATCGACCCGGGCCGCCCGTACGCGCTGTTCGTGGGCCGGGTCACGAGGCAGAAGGGCCTGTCGCACCTGCTCGCGGCGTCGCTCCACGTGGACCCGCGGCACCAGCTGGTCGTGTGCGCGGGGGCACCTGACACGCCGGAGATCGCGGCCGAGGTCGAGGCGCTGGCCGAGCGGGTCCGGACGGAGCGCGGCGGCCTGGTGTGGATCGAGGGGATGGTGCCGCGGCCCGAGCTGATCCACCTGCTGAGCGGCGCCAACGTGTTCGTCTGCCCGTCCGTGTACGAGCCCTTCGGCCTGGTCAACCTGGAGGCGATGGCCTGCGAGACGGCGGTGGTGGCGTCCCGGGTGGGCGGCATCCCGGAGATCGTCGTGGAGGGCGAGACGGGCTACCTGGTGGACCTGGACGAGGCCGACCCGGAGGCGTTCGCGAGCGGCCTGGCGGCGCGGATGGAGGAGGTCCTGGACGACCCGGTCCTGGCCGTCCGGATGGGCGCGGCGGGCCGGGCCCGGGTGCTGGAGCGCTTCACGTGGGAGGCGATCGCCGACCAGACTGTGGCGCTGTACGGCTCGCTGCTGGCCTGACGATCAGCGATCAGGGCCGGGCTGACGCGGCTCGCTTCGAGTACGTCGTGTCCACGATCCGGGACGCGGGGAGGTCCGCGCCGTACTTCAGCAGGCCCACCGTCCGGTAGCTCGCCTGCAAACCCGCCAGCGACGCGGTGTCCGGCTTCAGCGCCTGGTCCCAGTCGTACGGCGGGACCGTCCTGAGCACGTCCGGGCCGATGCCCGTGTACTTGGACACGATCCCCAGCGTGTCGTCCGACGTCCGGTCCGGGCCCGTCAAGTCCCGGGCGCCCCTCACCAGCGCCTGGAAGAACCGCAGGCCCGCCGAGCCGCCCAGCTTCGCCCCGTACAGCACGCCGCTCCAGGTCGTCCCCGCCGGCGGCGCGGCCTTCGGGACGGCGACGCCGTGCCGCTCCATCGTCGTCGAGTACGGCGCCGGCGCCAGCGCGGCGTCGATGCTGCCGATCTGGAACGCCTCCTCCATGTCGGTCGCCGCCAGGTCGATCACGGTCATGTCCTTGAGGCCGACGCCCGCGCCCTGGAGCGCCAGTCCCGCCAGGTAGCCGCTGCCCGAGCCCGCCCCGCCGTCGATCGCGATCTTGCGGCCCTTCAGGTCCGCCAGCGTCCTGACCGTGCCGTGGTCCAGCAGCGGCTTCGCGACCTCCAGCTGCACCGGCGGGGTGCCGCCGGTCGGGATCGCCGCCATCGAGCCCACGATCTTGTACGCCAGCCCGCCACCGAGCCCGTTGAACACCGCCGCGTTCAAATCCGTGACCGCGACGTCGACCTGGCCCCGCGAGATCAGGTCCACCGGGTCCTGGCCCAGCCGCAGCGCCTGGAGCTGGACGTTCACGTTCAGGCGCTGGAAGTAGCCCCGCTCGATCGCGACGTACAGCGGCGCCCACTGCGTGGACGCCACGTGCCCCACCTTCACCGTCACCGGCGTCAGGTCGGGCGTCGGCGTCGGGCCGGCGATCCGCTCCGGCGAGCTCCCGCCGCACGCGGACACCGCCACCAGGGCCACCAGCGCGATCCAGATCCCTGCGGGTCCCCCACCACGCATCGCGATCCAGCGTAACGCGGGAACCCCGGGGTGCGTACGCCCGGGTCGGATCAGCGCAGCCGGATGGCCCGGTGGCGCGCCTGGAGCCGGGGCAGCACCTCGCGCCGCCACAGCTGCAGGCCCGGGTAGCGCAGGCCCACCGCCAGCGCCGCCATGGCGACCAGCGTGACGGGCCAGGAGTGGGTCACGTACGCGATCCCCGCCAGCAGCGTCAGGCACGCGCACAGCACCAGGACCAGCAGCATCGCCACGTCCCGGCGCAGGGCCCGCCACTGCCGCCGCTCGTGCCGGTAGAACGTCCGCAGCGTCTCGTCGAACTGGCGCAGCCGCCACCACCGCACGAGGAGGACGACCCCGCAGACCGCGATCACCAGGACGGCGGCGACCGCCCACGCGTACGGGTCGTCCAGGCGCCGCACGACGTTGATGGCGAGCGCGGCCACCAACCCGCCGCCGACGCCCGCCATCGCCAGCCGGCGGTCGATGGCGTGGGCCAGCTGGCGCCGCACCGTCGGGTTGCCGGGATCCGTCTCCACCGCGCGCCGAAAGTGCTGCATCGCCTCCCGCCGGCGCCCGCGCCGCTCCAGCGCGACCGCGAGGTTGGACTGGTAGACGGGCTCCTGCGGGGCCAGCCGCAGCGCCTCCCGGAACGCGTCCTCGGCGCGCCTCCAGTCGCGGCGGAGCATGGCGGCGCGTCCCACCGCGTTGTGGGACTCCGGCTCGCCCGGGTGGTTCTCGACCATGGCGGCGGCCGTCTCGCCGGCCGCGCGACCCTTGCGCAGCGCCGCCTGCGCCTCGAACACGCTGAGCATCGCCACGAAGCCGCCCGGCTCCAGGGAGAGCGCCGCGCGGGCCGCGTCCAGCGCCGGCCGGGGCCGGCCCAGCAGCAGGAGGTGCGCGCTGCGCAGGCGATGGGGCCAGTCGCTGGCCGGGGCCAGCGCCGCCGCCCGGTTGGCCAGCTCCAGGCCGTCGGCGGGCCGGCCCATCTTGCCCAGGCACCGGCTGAGGCCGCACAGGGCCTGGACGTCGTCGGGCTCCACCCGCAGCAGCTCGCCGTACACCGCCATCGCGTCGTCGAGACGGCCGGTGTCGGCCAGGATCCCCGCCCGCTGCAGTGCCTGACGCCGCTCGGCGCCGGTCACAGCAGCTTGCGCGCGCGCATGTACGCCTGCAGGTCGTCGTACATGCCGCCGCTGTTGGCGAAGAGGACGAAGTTGCGGGCCGTCTCGAACCACGCCCGCGTGCTCGGGCGCACCTCGCCCAGCGCCCGTTCGAAGTCGCGTGACGTCACCGACCGGATCGCCGCCCCGGCCAGCGACTCCTCCAGCGCGTACTCGACCGCGCTGTCGCAGAGGTGGGCGAGGTCGGCGCCCGAGAAGTCCTCGGTCCGGCCGGCCAGCCGCTCGACGTCGAGCCCGTCCACCGGCTTGCCCTTCAGGTGGTGGCCGAGGATGGCGATGCGCGCCTGGCGGTCGGGCGGGAGCACCAGCGCCATCCGGTCGAACCGGCCCGGCCGCAGCAGCGCCGCGTCCACGTCCCACGGGTGGTTGGTGGCCCCGAGGACGAACACGCCGTCGTTGCTGCCGTCCACCCCGTCCATCTCGGCCAGCAGCTGGTTGACCACGTTGCGGCCGGCGGACTGGCGGCGGAGCGAGCGGCGCTGGCCGATCGCGTCGATCTCGTCGAAGAACAGCACACACGGGGCGTTGCGACGCGCCGACTCGAACAGCTCGTGCAGGTGGCGCTCCGACTCGCCCAGCCACATGCTGAGGACGTCGTTCAGGCCGATCGGGATGAACCGCGCGCCGATCTCGCCCGCGGTGGCCCGGGCGATGAACGTCTTGCCGCAGCCGGGCGGCCCGTACAGGAGCAGGCCGCCGCGCAGCGCCTTGCCGTACGCGCGCAGCACCTCGGGGTTGCGGAGCGGGCCGATGAACGCCACGTTGAGCCGCCGCTTCACGTCCTCCATGCCGCCCACGTCCGCCAGCCGGAGCGTGGGGAACTCGGCGTCCCACCAGCCCGGCTTGAGCGGGTCGTCGCCGGCGGCGAGCGGCTGCTCGCGCTCGGTCCGCTCCTGCGGCTCCGATTCGCGCGGCTCGGCGCCCGGCCGACCCGCCAGGGCGTCGGCCAGACGCCGGTAGCCGTCGGCCCGCGCGGCGTCGCCTGCCGCCTCGGCCGCGCGCTGGGCGCCGCGGAGGGCGTCGGCGTTCGCCGGGTCGCGCTGCAGCACGTACGCGTACTGCTCGAGCGCCTCCGCTTCGGCACCGACCTCCAGCAGCATGGCCGCCAGGTGCAGCCTCAGCGGCAGCGAATCCGGGTCGCGCTCGACCGCCGCCCGCAGGGCTCGGACGAGCTCCGGGTCCGGAGGCATCGCCGCAAGACTGTAGCAGGGTCGCGGTCCCAGATAGACTCGGGCGACATGAGGCGTCCTCTCGACCAGCTCGCCCGCCGGACCGTCCTGGACCTCGAGCCGTATTCGTGGGAGCTGTCGAGCGAGGCGGTGGCCGCCCGGCACGGTCTCCGCGTGGAGGACGTTCTCCGCTTCGACCTCAACACGTCCCCGTTCCCGCCGGGTCCCTGGGACGCGGCGATGGAGGGCGCACGCCGCGAGGCGCTCCCCCACGAATACTTCGACACGGGATACGCGGAGCTGACGCCTCTTTTCGGCGCCTACTGCGGGGTGCCGGGGGACCACATCGTGGTCGGCGCGGGAGCCGACGAGGTGCTGGACATCGTCGCCAAGACGTTCCTCGACAACGGCGACCCCACGGTCACGTCCGACCCCAGCTACGCGATGTACCCGATCGTCACCGCCCAGCTCGGGGGCCTCGTCCGCCGGGTGCCGCTCCGCGAGGACTGCGGACCCGACGTGGCCGGCCTGCTGGCGGCGGCCCGGGACGCCAAGATCCTGTGGTTCTGCAACCCGAACAGCCCGACGTCCAACTCGGCCGACCCGGCCGAGGTCGAGCGCCTGGTCCGGGAGGCGCCCTGCATCGTGGTGATCGACGAGGCGTACGCCGAGTTCGCGGGCTGGTCGGCGGCGCCGCTGGTGGCCGCCAACCCCAACCTGGTCGTCGTCAAGACCATGTCGAAGGCGTTCAGCATGGCCGGCATGCGGCTGGCCTGGGCGGTGGCCCAGCCGGCAGTCGTCGACCTGCTGAACAGGGTCCGGCCGCCGAACAGCGTCAGCCGCGTCACGGCCCGGCTGGGCGCAGCCGCGCTGCGCGACCTGGACTCGATGCGGGCCAACGTCCGGGCGGTGCTGGCGCAGCGGGAGTCGCTGACCGACGGCCTGCGCGAGGCGGGCGCCCGCGTGTACCGATCCGACACCAACTTCCTGCTCACCGCGTGGGGCTCACCCGCCGATGCCCGCTCGCTGTACGGGTGGCTGGAGGCCCGCGGCATGGTCGTCCGCA
Organism: Chloroflexota bacterium; assembly: GCA_005880175.1. Next base: position 13,622 of record VBJR01000214.1, read on the forward strand.
ATTACGCGGACCACCCGGTGCTCCCCGGCCACCTCCGGATCACCGTCCGGACCGCCGCCCAGAACGCGCGACTGGTGGCGGCCGTGGACGAGTGGCGGAGTCAGAAGTAGGTTCGGACGGCGCTCAGCACGCGGTAGTCCTCGTCCACCACCGGGATCGACCGCCACTTGTCGAACACGGTGCAGGGATGGGCGAGGCCGCACCCGACGGCGTCGCCCACGGCCAGCGGGTCGTCCGCCGGCACGCGCAGGTACGCGTGCTGGTCGTTCAGGCGGAACACCTCCATGGCGGTCGCGGGGCGGGCGGCGCCGTCGCGGCCGCGCACGGTCAGCGGCCGGGGCAGGCCCATGTCGTACGAGACGTCGCGCTTTCCGAACCC
>VBJR01000170.1:0-1698 GCA_005880175.1 Chloroflexota bacterium
CCCACCGCCACCGGGGGTAACTGGACCCGGTAAAGGGTTCCCCCAGGCCGCCCCGAACCGGCACACTCAGGCACATGGTCGACCGCGGACTCGAGGTGCTGCGCCAGGTGTTCCGCCTGGAGGGCTTCCGGCCCGGCCAGGCGCCGGTGGTCGAGGCCCAGCTCCAGGGCCGCGACGTGCTGGCCGTCGCGCCCACCGGCTCCGGCAAGAGCATCAGCTACTGGGTCCCCGCGGTCCTGTCCGACGGGCTGACGCTCGTGGTGTCGCCGCTCATCGCGCTGATGAAGGACCAGGTGGACCGCCTCCGCGCGGCGGGCGTCGACGCCACGTTCATCAACTCGACGCAGGAGCGGTCGGAGCAGGTGGCCGGGCTCCAGGCGGCCGCGGACGGCCGGCTGCGCCTCCTGTACGTCGCCCCCGAGCGCTTCTCGCGGCCGGGCTTCCTCGACCGCCTGGCCGAGCTCCGGATCGCCCGCTTCGTCGTGGACGAGGCGCACTGCATCTCGTCCTGGGGCCACGACTTCCGGCCCGAGTACCGGCAGCTGAACCGGGCGCTGGCCGCGTGTGGCCGCCCGCCCGTCGCGGCGTTCACGGCCACGGCCACGCCGCGCGTCCGCGAGGACGTCGTGCGCAGCATCGGGATGCGCGACCCGTTCGTGCTGGTCACGGGCTTCAACCGGCCCAACCTGCGCCTGGTCGCCCACCGCTGCCGGGGCGACGGCGGCAAGCGCGAGGCGCTGGTCGCGATGCTGGACCCGGGCGCTGGCCGGGCGCTGGTCTACACGGGCACGGTCGCCGCCGCCGAGGAGACCGCCGAGCTGCTTCGCCGGCGCGGACTGGCGGCGGCGCACTACCACGGGAAGATGGAGGATGGCGAACGCCGGGGCGTCCAGGACCGGTTCGCCGCGGGCGCGATCCGCGTCGTGGTCGCCACCTCGGCGTTCGGCATGGGGGTGGACGTGCCGGACGTCCGCCAGGTGGTGCACCTGCACGTGCCCGGCAGCCTGGAGGCGTACTACCAGGAGGCCGGCCGCGACCTCCACGCGTTCTTCATCGAGCAGTCGTTCCCGGACGGCGACTCGGAGCCGAAGCGCAGCGCGTACGCGCGCCTGGGTCAGATGCTCTCGTATGCCCAGCTGCGGACGTGCCGCCACGCGCGCATCGGCGACTACTTCGGTGAGGAGGGCGTGCCCCGGCAGTGCCGGGCCTGCGACAACTGCCTGTCCGAGCGGGCGCCCGACGAGCCGGTGGCGGACCAGGACGTGCGCAGAGCGCTGGCCGCGGCCGGCCGGTTCAACGGCCACATCGGCGCGGCCAACCTGGCGGCGATCCTGGGCGGCCGGCAGACCACGTGGACGCGGCGGAACCTGTGGGCGACCGAGCTGTCCCACTTCGGGGCGCTGCGCTGGCCCGAGGACCGCCTCCGCGACCTCCTGCGCGAGCTGGTCGAGACGGGGCTGCTGCAGCAGTCGTCGGGCGAGTACCCGGTGCTGGAGGTCACGCAGCAGGGCCGGATGGTCCTGGCCGGCCAGGCGCCGGCAGACGTGGCCCTGCCGGCGCCGGCGCAGATCCTGCGGGCCGGCCCGCGCGGCGGGCTGGTGAGCGCGGCGCCCGGGGCGGTGGCGGCGCCGGCGTCCGCGCCGGGCGACCCGGCGCTGGTGGAGCGCCTCCGCGCCTGGCGGCGCGAGGTGTCGGCGG
>VBJR01000170.1:1773-7488 GCA_005880175.1 Chloroflexota bacterium
CGGTCTCCTGGAGCGGTCCAACTGAGGACAAATCGGAAGCCGCGCCGAAAGCAGGGGCTCCGCCCGAGCGTGTGAGTCCGTCTTCCCGAGCCGCCCGAGCGCCGGCTCCAGACCCGAGGGGATGCGCCACGGGCGCCGGGGGGGGGCCTGGCCCCTCATGCCTTCCAAAGGCTGCGCCTATGGGTCCCGAAGAATACGACCGGCTATCCCCTTCGCCAATGACCGGCTATCCTGAGTAATTGCGCCGGTGGGGTCACTGGCTGCGGACTGGTGAAGGGGGGACCAGGTGAAGGCAGACATACGGGCGGATCGGGAATGAGAACGGCGGCGGCCGAGCTCGTGACGATGCTGCAGGACGAGGGCATCAGTCACCTGTTCGTGAACCCCGGCATGCACACGGCCGCGCTCCGGGACGCGCTCGCCGATGCCGAGGCCGCGGGCCTGCCGCATCCCCAGCCGGTCCTCTGCGTCCACGAGCACGTCGCCCTCTCCGCCGCGCACGGCCACCACCTCGTCACCGACGCCCCGCAGGCGGTGATGGTGCACGTCGAGAACGGGCACCTGAAGCTGGAGGCGGTCGCCGAGCACGCGCAGCGGAGCCGCATCCCCGTGACCGTGTTCTACGGCAACGGCGGCGGCTGGACCGGCACGCTCCCCGAGCTGCCACCGACGCCCCCGCAGCTCGCCTCCGAGCCCGGCCTGCTGGCCTCGACGAGCAAATGGGCCGCCGACCTCATGCGCGCGAGCGACCCCGGACTGCTGGTGCGCCGGGCGCTCCAGATCGCGCGCACGGAGCCGACCGGCCTGACCCAGGTGGCATTACCGGTCGAGCAGATGGGCATGCCGGCGGGACCGCCCTCGCGGCGGCTGCCCCCGCCCCGGCCGCCTGCCCCCGACCTGGGGGCGCTGGACGAGATGGCCGCGCTGCTCGCGACGGCCGAGTGGCCGCTCATCATCGCCGGCAAGGTCGGACGGCACGTCGGCTCCGTCCAGCACCTCGCCCGGCTGGCCGAGGCGCTCGGCGCGCCCGTCATCGACATCCGCAACAACGTCAACCTGCCGCCGGACCACCCGCTCAACGCGGGACGCGACGCCCACGATCTCCTGGAGCGGGCGGACGCGATCCTCCTGCTGGACGTGGACGTCCCGTGCGTGCCGGGGATGGGGCCGTTCCCCAAGCGGGCGTGGCTCCTCCAGATCGACATGGACTGCGTCAAGGCGGACTGGCCGGGCTGGAACTACCCGGTCGAGGTCGCGATCACGGGCGACACCGAGCTCGCCCTGCCGCAGCTGCTGACCCTGCTCGGCGACCGGCTCCACATGCGCCGGCGGCGCGTCCAGGACCGGCGGGCCCGGGTCGAGCGCTCCCTGCGCGCGATCCACGAGTCGTGGCACGACCGGGCGGCGTCGCGGATGCCGGAGGACCGGGCCGACGCGATCGTGGCCGAGCTCGACCGCTGGCTGCCCGAGGACACGATCATCATCGAGGAGGTCATCCTCGGCTGCGGCAGCACGATCCGCCAGCTCCACCGGCAGCCGGGCCACCTGTTCCGGGGCCGGGCGTCGAGCCCGGGCTGGTCGATCGACGCCGCGCTGGGCGCCCAGCTGGGCCGGCCGGCCCAGCCGGTGGTGGCGCTGTGCGACCACGAGGCGTTCGCCTCGGCGCTGCCGAGCGCGGCGTTCTGGTCCGCCCACCGCGCCGGCGCCCCGTTCCTGACGGTCGTGCTGAACCGCCGCGACGCGCGCGCGCAGGGGGCCAACCCCGAGCAGGACGTGGCGGCCATCGCGAGGGCCAGCGGCGCCGACGTCGCGGTCGTGAGCAGCCCCGGCCAGGTGGCGGAGACGATGGAACGCCTGCTGGCCGTGACCCGGGACGGCGTGTGCACCGTGATGGACGTGCGGCTGCCGGCGATCTCCCAGTCGAACGAGGAGGTCCGCCCCAGCCGCCGCCGCAACCCGCTGACGACGGCCTCGACGGTCACGAAGCGCCAGCTCGCCTGACCGCGCCCGGCCGCTAGTGCTCCCGCGGCGGCACCGGCCACGCGAGCCGGATGAGCTGGATCGCCAGCGCGGCCGCCGCCTCTGACGCCACACCCTTCCAGAGGTCACGCTCCTCGCCCTGCGTCGACTGAGCAGCCGCGACAGGAGCCGTGCTCGGCGTGTCGGAGACGCCTCGCACCATGGCGAAGTTGACGCGCAGCCCCCGCTCACGAGCGTCGTCGATCGCCTCCGGGGCGCCCAGGCCCTCCATCTCCACGCCTCGCAGGTGCGGCCAGGCCGCGAGCACCGCCTGGAACATCGGATCGGAGAGGTCGTCCACGACCTTGTTGCCGGACGCGACAGTGCCCACGTGGATCCGCGGCGGCGTGACGTCGAGCTCGCCGCGCCGGATGAGACCCGCGTACCAGCGCGGGTGGCGGATCGGCATCGTGGTCGCGGCCGTCGTGATCGCCGCGTCGGTGCGATACGGCTGCCTGGTACCGACCGGACGGCAGCGCTGCGAAGCCATGCTAGTCATATCTCTCCTCCTCATCGTCGTGGGCGGAGCAGTGCGGGCTGGAGCCGTGCTCGGCGGACGTGCGCGTGCATCGACGTCGTTCGTCGAGCCGCTCGCGGCGGGGGATCGGTCGTCTCGTGCTGCCATGCGTCGCGGGAGCGTGCTGCCGCCGCCTGGCCAGAGTCAAGCACGCACGTCTTCGGGGCCTCAATGGGCAAAGCGCCCAGGGCGAGCCGTGCCGCGCCCAGGGCGTGGCCACCGCCGGGCGCGTCCGGGTCGGCCGGATCCACGGCCGGGGACTGCGGGTCTGTAGAATGGCCCCCCGGGTCATCCGACCCGTCGAACTATGACTTCATTCACGAACTCCAGCTCTTACCTGCTGACGTCCGAGTCCGTCACCGAGGGCCATCCCGACAAGGTCTGCGACCAGGTCTCGGACGCGATCCTCGACGCGATGCTCGCCCAGGACGCGACGGCTCGCGTGGCCTGCGAGACGGCCGTGACGAAGGACTTCCTCGCCGTGATCGGCGAGGTGACCACGACCGCCGAGGTCCCCATCGAGCAGACGATCCGCGACACGCTGCGCGAGATCGGCTACGTGGACGAGGGCACCGGGTTCGACCCGGACCACGCCCTGATCAGCGTGTACCTGAAGGAGCAGTCGCCCGACATCGCGGCCGGCGTGAACCGGTCGCTGGAGGCGCGGACGCTGTCGCAGAGCGAGGTGTTCGAGCTCCAGGGCGCGGGCGACCAGGGCATGATGATCGGCTTCGCCTGCAACGAGACGCCCGAGCTGATGCCGCTCACGATCTCGCTGGCCCACCGCCTGACGCGGCGGCTGGCGGCCGTGCGCAAGTCGGGCGAGCTGCCCTGGCTGCTGCCGGACGGCAAGTCGCAGGTGACCGTCGAGTACGCGTACGGGAAGCCGAAGCGCATCGAGGCGGTCGTGATCTCGACGCATCATCGCCCGGGCGTGACGAACGCGGACATCGAGGAGGGCGTGCGGCGCCTCGTGATCGACGCCGTGATCCCGGGCGAGCTCGTGGACGCCGGGACCAAGGTGCTGGTCAACCCGAGCGGCCGGTTCGAGCTGGGCGGTCCGGCGGCCGACGCCGGCCTGACCGGGCGCAAGATCATCGTGGACACGTACGGCGGCGTCGCCCGCCACGGCGGCGGCGCGTTCAGCGGCAAGGACCCGTCCAAGGTGGACCGGTCGGCCGCCTACGCGGCCCGGCACGTGGCCCGGAACCTGGTCGCCGCGGGCCTGGCGGACCGCTGCGAGGCACAGGTCTCGTACGCGATCGGGCGCGCCCAGCCGACCTCGATCGCGGTCGAGACGTTCGGCACGGGCCGGGTCGGCGACGAGGAGCTGATGCGGCTGGTGCGCGAGCACTTCGACCTGCGCCCGGCCGCGATCATCCACCACCTGGAGCTGCGCCAGCCGATCTACCGCCCGACGGCGGCGTACGGCCACTTCGGCCGCGACGACCTGGACCTCCCGTGGGAGCGGGCGAACCGCGCCGAGGCCCTGTGGGAGTCGGTGCCGGGCCTCCCCCCGCGTCCGATCGTCGGCGACGTGGCCGGGCTACGGCAAGGTCGTTCCTAGACCAGCTCCAGCGCCGCCCCGCAGTTGGGGCACTCCTCGCCGGGGAAGACCGAGACCAGCGTCTCGCAGATCGGGCAGAGGACGTCCATCGACAGTACGGCCGACTCCTCCTGCTCCTCGTCTTCCTGCATCGCCTCGGGGACGGCGCCCAGGTCGATCGCCGGAGCGCCGCAGTTCAGGCACAGATAGCCGGGCTGCACGACGCGGTGTCCCTGGTACTCGCCCCCCGAGTCCACCTCGACCTCCGCGAACAGCGCCCGGAACAGCGTCCCGCCGCAGCGGAGGGAGCAAACGAGCCACATGCGCCCAGCGTAGCGAGATGGCACACTTGCCTACGTGCGCGGGTTCCTCGCCGGCATGTTCCTGCTCGTGTTCGTGATCGTGAGCGCGCTCTCGCTCCGCCCCGGCGGCTTCCGCAACCAGCTCCGCAACATCGCCCGCCGGTTCAAGCTGGCGATGATCCTCGGCGGCGTCTACCTGCTGTGCTCGACCGTCCTCCGCCTCGTCTTCCCCAACAGCGGGCTGGCCGAGATCGGCATGGTCGCCCTGGCCGGCGTCCTCTGCATCACGTTCCTCGTCCTCTCGCCGGACCGGCCGCTCGAACGCCGCTGAGCAGGACCAGCCCCGCCACGGCCGGCGCCGCCGTCGCCAGCCAGGCCAGCGGGGCGCCCACCGCCGCGCCCAGCAGCGGGCCCGCGAACGCGCCGGTCGTGTAGCCGGCGAACACCAGCCCGAAGGCCGCGTTCGGGCGCGCCGGCGCCGCGTCCCGGCCCACCCGGGCCAGCGTGCCGGCGTTCGCGCCCAGCGCCAGGCCGGCGGCCAGCCCGGCCCCGAGCGCGACCGCCGGCCCGGGTCGCGCGAACAGCAGCACCGCCACGGCGAGGTCGAGCGCGAACACGGCGGCGACCACCACGCGACCGGTGCCGAGCCGGTCCGCCAGCAGCCCGCCGAGCAGCCGGCCGGTGGCGTTGCCCAGCGCGATCGCGGCGGCGACGGCGCCGGCCAGCGCGAGCCCGGCCTCGCCGGGCAGGTTCACCGCCGCGTAGGCGCCCAGCGTCGCGCCGCAGAACGCGAGCGCCGCCCCCGTCCCGACCGGCCGGGTCAGCAGCAGGCCGCCCTCGGGCCCGGCCCGCCGGGCCGGCAGCGCGGGCATCAGCGTCAGCAGCACGGCCGCGACGACCGCCACGCCGATCCCGACCGCCGCCAGCGCGTCGCGCCAGCCCACCGACGGCGCCAGCGCCGCGACCAGCGGCGCCTGGAACACCGCCGACGACGCGTACACGGCGGAGGGCAGGCCGCCCGCCAGCCCGGGCCGCCCCGGCAGGACCTGCGCCAGCGCGGCCACCGCGCCGGTCAGCGCGATCCCGCCGCCGACGCCGAGCCCGACGCCCGCGTAGCCCACGACGAACGTCAGCCCGCTCGGCGCCGCGAACGCCAGCGCGAAGCCGGCGGCCAGCAGGCCCAGGCTGGCCCAGCACAGGATGCGAGGCGGGTGCCGGTCGGCCAGGCGGCCGCCGGCCACCGTGCCGATCCCGAACCCGACCGGCGTGGCCGAGAAGACGGCGCCCAGCAGGAGGCCGGGCCAGTGGTCGTCCGCGCGCACGAGCGGGAC
>VBJR01000171.1:0-3628 GCA_005880175.1 Chloroflexota bacterium
TCAAGGCCGTGCACCAACTGCGGCAACGCGGGTATCGGCCCAAACCGCTGCGGCGAGTGTACATCCCGAAACGAGGCACAACGAAGATGCGACCTCTGGGTATTCCCACGATGCGGGACCGCGCCATGCAGGCCCTGTACCAGCAGGCGCTCCTCCCCGTCGCGGAGACCACTGGGGACGAGAACTCCTACGGTTTTCGTCCGGAAAGGTCCACCGCTGACGCGTTGATGAGGTGTTACACCATTCTCGTCCACAAGTGCTCGGCTCAGTGGATTCTGGAAGGCGACATCAAGGCGTGCTTCGACCGGATCAGCCACGACTGGCTCTTGGACCACGTGCCGATGGACCGGGCCATTCTCCGCAAGTGGCTGAAGGCAGGGTTTCTGGACAGTTCCATCCTCTATCCGACGGAGGAGGGAACCCCTCAAGGAGGCATCATCTCGCCGGTCCTGGCCAACATGGCCTTGGACGGCCTTCAGCGGGTGCTCCGGGAACGATTCCCGATGCGACCCAAGGGAAGAGCTGCCCACCAAGTGCACTTCGTGCGCTATGCCGACGACTTCATCGTGACCGCCGACTCGAAGGAGGTCCTTGAAGAGGATGTCATACCCCTCTTGGAACGTTTCCTGGAGAAACGAGGCCTCGAACTCTCTCCAACCAAGACCGTGGTCACACACATTGAGGATGGTTTCGACTTTCTGGGTCAGACGGTGCGGAAGTACAACGGCAAGTATATCTCCAAGCCATCCAAGAAGGCGCTGCACGCCTTCCTGCAAGAAGTCCGGAGAGTCATCAAAGAGCACGCTGGCACGGCTGGTGCGCTGGTAATCAAGCTGAACCCCCTCATCCGGGGCTGGGCCAACTATCACCGGCATGCAGCCAGTGGCACGACCTTCTGCTACGTAGACTACCAAGTCTGGGAGGCCCTCTGGAGGTGGGCTGTACGAAAGCATCCCCACAAGGGCCGGCGCTGGGTGGCAAGAAAATACTTCCGCACCACAGCTGACCGATCGTGGGTCTTCACCGGCCAGGTCGCTGGCCGGGAAGGAAAGCCGAAGGAGATGCGGCTCTTCTATGCCGCATCGCTTCCCATTCGGCGGCACACCCTCATCAAGGGTGCTGCTCACCCCTTCGACCCCGAGTGGCAGGCTTACTTCCAGGCTCGCCGGGAGCGAAAACGGAAGGACGCTCGTCACGCCCGACAGTCTCCACAAGGGGGACGAACAGAACTCGTCCACTTTGACGCCCGCAATTCACCCGAATCAATGCCCCGCCCTGGGAACAGGGCGGCAGTGGAGGCTTGAGCCGGATGCCGGGAAACTGGCCCGTCCGGTTCTGAGGGGAGGGGACGACGGCGACGTCGTCCCCTTACCCGACTGATGCCGGCCACCTCTGCCGTCTGCTGCGGCCCTGCCGGCCTCGCGACGAGCTCGGGAGCACGGACAACTGACGACGGACACGCCAGACTTCGCGGATCGGGGTCAGACGAGAACCGATCGTGAACGGCGGGGAGGACACGTTGATGGACCCCAACGCCGCGCTGGTCGAGATCCGCCGCCTCCTCGCCCGCGGCCGGTTCGAGGATCTCGCACCTACCGACTCGCATCGCCTGGTCGAACTCGTGGAGGGACTCGATGGCTGGATCGCCGGCGGCGGCTTCCTGCCGGCCTTGTGGCTGACGGGGCGGTCCGGACCGGCCAACGTCGAGCAAGATCAGCGATGGTGGTGGGTCACGCCGGTCGAGCTGGCCATCCGCTACGGTGGTGACACCGATCGTCTCCTCGACACCCTCAACCCGGAGGATGAGGGCGCGCGAGGAGATCATCAGTTCAGGGTGGGTCGCACGAACTTCGTCCACGACCCACCCGCAACATTCCGGTCCTGATCTCGCCTGGTCATGCCAGGTTGCAAACGTACGTTCCGTGTGCTACAACAGCATGTCAAGCTCTGGCTGCGCACGGTGCCTCGTGGGCAAGTCGTCCGGGGCCACCCAAGGAACATGCGAGTCTCCGACTACTACAAACTCAGCCGCACCCAGCCAACTCTGGAGTTCATCGACGTCGATATCCAGGGCGATACGCACGTCTACATCGATCCACGCTCCCTTCGGTCTTTGGAATCGCAGTGGGCGGGCGAGTGCGTCAGTCTACTCCAGAACTTCTTCGACACCGTCATGCAGGCGATTCGCACTGGACGCCATGATCGTGCCCGGATACTGCTCGCCTCACTGAACGAGCCGAACGAGACTCATCTCGGACTGTCGCGTGCAAGGTCGCGCGGTCACGGTAGGGGATCGGATCTGGCGCACAGTGCGTGGAACTCTCTGTCCAAGAGCCGAGCAATCGAGACAGGCCTAATCGAAGACCTTGAAGACACAGCGCTTTTTGTCGAAGGTATCGGCTTCGACCTCATCTCCGATATCACCACCAACATCATCCGCAGCCAGCTAGTTAAATTCACCCAGGACGCCGCGACCTACTATGGCATTCCCATGACCGAGAATGTCGCCTCCGGTCAGGTGTGGGACCGGTTGCGGCGTCAATGGACTCAGCGCTACGTTACGCTGCCCGTCACCGATTACGGGCCGCTACTGCTGGTGCCAAAGTCCATAGTGCGGCGCAACCAAACATTCGATCCAGGCGAATATTACGATCACTACGTGCTGCCGCAGCTTCAAGATGATGAACTGGTAGCGGTTCGCTCACCGTTGGTCGAAGTCCTCAAGAATNCACCACTCTTAAGCATCCTGCACTGCTCGACCAATATCGTCAGCAGAAGAGCGCGCGGCAGCAGCCACCCGGCCACGAGGAGATCGCTGACCTGACATGGTCGGACCGGCCCGATTGGGATCCTCTACTCACTGCTGTGCAAGCCATTCCTACCGGACCGGCGCATGCTACCGACTACCATCGCGCTGTTGAGGCTCTCCTGACGGCCCTCTTTTACCCGGCATTGGATCAACCACATCGAGAGTTCCCGATCCACGACGGACGGAAGCGAATCGACATTACCTACACCAATACTGCCAATTGCGGCTTCTTCGATTGGGTCAACCGCATCCAGATGGCACCAGCGCCTAATGTCTTCGTTGAGTGCAAAAACTACGGACGAGAACTGTCCAATCCCGAAACGGACCAATTGTCGGGTCGGTTCTCGCCACTACGCGGGCGGGTCGGTCTACTTGTCTATCGGGGATACGGCGACAAGGATCTGCTCATTAGCCGCTGTCGCGACACTGCCCTTGATAATCGCGGCTTCATCATAGTCCTAGATGATGCTGATCTGGAGGAGTTGGTGAACGCTCGCAAGCAGAATCCATACTCGGTCGCCTTCGACCTACTTCGCCAACGCTTCGATCAACTCGTATGAGACTATCCTCGATGAATTCGGCCGGCGTTGTTCGAGAGCCAACCTGAGCAGAAGCACGTCGCGTTCTGGAGCGTTCGACAGTAATTGTGCACGATACCCATTGTGGTTCCGCCCAGTGTCGTACGACCTTATTGTCCGTATGCGCTACGCAAAGAGACCGAGGCGGCGGTCACCTACAACCAGGACGATGGCGGCGACCAGCCCAGTTGGTTGACCCTCTCCGCGTCGGCATACGCCGCGCTCGGTTACCCGGGGGAGA
>VBJR01000171.1:3695-8298 GCA_005880175.1 Chloroflexota bacterium
TGCCATCGAGCGCATCCAGCGTGGTCGGCCAGGCCCGTGGCCGCGCAGTGCGGGAAAGTAGGAGGTCGGCCGTTGTCGAGTTCAATCGTCTATCTCGACACGGTCCACTGCTCAGGTTGACGGACTTCAACGGACGCCAGAGGCCACCCGCGACTACACGGACCGAAGACTGTCTCCGCGCTAGACATCTACGCCAACAGAGCTCTCGCGTCGGGAACTAGCCTTCCTGATCCTGGATCAACAGTCCAACCGCTCTTCTGCACAGTCGTTGTTACGCTGCGGAGATCGATTCCTGAGAGATCCCAGCCTTGGCGGATACCATCCCGCAAAAGTTCAAGGTAGAGGTGACTGGGATTGTCGGCTCGTGCGGAACCGAGAAGCCGGCTCGTGGTGACTTTGACCTCCTCGTCACCTGGACGGTGAAGTTCTCCCTTCTCGTCAGCATTCTTCTCCCGCATCGACAGAATCAAGTCCATCGTCGCGACGTGTTCGAAGCCTGACGCCAGACCCTTCACTGACCGCTGTCCCTTGTTGAGAATCACGACCGATTCAGGTTCGATGACCAAAGCGGCCTGCTGCACTGCTCGCTGCACGAGACCCCAGATCGCGCCGGTTGAGTTACCGAACACCATCGTGATACGTCCACCAGGCTTCAGGATTCGGTGGCACTCCTTGAGAGCGGCCGTGAGGAGTAGCTCATAGCGACTGGCCGTGCGCTTCTTGCCGTTGCCTCGGTCGATCACTGCCTCCAAAGAAACGTCCGTGAACTGATCCAGCCAGGCCTCCTGGAAGAGAGCCATGTCGGCATAGAAGAGGTTGGAACCGAAGGGAGGATCGGTGAAGACGTAATCCACCGACCCGTCGTCCAGCGGAATCTTGTCGGCACTCGCGATTTCGTACTGAACGTCGGGTTGGTCGTCGGCGAACAACCCATCCGACCATGTTCCTTGCCGTGCCCGCAGCCATTGGTCAGCTCGAATGGCCGCCTCGATCTTGCGGGCGAACAGGTCACCCACGTTCCATTCATAGAAGATCGGGGCGACGTAGTAGTTGGCGTTAGCGGCGTTCAATGGTCGCTTGACCGACCACTGGTAGCGCTTAGATGCGCGAGTGAGAACGGCAGTGAAAGCGAACAGGAGCTTGTCGCGCAGTCGTTGGTCATCCACCTTGCTTATCTCGTCACGCAAGGCGGCGAGGAACGCGAGGTTACGAGGTGAGTAGAAGGAGGCTATCGTAGTGAGGCCGTGCTTTCCAAGGGCCGATGCTTGATACATCTGGCGGTCGGGCGTGATCTCGACGTCTGGCCAGGTCAAGCCATGGCCATCTAGCACTGCGGATATAGCCGACGGCTCCTGCTCTAGCTGAGTTGAACTGCACTGACAATCGATATAGTCGAGGGAGGCTTCCTCACCGACGCGGCGCGCCTTGCTGGTCACCAGCGTGGCACAACTGGGGCACTTCATCCGGCCCTTATGCCATTCCGCATCTCTGAGTGATCGGTAGAAGTTGACTGACTTGCGGCAACCTGGGCACTCGATTAGGAAGCTCCAGACCGTTTTGGCGAGAGTCGCTCTGCTGCTGCAACGGTGGCATTTGATGGCGTAGACGGCGCCGAGACGACGCTGCACTCCCGCCAAGGCATGGTCGGCGGCTTGCTGGAGGGCAGCCGGATGGACCAGGTTGACGTAGTTGCGGCCTATATGACGGCCCAGAACGCTGATATCGAACAGGCGCGCTCGACGCCCGAGGGCGGCCGCGGCCACGCCGGTCATGCCGGAACCGGCGAACGGGTCCACCACGATGTCGCCAGGGCTGGTATTGGCCTCGATGAACGGCTCGATGGCGGCGACGGGGACCTTGGTGAGGTAGGCATGGGCCATGTAGACGGGATCGCTGCGCTTGACGAAGTAGTCCTGGGGCATCGCGGGAGCAATGTTACTCATAGTCTGTGGCCTCGTGCATGGCGTGGCCCCTATCTTGCGCCTCCAGGATGGCCGAGCGCGTGGGAAGCAGCGGGACGCCGGCCCGCACCGCGTTCGGTCGGCGGGTGCGGGAGTTGCGCATGGCACGACAGATGTCTCAGGAGGAGCTGGCCGAGCGGTCCGGCCTGCACCGGACCTACATCTCCAGCTTGGAGCGGGGGCAGCGCAACGTCGGCCTCGACAACGTCCACGCCTTGGCCCGGGCCCTCAGCGTCCATCCCGGGGATCTGTTCCGAGAGAGCTGATGGGCCTCAAGGACGACGTCGATTTCGCCCGCTTCCTTTCCATGGGAGCGGTCGGAGCTGCGGCGGTCGCACGGGACCTGCGGGAACGATTCGGCCATCAGCCGATCGAGCTGGAGAGATACTCGATGGCCAACAAGGTCTGGCAGACCAAGGTCAAGCGGCTGCGTATTCCCGATCTGGTTTGCGTACGGTGTGGTACACGAATTGAATCGCGGGGCAAGAGTAAGCTTGAAGTCAGGCTGTCTGATTCAACTTCCGAGAATCGCGAGTGGCATGCTGGCGGCATGCGGCCTGATGACATCTTCGCCTTCGTTCGCGTCGATGTGGGAGCAGCAACGCCGGTCGTCGGCATTCCGGCATACTTCACTCACGCCAGCCTTCAAGCGGCCATCGACTACGCCAAGAAGGGCATACGTAAGGCAGCATCAGAAGGATCAGAGTTGGACATTTCTTGGCCGACTTGGGTTCCCACCCGTGACGGCGAGTTCGTTGAAGTCCGCAACAAGGAGATCTTCTACCTGCCTCTGGTTGGCGGAGTCAAGAAGTACTGGCAGTCCCGCAATTGGCCGCAAGTCCACGCCTACTTGGCGCGCGGTGAGGCATTCCGAGCTGGCGACTCCATCGTTGCCGGAGTCATGCCCCCATCGACAATCGTCCGCTGCCAAACCTCATGGGACCTCGCTCGTGACCTGGACTCAGCCGATGGCAGCGACCGATATGCTGCCATCAAGGCGGCCGGCGCTCTGCAAGTACGGGAACTGCGAGAGCGTCTCATGGCCATCGCTTACGGTGATGACGACTGGCGTATTCGCCTCGAAGCGCTGGTCAGCCTGGCTCGAATCGACCCAGGGGCATGGGTAGAGGAGATCGTCTCGTTCCCCGCAGCGGTCTCTGGCGATGAAACGGTCCAGATGGAGTCCGTGCTGGCGCTGTCGGAGATTCCGACGATCACAGCCGCGGATGCGTTGGTCGAAGCAGCTGAGAGCCGGGACGGCCGGCCTGATGAGGTGCGGGCGGCGGCGGTCTGGGGCCTGGGAACAGGTACGCAGGCGGACCCGAGCCGCTTGGTGAGGTTCACTACCGATAGCACCGATGTGGTGGCAGTCCACGCGGCAGCCGCGCTGCGGGCTCTACCCGATGACGTCTTAACAACACTGTATCGAATGCTGCACAGTGAAGACGAGCGAGCGGCTGCCGTAGCAGCCCAAGTCCTGGCTAGGCACCGTCAGATTGACCTGCTGATCGAGGCCAGTTGTGAGGTAGGTCCAGCGCGCCTTTGGGCTGTGCGTGCGCTCGGCGACATACCGCCGGATGTGGTCATGGCTGCCGCCCGTGATCTGCCGACGTCCTTGCGCGAGAGTCTAGAACCGATATGGATACAGCATCGTGATTGGTTGCGAGTGGAGGCGCTCGGACCGCTGGATGCCCTCTATGCTCAGCAGGTCCGGTATGACCCTATTACGGCGACTCAGGACGCGCCGGGCGCTGGCCTATGAATTCGATTCGCCGTGACAGCATCACGAGCCTGAAGGTGTGCTGTCCGCTCTCGGCTTGGCGACCGGTGGTCGGCCAGTCACCTCCTTGAATCGCTCAACGGATTGTAATTCAACAGCCAGTAGCTCGATCCAGGCTGCCTTATAGAGCCACGTCTTGAGTGCCCTGACGTACTCACAGTAGCGTCGATCAACCTTGGTAGGATCGCCGGCATCTTCGGCCGGTCGTATGCGGTGATGTTGCCACGCCGCCGCATGGTGAGACGAGACGTTGAACACCCAGGGAATCTGCTCCTGCACTGCGTTGGCCACCTCCGTGGCGCGGTAGAGGTCACCAAGTGCTGCATCCGCCTGCGACTTCGGTCCCGTTTGCGGCAGTAGGTAGAGCCGGAACTCATAGTGAGGATGATTACGGATCTCCTCGGGTAATGCGGAGTCGTAGCTGGCAATGAAGTTGGTCAGCCGTACCGGCAGCAGCTTGTATGCCTTCTTCACCGCTTCCTGAGCGTCACCGGTCAGCGTTGAGAGGAAGATCGGCAGCCGCAACGATGACCCCAATCCTTCGACAGCTCCGAACTCGGCCGTCAGCTTGGCTTCGAAGTTCAAGATCAAACTCTGCGCCCGGCCGGCCACCACCGGTTCGACCATTCGAGCGTGTCGATGCTCGATCATGTTCCGAAAGGCGATGAAGAACTCGACGTTGCGCCTGACCGGGTCGTTCTCGTCCGAGTACAGCTTGCGCAGGCATTGCCGAAGATCCCACGTCTTCGGTTCACCGTCCTCACGCTGGAGCCGACGCCGCCCCTCGACCTTCTTCCAGTACCGATAGTCCACCTGGCGTTGGGTGAAGATGGCGTGGCACAGATAGAGCCAGGCGATTGAC
>VBJR01000172.1 GCA_005880175.1 Chloroflexota bacterium
TCGGGGTTCTCGGTGGTCACGGTGACCGACCACTTCCACAACTCGGGCGGCGTCTGGTCGTCGCTCGTCGCCGCGTACGACGCCGCGCCGTCGCTGCGCGTCGGCACCATGGTCCTCAACAACGACTTCTGGAACCCGTCCATCCTGGCCCGCGAGGCGATCACGACCGACGTGCTCACGAACGGCTCGCTGGAGCTGGGCGTCGGCGCCGGCTGGGACGACCCGGACTACGCCGCGACGGGCATCGAGAAGCGGTCGCCGGGCATCCGGATCGAACGGCTGGGCGAGGCCCTGCGCATCCTCCGGCTCGCCCTCGCCGGCGAACCGGTGCGGTTCGATGGCGCCCACTACCGCGTGGACGGCGGCACGCCCTGGCCGCGCCCGGCGCAGCGCCGGGTGCCGCTCGTGGTCGGCGGCGGCGGGAGGCGGGTGCTGCGGCTCGCGGCCCGCGAGGCGGACGTCGTGAGCGTGCACCGCAACCTGGAGCACGGAGTGGCGGCGTCGTGGGTCGAGGAGAGGCGAGGCGACCGGCGCCTCGACGCGGGCGTCAGCGAGCGCATCGGCTGGATCCGCGAGGCCGCCGGCGAGCGGTTCCCGGAGATCGAGCTGCACGCGCTGATCCTGAAGGTCGCGATCACCGAGGACCGGGAGAGCGCCGCCGCCGAGCTGGGGCGGTCCAACGGGCTGAGCGCCGAGGACGTCCTGGCGTCGCCGCACTACCTGGCCGGCACGGTGGACGGGATCGCCGGCGAGCTGCGCGAGCGCCGCGAGCGGTGGGGGATCAGCTACTGGACCCTGGCCGGCGGGCAGGACCCGGAGCTGCTGGCGCCCGTGGTCGAGCGCCTGACCGGAACCTGAGGGCCTTAGCCCGCCAGGTAGCCGCCGTCCACCACCAGGACCGTGCCGTTGACGTACGACGCGTCCGGGCCGCACAGGAACGCCACCGCCGCGGCCACCTCGTCGGGCGAGCCGAGACGGCCGGCGACCGTCCGGTCCGCGAACACCTGCTGCGTCGTGCCCAGCTGCTCGGCCAGGCTGCGGCCCAGCTCGGTCTCGATCGGGCCGGGCGCGACGCTGTTGTAGCGGGCGCCGGTCCCGGCGGTGCGCGTCGCCAGCGACCTGGTCAGGAGCCGGCAGGCGGCCTTGGCCGCGGCGTACGGCGGTGCCGTCGCGGAGCCGACGTCCGCCGCCGTGCTGTCCACGACGACCGTGGCCGTCCCGTCGCGCAGGAAGCGCTCGTGCAGCCCGCAGAGCAGGTGGGCGGCGGCCGTGAAGTCCACCTCGATCAGCTCCTGCCAGTCGGGCCACGCCGCCGGGCCGGTCCCGACCACGCGGGCCACCCCCGCCGCGTACACGAACGCGCCGATGCGCTCCGGCCACCCCAGCAGCTCCTCCACCAGGCGGCCGCGCTCCGCCGCGCTGGCCAGGTCGACCGTCCGGCTCGCGCCGGCCCGGTCCACCCCGAGCACGTCCGAGACGCCGGGCGCGGCGGCGAGCCGCCGGCAGCACGCCGAGCCGATCCCGCCGGCCGCGCCGACCACCACGGCCGTCACCCGTCCCATGCCAACCAGCGCCGCAGCGCGTCGCCGGCGACCAGCTCGCGCTCGTGCCGATCCAGGTCCGGGTCCTCGGCGACGAGCGCGACCGCGTCGCGGTAGGAGCAGGGGAGCCGCATCAGGTCGCTGCCCCAGAACACGCGGCCCGCGCCGAATGCCTCGACCACGCGGCGAAGCAGCGGCCGGCCGCCGGCCGAGGGCAGCGCCGACGCCTTCACGGCGAGCCCCGGGAGGTCCGCCAGGCGGCAGAGGGCTTCGACCTCGGCGCTCGCGTCCTCCGGCGGCCACCCCATCCCCAGGTTCAGGTGGTCCACGGCCACGCGCAGGCTGGGGTGCCGCCGCAGGATCGGCGGCAGGCGGGAGAGCTGGCCGGGCAGCCACGCCATGACCGGCAGCCCGGCCTCCTCCGCCGCGGCCCACAGCCAGTCCGCGCCGTCCAGCCAGGACGTGCGCATGCCCGGCGGGAACATCAGGCGGATGCCGCGGAACCCGGTCAGCGCCGCCGCCGCAAGCGGCCGGCGGACGTCCAGCACCGGGAACGCCGCGAACCGGTCCGGGCGCCGCCGGGCGGCGTCCAGCACCAGCTCGTTGCCGCGCACGTCCCACGCGGCCGGGATCAGCACGGCCGCCGAGACGCCCGCGCCGTCCATCGCGTCGAGCGCCGCCTCCACCGTGAAGCTGGCGCCGTGCGCGAACCGCGCCCAGCCGGCGCGCCACGGCGTCTCCGGGCCCTCGGCGTTCCACACGTGCAGGTGCGAATCGACGACGCGCACGGTCAGCGGACGTGCACCTTGGCGTCGAGCGCCAGCAGCCGGTCGCCGGCGCGCACGACAGGGTTCAGGTCCACCGCGCCGGCCCAGGGGGCGCCCACCAGCCACCGCTCGAGCGCCTCCAGGAGCCCGACGAAGGCTTCGTCGCCCACCGTGTCCGCGACGAGCCGGTGCCGCTGCCGGTCGCTCAGCGGCGCGACGCGCACGGACGCCGACTCGGCCTGGCCGCCGCCCCGGCCCAGCATCACGAGCGTAAGCCCATCGCGGCGGGCGGCGCCCACGAACCACTCCTCGTCGTGCGCGACCTGCTCGGCGACCGAGACCGGGCCGCCGAACCGCTCCAGCAGGTACACGACGGCGTTGCGCAGGTCGCGCGGCCCCGCGATCCCCACCAGCACGCCGCCCTCGCGGGCGCGGTGGGCGAGCCCGGCCTCGGTCCTGGCCACCACCGGATACGAGAAGCCGTCCAGCCGGTCGAGGTCGGCGGCCGAGGCGATCGCCGCCTGCCGGGGCCAGCCCAGCGGCAGCCCGCACAGCAGCGAGACCGCCCGCTCGCCGCTCAGCACCTCACCGGGCCGCGCGGCGGGAGCCGGCACCTCGGCGGCGGCGGGCCAGGAGGCGGCCGGCGTCCCCCCGCCGGCCCAGGTCCGCAGGGCGCGGATCTTGACCGCCGACTCCGTCGACCCCAGCCCGTGCGGCGGCGCCCCGGCCTCCGCCGCCCCCAGCCGGTCGAACGGGAACAGGCTCGCGACGAAGGGCAGCCGCCCGGTCGCGCGGACGGCGGCGACGAAGTCGTCGAGCTGGCGCTGGTGGACGGACTGCTCGCGCCGGGGCAGCCCGATCGGAGAGGCGAACGCGAAGACGCCGTACCGCCCGTCGCCGGCGACCGCCCGGATCGCATCGGCCTGGGAGGCGGACTCGCCCATGCTCGCGCTGCCGAAGTCGAAGGGGTTCGCGCCCTGGCCCTCCGGCACCGGGACCCCGTGCAGCTCCAGCGCGTCGGCCAGCGTGATGCCCGCGCCGCCGGAGTCGCTGAACACGGCCACCTCCGATGCCCCCGCCGGCGCCCACGGAACGCGTTCGGCCAGCACCTCCAGCGACCACGCGAGCTCGTCGAGCGAGCGCGCCAGCACGGCCCCGTGCTGCTCGCAGAGCCCCTCCAGCACCCGCCCCGGCGTCGCCGCCGCCCCGCTGTGCGACGCCGCGGCGCGGTGTCCCGACTCGGACAGCCCGCCGGCCATGAGCACCACCGCCCTGCCGGCGGCTCGAGCGCCCGACACCACGTCCGCCAGCCGGTCCAGCCGCTCGACCCCGTCGGCGTAGATCCCGAGCGTCCGCACCTCGGGCAGGGCCAGCAGCCACCCCGCGAGACCCTCCATCGTCAGCATGCAACCGGTCCCGTACTCCAGGGCCGAGTGGAGCCCGACCCGCCGCTGGGCGAGGTACTTGACGAGGCCCCCGAGCACGCCCCCGCTCTGGGCGAGCAGGGCGACGCCGCCGGCGCGCAGGTCCTCCACCACCGGGATCAGCAGCCCGTGCAGCCGGCCGGCGAGGGAGACGAGCCCGTTCGACTGCGGGCCCAGCACCGCCACCCCGTGCTCGCGGCCCCAGGCGGCGACCTGGTGCTCGTACCCGCCCGCGTCCCGGCTGGCGTCGGGGAACAGCACGACGCCGTGCGGCCGGCCGCCCAGCGACCGCAGGGCGTCCAGGCAGCGCTCGGGCCCACGGGGCCCGGGAAGCGGCACGACGGCGTCCCGAGGTTGCGCAGCAGGTGGTGCGTGACGTGGCCGTTGGGCGAGGCCCCGACGATCGTCACCGCCGGCGGCGCCAGCAGCCGGTCGATCATGCGCCGCCCGCGGCCTCCGCCCGGCGGCGCAGGAACTCCCGCACCCGCTCCTCCTTCAGCCGCGCGTACTCCTTCGCGCCGACCTGCTGGACCTCGTGGTGGATCGCGGCGCTGTCGGCGCTGCCGTGGCCGACGGCGTTGCTCAGCGCGCCGGCCAGCAGGATCGTCCGGAAGCCCGCCGCCTCGAACGCCCGGTTGATCGCCGCCTTCTCCAGCTCGACGTTGCCGGGCGGCTCGAGCGCGATCCGGATCGCCATCTCCGCCACGGCGGCCTCGAGCTCGCCAGCCGGGAGGGCGTGGTTGGCCCAGCCCCAGTCCGCCGCCGTGCGCCCGTCGATCGTGATGCCGGTCGCGAGCCCGAACTCCTTGGCCCTCTTGGGCCCGAGCGCCAGCGCCCACGTCGGCGGGATCAGCCCGCCGCCGGCCCGCATCGCCGCGTACTGGATGCGCGTGTCCTCGGCGACGTACGTCAGGTCGCACAGGAACGCGAGCTGCGTCGCGCCGCCCATGCAGTAGCCGTGGACCTGGGCGATCACCGGCTTCGGCAGGTCCCAGACGCGCAGCCAGCGCTCGACCAGGAGGCGGTCCTCCCGGAACTCCACGAGCGGGTCGCGCCGGCCCTGCCGCTCCGCGTCGTCGGGACGCGCCATGTCGTAGCCGGCGCTGAACCCGCGGCCGGCCCCCCGGATGACCGCGACGTGGATGGAGACGTCGTCGCGCACCCGGTCCAGCGCGGCGTCGAACTGGCGCAGCATCTCCGCGTCGAACGCGTTGGCGCGCCGCGGGCGGTTCAGGGTCAGGTAGAGGACCGGGCCGTCCGCCTCGGTCAGGATCAATGGTTCGGTCGCCATCGCCGCTACACCAGCGACGGCGCGCGCAGCTTCTCGAGCCAGCCGGTGGCCTCCAGCCGCTCCCGGAACGCGGCCTTCGCCGTCTCGGACAGCTGCGCCAGGGGAGGCCGCACGGGCCCTCCCCGGAGGCCCATCAGCTCCATCCAGTACTTGATCGTCGCGATCGGGTGCTGGGCCGCCTCCTTCTCCCAGAGCACGGAGTAGATGCCGGTCCAGATGTCGCGCAGCGGCTTCAGCTCGTAGTACAGGTTCCACGCCTCGGCCAGCCGGCCCTGCCCGATCAGCGCCACGTACTCGTTGATCGGCTGGCGGTGCGGGCTCTGCATCAGGAACACCGACGTCGTCCCCAGCATCACCTGCTGGCTGGTGTACGTCAGCATCGCCGGCAGGTACTCCTCGAGCGGGTTGCTGACGACGATCCGGTCGCCGACCGCCTGGAGCGCCTCGACCGTGTGCCCGAAGTCGTTGACCGCGTCCTTCAGCGCGACGATGTTCTCGACCTCGGCCAGCCGGCGGATGGCGTCGATGCTCAGGTTCAGGCCGGAGTGGTACGTGTTGTACGCGAAGATCGGCATCTCGACCTGGCTGGCGACGTGCTCGTACCAGGCGCAGGCCAGCTCCTCGCTCTTGCCGAACTCCATCGGCACCCACAGCATCACGGCGTCGGCGCCGATCTCGCGGCAGTGGTTCACCAGGGCGATCGTCTCGGGGACGCTGTAGTCGAGCGCGTGGACGTAGCACGGGACGCGCTTGCCGACGGCGTCCACGAAGACCTTGAACGCGTCCATCCGCTCGCGCAGCGTCAGGCACCACGTCGTCCTCGATCGAGCCGTCCGCCAGCATCGGGATCATCGGCGTCGTCCAGAGGCCCTTCACGTGCTCGCGAGCCCACGCCTTCGACTCGCGGTTGCCTACTGCCATGTTCGCCTCCTACGTTGCAATGGCGTCCGCCCACGCGGCGACCAGGGACGCGACGGCCTCCGGGTCCTCGGCATAGCCGTGGCTCACGCCCGGGAGCAGGCGCGAGTCGAAGCGCGGCGTCCCGGTGGCGAGGCCGCGGATCAGCTCGATCTCGTCCGGCCCGCCGACGTCGCCCGCCGCCCCGTACCAGACGAACAGCGGGCAGCGGACGTCGGCGAACCGCGTCCGCTCCGCGGCGTACAGGCCGGGAGCCACGCGGGCCCAGCTCGCGTACGTCTGGGCGCTCACCGTATCGGTCCCGAACCCGGTCGGCCAGCTCCCGGGCGGCAGCAGCTCCTCGCCCCGGCCGGCGTCCACGAGCTCGCGCGCGAGCCGCGCGGTGTCGTCGCGGAGGCGCCGGAGGCCGAAGCTGGGCGACCCCAGCACCAGCGCGTCCACGCCGTCGCCGCCGGTCTCCGAGACGGAGAACACCGAGCGCACGGCGCCGAAGCTGTGGCCGACCAGCAGGAGCCGGGGGGCGGCCAGCGCCCGCCCCGCGTCCACCCAGGCCGCGACGTCCATGGCGGACTCCTCGAAGACCTCCCACCAGCTGCCGATCCGGACGAGCTCGGTCCGCCCGCCGCGCTCGCGCAGGCCGGTGACCCCTCCGGCGTGCCCGCGCAGGTTGCCGGCGACGAACGCGATGCCGCCCCGCGCGAGCGCCCTGCCGACCGCCACGCACTGGGGCAGGTCGCAGCTCACGCCGAAGCCGTGCGCCCAGACGACGCAGGCCGACGGCGCCGGCCTGGGGACGGCGCTGAAGCCCGTGAGGACGAGGCCGTCGCGGGCCCGGACCGACAGCAGCCGCTCGTCGATGCCGTCCGCCCGGGTCACGAATGTCCCACCGCTACGCCGTGCCGGCGCTGACCTCGTCCATCGGGTCCAGCGGGATGGCGCCGACCTCCTCGCACCACGCCTCCAGCCCGTGCTGGAAGACGACGACCCCGGCCTCGGGCAGGGCGATCTCGATGGCCTCGAGGAGCTCCACCGGCGTCACGCCCAGCTCCAGGGCCACCCGGATGTGGCTGCGGATGTGCGCCTTGTCCGCGCGCAGCACGGTCAGGCTGAGCACGAACAGGAGCTCCTTCGTGCGCCGGTCCAGCGTGCGCTGCTTCAGGTACGCGGCGTCCACCAGGTCGTTCGCGGCCGTCAGGACGTGGAAGTCGTAGCGGGCCATGAACCGGTGGTAGTCGAGGACGTAGCCGCGCTTCCGCGCCATCTCGTCCACGTACGCCTGGGCCTCGACGATGGTCGAGGGCTCGGGCTCGGCGCCGTCGTCCACGTGCTTCACCGCGCCCTCGGGGTGGCGGCCAGCCGGGGCACCCCCGCCATGCGGGTGTGGTCCGCGTCGGGCGGCAGCACGGCCGCGGCCGCCCGCCAGGCCGCCACGCAGGCGTCGGCGATGGGCGTCGCTACGCCGGTCCCGACGGCCAGGCCCGCCGCGATCGCGACGTCCTTGACCATGAGGCGGAGCGCGAAGCCCGAGTCGTACCGCTCGCTCAGCACGAACCGCGCGATCTTGGTCTCGGTCGCGTGGTTGCGCCCCGTCGAGTGGTTGAGCACGTCCAGCATCACCTCCGGCCGCAGGCCGAAGCGCCGGCCCACCTCGAGGACCTCCCCGGCCGCCGCGAGGCCGATCGCCGAGAGCAGGTTGTTGAGCGCCTTCATCGCGTGGCCGGCGCCGACCGGCCCGACGTGCGTGATCGTCGAGCCCAGCGCCTGGAGCAGCGGCCGGCAGCGGTCGAGCAGGTCCGGGTTGCCGCCGAACATGATCGCGAGATCCCGCGCCGGCTCAGACGAGCTCATGTCGATGACCAGGGCGCCGGGCCGGAGCACGTCGAGCAGTCGCGCGACCACCGACTCGACCGCGTCGCCGTCGGGCAGCATCGTGATCACGGCGGGGGCGGCGTGGAGCGCCGCCAGGCCGGCGGCCGCCTCCACGCCCGCCGCGCCGGCCAGCTCCTGCAGGCGCCGCGCGTCGCGGTCGTGCACCACGACGCGGCGGCCGGAGCCCACCAGGCGGCGGACCATCGGGCCGCCCATGGCGCCCGCGCCGACGAACCCGACCAGCTGGTCGCGAGTTGTCACCGCGTGGCCGGCGCCGGCTGCTTGTCGGCCATCAGCTCGAACGCGATGCGCGCCTGGCGGACGTGCAGGGCGGCCAGCTCCCCGGCCCGCGGCGCGTCGCCGCGGTCGATCGCGGCCATCATCTCGCGCAGCTCCTCGATCGACGCCGACTGCCGGCCGGGCGCCTGGAGCGACAGGCCGCGCAGCATCTGGATGCGGGCCTGGATCGGCCGCAGCGTGGAGGCGATGATCGGGTTGTCAGAGCCTTCAGTGAGCACTTTGTAGAACTCGTCCTTGGCGCGCAGCTCGTCGGGGATGGTCTCGCGCCTGTACGCCGCCTCCACCTGTGTGAACGCCTTCACGAGCCGTCTCTTCTGCGAATTGCTCGCGCGCTCCGCGAAGCAGCGCGCGGCCAGCGACTCCAGCGCCTCCCGGACCTCGTACAACGCCTTCGCTTCCCTGATGGTCGTCGCCGAGACGACCGGGCCTCGGTTGGCGACGAGCTTGACCAGGCCCTCCGCCTCCAGGTGCCGCAGCGCCTCGCGGATGACCGTCCGGCTGACCTCGAAGCGCTCGCAGAGGTCGCGCTCGACCAGTCGCTCGCCGGGCTGGTAGTCGCCCAGGATGATGGCGTCGCGGAGCAGCTCGATGACCTGCTTCCGCAGTGGCGCGGCCACCACCTCGACACGTTGCACACGGTTCGCGCCAGTCAGCGCCATGCGTGCGGTACCCCCCACTTCAATCTACTAACAGCGCCCAATAGCAGGGCATGCATATTACGATGTTACCTCGACACCGGGCAGCGACCCGGCTCGCGTGCCGAGCGATTCCAGGGCCGCGAGCGTGACCTCGATCCGGCGTTCCACCGCCTCCCGGCCGACCGTCCACAGGCCGTGTCCGGGGGCGATCACGTCGATCTCGAGCCGGTCCCGCACGCCTCGCAGCCGCGCCACCGCGGAGGAGGTGTCGGCGATCGCCAGCCAGTCGAACTTGGCGAGCAGGTGCGCCCTCGTCGCGGCGATGTCAGGCACGCCCGACGGCGTCCACGCGTCGCTCTCCTCGACGAACGCGCCGCCGAAGAAGTCGGAGGTGAACAGCGTCCGCGTGACCGGGTCGTGGTACCAGAGGGTCGGAAGCGTCCGCACGGCCGGCTCCACGACGAGCAGCTCGCGCTCGCCGAACGGCACGTGGTCGCCGGGGAGCAGCCCGTTCGTGATCGCGACGTCCGGGTAGCGGCCGGACAGCGGGCCGATGTAGTCGAGCGGGATCACGTTCGTCTGGCTCGAGATGCCGGCGAACCGGAACCGCTCCGCGAGGACGTCGACGTTGCCGAGCGCGTCCGGCTCGACCCGGGTCATGGTGAGCCACAGCCGGGTCCCGGCCGGCAGCAGCGCCGCGAGCCGGTCGGCGATCGCGGCGCCGTGCGCGCGCAGGCCGGTGTCGATGAGCAGCGCGTCCGCCCGGGCCCGCACCAGGTAGCAGGTGGAGGGGTCGAACGCCTCCGTTCCCGGTGCGGCGTCAGCCGGATTCCACCGCACAGTCGGCGACTCGGCGCCACGTCCGCCTCCGCCGGTGGAATCCGGCTCAGTCCCGGGCACGGAAGCGCGCCTCCCGGAACCCCCGCGGCAGGAGGTCCATCATCACGTGCGGGTCGAGGATGACGGACCCGTGCGCGGGCGCCATCATGGCCACCGGGTGCCTGGCCGCGAACGCGCGGATGCGGTCGAACAGCGCGTCCACGTCGTCCACGTAGCGAGCCCAGTGCAGCGCGGAGCTGATCGTCATGGCGACGTCGTCGAGGTTGGCGGGGAGCTCGGTGGACGCCAGCGCGCACTGTCCGGCGTCGTGCTGGTGCGAGTAGGCGAACGCGTCCGACGTGAACAGCGTCCGGCTCCCGGTGTCATACGCCCACAGCGAGTTCGGGATGTCGTGGATGATCGCGTCCACGACGAGCAGCGAGCGGCCGCCGAGGTCGATCGAGTCCCCGGGGCGGACGCGGTCGAACCGGTCCACGAGGTCGGGGTGGAACAGGTGGAAGTTGCGCGTGTCGCCGATCGCTCGCGCCTCCGGATACTTGCGCAGCCAGTAGGGCAGCAGGCCGTAGTGCACGTACTCGGGGTGCGTGGGGAAGACGTAGTCGAGCGCGCGGCCGCCGAGCGCCCCCTCCAGCTGGCGCTCGATCGCCGGCCAGTGCTGGGGCTGGCCGGTGTCCACGATCGCCGTGGCGCGCTCGCCCGCCACCAGGTAGAAGGACTGGTGCGCGTGCAGGATGCTGCTGCCGGCGTTCTTCAGGTACGCGCCCTGGATCCGCGGCAGCACCTCCAGGCACGTGCCGAGCCACGTGAGCCCGGGCGCCATCTCGCGGGGCAGGACCGGCGCGTGGCTCCGACCGGACACGTCAGCGCTCGATGAACACACGGCCGTTCTCGACCGTGACCGGGTAGGCGCGGACGCGGTAGCGCTCCGGGTCGGCCGGCGAGCGGCCGGTGTCCACGTCGAACTCGAACTGGTGGAGCGGGCAGCGCAGGACCATCCGGCGCTCCGAGAAGCGGTACTCGCCCAGGTGGTCGCCCTCGACCATCGGCTCCAGCCGGCCGCCGGACAGCGCGCCGCCCTGGTGCGAGCACCGGTCGCGGAGGGCGCGGAAGCTGCCGTCGGCCCTGCGGACCAGGACCACGTCGACCGGGCCGACGCGGACCCTGCGGACCTGGCCGGGCGCGATCTCGTCCACGCCGGAGACGTCGACCCTCATATGGTCGGTTCCAATTCCGTCGAGGTCCGGAGGCCGGGATGGCGCCGGTGACCGATCCGACTGAGCTGAAGCACGCGCCAACCGACTCCGGAGTGGGCCTTGCTCGCCAGCGCGTCGAATTCGGAATCGCTCATCTCATCAGTCCCGCGGCGCCTCGAGCTTGGGGTACGCGCGGAGCGCGTTGCGGCCCATGATCCGGGCCCGCAGGTCGCCGGCGATCCCGTGCGGGAGCGCCTCGTCCACCACGTCCGCGTCATAGTGCGGGTAGTCGCTGGAGAACACCAGCATCCCGGCCGCGCCGCAGTCCTCGACCAGCGCCGTCAGCTGCCGCGCCGTCATCGGCTCCATCGGCTGCGTCGTGAGGGCGACGTGCGCGCGGAGGTGGTCGCTCGGCCGCCGCTTGACCCACGGCACCTGGTCGCGGAACGACACGTACTGCTGGTCGAGCCGGCTCATGAAGTACGGGAGCCACGAGAAGCCGGCCTCCATCGCGACGACTTTCAGGTCGGGGAACGCGTCGAATACGCCGTTGAAGACCAGGCTGGCGAGCTGCGCCATCATCGCGTGGGAGGGCGCCAGGGCCTTCCACTCGATGTGCTGGCGCGGGTAGCCGAAGATGGTCCGCGTCCCGTAGCCGTGGTGGATGCCGAGGGTCAGGCGGTGGTGGACCATCGCCTCCCAGATGGGCCGGAGCCGCGGCTCGCCGAACTGGATGTCCACGCTGGTCGGCAGGCACACCTGGACCACCTGCGGATGGTTCCCCAACCGCTCGATCTCGCCCACCGCGTGGCGGGGATTGTCGAGGCTGACGATGAGGGAGCCGCGCAGCCGGGGCTCGGGCTCCAGCCAGCGCTCGACCAGCTGGGAGCCGCGCATGAACGCGACCGGCAGCTGGAGGTTGTTGAGGATGGCGACGTCGATGCCGAGCTCGTCGAACAGGTTGCGGCGCATGACGTCGAGGTCGCTGCCCAGCTCGCCGTCGTCCTGGGGCCGCCACCCGGTGCGGGTCTGCCAGGTCCGGGTCACGGAGCCGCTGGTGTAGGGGAAGCCGGTGTCGATCCGGCTGAAGCCCCACTCCTCGATGGGCTGCCTGTGCACGGCGGGCATGTACGGCGCGAGGGAGCGGAAGCCCTTGAAGTACTCGTGGACGTCGGTGTCCACGACCAGCGGCTTGCCCGGTTCCTCGCCTTGTTCCTCGGCTTCCTCGGCTTGTTCCTCGCCTTGCGCGCGGCCCGCGCTGGGCCCGATGACCATACTACAATAATATCGCTTTGATGCCGTCCACGTCGTGGATGGCGTCCTGTCCGCGCAGCCAGGAGGTGGTGATGAGCGAGGAGCCGGTCGTCCTCTACGAGCGGCGAGGGCCGATCGCCGTGGCCACGCTGAACCGGCCCCGCTACCGGAACGCGCAGAACTCGGCGCTGCTGTACGCGCTCGATCGCGCGTTCCACGACGCGGCGATGGACGACGAGGTCCGCGTCATCGTCCTCCGGGGCGCCGGGCCGTCGTTCTCGGCCGGCCACGACACGGGCAGCCCCGGCCGCGACGTGGACGTGTCCTATCCCAGGCTCACGATGTGGCCGGACCACGTCGGCAAGCCGGCGATCGAGGGCCGCCTGAGCCGGGAGAGCGAGCTGTTCATGGAGCTGTGCTGGCGCTGGCGCGACCTGCCCAAGCCGACGGTCGCGATGGTGCAGGGCGCGTGCGTGGGCGGCGGCCTGATGCTGGCGTGGGTCTGCGACCTGATCGTGGCCGCGGACGACGCGTTCTTCGCGGACCCGGCGGTCCAGCAGGGCGGAGCGGGCGTGGAGTGGTTCGCGCACGCGTTCCAGCTGGGGCCGCGCGCCGCGAAGGAGCTGCTGTTCCTGGGCGAGCGGATGCCGGCCGACCGCGCGTACGCGCTGGGGATGGTGAACCGCGTCGTGCCGGCGGCCGAGCTGGAGGCGGCCGTCATGGCGATCGCCGGGCGGCTCGCGGGCATGCCGCCGTTCGGCCTGCGCGCGGCCAAGCGCAACATCAACTTCGCGGAGACCGCGATGGGCCTGCGCGAGACGATCGACCACGCGTTCGGCTGGCACCAGCTGGTCCACGCCGCGGGCGAGGCGACCTAGCGCCGGGCACGTGGGCCTTGCCGTACCTGCGGCACCCCTCGACGCGGTTGAGACGTGGCCGCGGTACGGCAAAAGCGGTGCTCCTCATGGCACGACCACCGTGCGGATCGCTTCGCCCGTGCGCAGGGCGTCGAACGCCGTGGCCAGGTCGGCCAGGGCGATGCGGCGGGAGACCATCGCCCCCAGGTCGAGCCGGCCCGCCTCGGCCAGGCCCAGGAAGCGCGGCACGTCCCGGCGGACGTGCGCCGAGCCGTTGCCGCAGCCGAGGATCCGGCCCTCGACGTGCAGGTCCCAGGCCGGGAACGTGACCGTCTCCGCCCGCGGCGCCGCGCCGA
>VBJR01000173.1 GCA_005880175.1 Chloroflexota bacterium
GATCCCGCGCCGGCAGCCACACGAGATGACCGGCTGATCGTTGCGCCCAAGCCTCTGGGCGGTTCGTCTCATTGTCGGCCGCCGAGGGGACGACTACGGTGGTGACCACGACGAACCCCGTCAGCACGCATGGAGGGTAGATGGCATGGCACAGAACGCACGGATTCCGGCGCACCAGCCCGACACGGAGAATGTCGTCACGAACGCGCAAGCCGGGACGACGGTCTGGCTCTGGCGGGGCACGACCATCGCGGCCGCGAACGCGATGCAGGCGGCGATGTCCGCCGGTGGCGTTCCGCCCAACCCCGGTACTGTCGCGCCCACCGACGCACAAGCGAGGCGTCAGGTGGGGGGATACAGCATCCCGGGGTTCAACCCGAACGATCGGCTGCCCGAGTTCACGACCAACGGCAACCAGGGATACCTGCGCGTATCCGAGGCGATCGTCGCGGTCGCGATCGACAAGCAGTACCTGCTCAAGGGGAGCGGGTCGGAGGGCGGCTGGGTAGTGAACCGGGACGCCCCCATCCAGCAGATCCAGGTCGCGCGCACGGGATACGTGCAGCAGGGCCCGGTCCCGCACGGCGACTGACGCCGCAGGTGAGTTACCGGGGTGTGAGCCTCGGTAACTGACCCGACGCCGGTGTGGTCGCCCGCGCACGATCCACCCCCGCCCGCCGCGGTCGCGAAGCCGATCGGCCGCGCTGTACGCACAACCTGTGGAGAGCTCCCGCTGGTGCAGAAGACCGAGAGCGCGGCCGACCGGCCCGGCGAGCCGCGGTACGGCGACGTGCGGGACCCGCGGCTGGCGTGCACTGTCGATGAGATGGAGGACGTGCGGGGCGCGGCTGGCTGACGTGTGGGGCTCGAGCCTCGGGGAGGGGTCCGGGTGGCCAGGTAGGCGCGGCTGTGATTGCGGAGCCCGCCAGCGCGAAAGACCGGACGGCGGTGGGGATTGCCCGGACGCCGACCATCGACGCTGGCTTTGGCCCACAGTACCCGCCATGTTCGGAACGGATGGCCCTCGTGCCGCAAGCTCCCGACGACGACGCTGTCGGGGAGGCACGAATGGAACAGCAAGCTGGAGACATGAAGGGATGCATGCCGCTGGAGCAGAGGCCAGAAGCACGAATCCTCGGCGCGTTCCGCTCTGCCAGCCGCCCATGGTTCGCGTATCCGCTCCTGGCGGCGGCCGCCCTCGGCTACTCGCTGGTCGCGCTGTTACTCGCTCTGGCGAAGGCCAATCCAATGCCGGAACCGTATCTCCGCATCCCCGACGCCGAATACTTCGCCGCCGCGACCTTCTTCTACGCGCCGGTGATCGTGGCCGCGTGGCTGCTGGCCAGCGGCGCCATGTACTCGGTGGCTCGGCTGATGCAGGGCACACCGCGGTTCGACCAGCTCCTGACCGCGACCGCGTTCGCGTCCGGCCTCGGTACGCTCGGGACCCTGGTCGCCGACCTGGTCACCTCGCCCCTCCGGGCGGTGGGCGTGATCGACGAGCAGGCATGGGAGGCATCGATCTCCCAGAGGGGCGGGTGGTTCGTCTTCACCTGGGCGACGCTGATCCTCTACATCGCGCTGTTCGTGGTGGCGTACCCGCTCGCGGTGCGGCAGTCGACGCACCTGTCCTGGCCCGGAGCCATCGCGATCGGGGTGGCCGGCTTCTTGGTGTTCCAGGGCTTCGAATACGTCTTCATTCGGTAGGCGGTTCGAACAATGTGGGCGGCCGAGGAGCAGATCCGGGCCGGCGGGCCCGCCGCGGCCACCTGGACCAGAGGGCCACATGGGACCGCGGGGCCCGCCGGGTCGGGACGGCACTGAAGGTTCTGTGCAGCGGTCAGTCGTGACTCTCGCCGCACGGCCGCGCGCCACAGTTCCAAGGCGCGCCTACGACCGGGCCTTGCGCACCCCACGACGCGGTGCGCTGTATGGGTCACGCTGGCGGAGGTCGATACTCGTCGCCGGAGGTTGGACCGTGGGCATTCTGAGCTGGATCGTCGTTGGCCTGTCGCGGATCGGCGGCTGGATGACCGCCGGCCCGAGACCGACGCAGGGCGAACTGGCCAGACCGGTCGAGCCGGAGCGCTCGGCCTGCTCGAAGCCGTAGCGTTCCCTACGCCAGGCGGCGGCTCACCCAGTAGACCGTCAGGCCGACGAACAGGGCGGCCAGGCCGGCGAAGATCGCTGCCTCGATGGACTGGAACGCCCACCAGCGGTCGCCCGGCTGGTAGGAGACCCAGCTCAGGATCCCGTGTGAGGCCAGGCTGGTCGGCTGGTCCGCCTGGCCGCCCAGGAGGCGCATCACCTGCTGGTCGCTCAGCGTTTGACCTGACATCGTCTGGTACGTCGAGTAGAGGTACAGCGGGTCGTGTCGCCCTGGGGGCCGGGGGAACGCCTGGAACGTGTCGAGCTGCAGGCGCAACGGCGGTAGGTAGTTGGGCCGCACCAGCGCGACCACGAAGATGCGCACGGCGGCGTACACAACCAGCGTGAGGGCCATGGCCGGATAGGTACGGCCGACGACGGCCCCTGCCGCCACGCCGAGCGCGAACGCGAATACGACGTAGCCCGCCAGCGCCGGACCGGACACGTCGAAGTAGTTCCAGATGGGCACCGCATCCATCGTGGTGCCGTTGGACAGCGTCTCCTGCGGGATGGTTACCAGGGCCGCGGTGAGGACGCCGAGCAGCGCGGCGGCGGGGACCACGACCGCGAGCGCGAAGACAAGCTTGGCGGCCAGCCAGCGACCTCGCGTCGTCCCTTGCGTCCAGACCAGCCGGTACGTGCCCTGCTCCAGGTCGCGGGCCAGGAGCGGGGCACCCAGGAACATGCCGGCCAGCGCCGGTAGGACGCCCAGCGCGATTACCACGAACGTGCTCAGCACCGAGCCCACATCGCGTGAGATCGCGCCCTGTGCGGCGGCGAAAGCGAGCAGGCTGGCCATGCCGGCCAGGACCGCGGCTGCCGCCAGGGCCTCGGGCCGGTGCTGCCGCCAGGTGGACCAGATCATCGGGTCAGCGCCTCCTCACGCAGCGGGGCCGGCGCCGCCACGGCGCCGGACGGGGATAGGTACGCGATCACGAGGTCCTCCAGCACCAGCGGGGACGCGCGCCAGCCGGAAGGCAGGCTCTGGACCTCGCCGCGGACCCACAGGGACGTCTCCCGATCGCTGTCGCTCCGGGCCACGACCTCCAGTCCCGGGAGATGCTCGGCCGCCGCACGTGGGCCGACCAGCAGGCGGTGCGAGGCGAGCATCTCCTCGATGGTGCCCGCGATCCGGACCCGGCCCTGGTCAAGAACCACGAGGCGGTCGCACGTGCGCTCCAGCTCGCCGATCAGGTGCGAGGAGAGCAGGACCGTTAGGCCGTCCGCGACGGCGGCGTCCATCAGCTCCTGCAGGAATTGGCGGCGGGCGACCGGGTCGAGGCTGGCCAGGGGTTCGTCCAGCAGCAGCAACTCGGGCCGCTTGGCCAGCGCGAGGGCCAGCGCCACCTGCGCACGCTGGCCGCCCGAGAGCTGGCCGACGCGGCGGTCCATCGGGATCCCGAGCCTGCGCAGGCGCGCCACCGCGGCTTCGTCATCCCAGCGCCGGTTCAACGCCCGGCCCAGGTGGAGGGTGTCGCGGACCGAGTACCGCCGATACAGCGGCGTGTCCTGGGCCACGAAGCCGAATCGGGCGAGAACGAGCTCGGGCTGCTGGCGCGGCGACCAACCGAGCAGGTTGACACTGCCCTCGGTTGGCCGGAGCAGTCCGGTGGCGAGGTGCAGCAGGGTGGTCTTACCAGCGCCGTTGGGACCGACCAGCGCCGTGATGGAGCCCCTAAGCAGCCTTCCACAACTTCTGTCCGTAACCCGGTGGTAGCCAGGGCGTATTGAAGGGCGACGCGGT
>VBJR01000383.1 GCA_005880175.1 Chloroflexota bacterium
GAGGCGCCGGCGACATCGTGGCCGCCCTCGCGGACGCGGCTGGCCAGGAGGACGAGACGACGGCGCACGTCCTCCGCCACACCTTCGGCACGCACCTCGTCCGGTCCCCGGACGGTCGTCCCGGCGCCGACCTGGTTCTGGTCGCCGAGCTGATGGGCCACGCCCGGCTGGAGACGGCTCGCGCCCACACCCGCCGACCGCGGAGTATCGCGTGAAGGCCCTCGACCTCCTTCCTGTCGACCGCTGATCAGGACCCGTTGCGTACCCGAACCGCGACTGCCAGGCGCCTGACCGTGCCCGGCGGCACATTGTTGATTCGGACTGCGGTACCTGTCCGTGAAACATATTGGTGGGGTGGTTTGATCTCCGCTCCCCGTAAACGCGCATGGCATACCAATTCGTGAAGAGACCATCCGGCGATTGGCGGCATATGTGGGGAGGCTGGCCGCAAGCTCGCCGACCACGTCGCCGGAGCTCCTGATGACGTCCCGCATCGTCGGCAGACGAGTCGCTGGGCCAGGCCCATGGCGCGTGTTCTTGAGCCATACGTCGGATCTGCGTGGACTTCCTTCCGCTCCCTCCTACGTGGAGGCTGCGGAGGACGCTGTCACCCGCGCTCGACATGCGACCGTGGACATGAAGTACTTCCCTGCCGCGGACGCCAACCCGGCTGAACTCTGCGCCTTCATGGTCCGGGAGGCGGACGTATACGCCGGCATCATCGGGCTCCGCTTCGGCGCACCGGTGCGCAGTCGCCCTGAGCTGTCCCACACGCAGCTGGAATTCGAAGCGGCTACCTCTGCGGGCCTGCCGCGGCTCATCTTCCTCATCGGTGATGGGGTCGCGCCTGACGCCCGGCAGGAGCGATTCCGCCGCCAGCTGCAGGATGCCGGCCTGACCACGGTCTCGATAGCATCGCCAGGGGACCTGGAGCTGAAGCTGTATCAGGCGCTCATGGAGCTCCAACGGGGCCCATCCGGTCGCTCCGGCAACGACACGAAGAATCGCGGCGTGATTGCGCGGGCGCTGCGGAGGAGGTACGCGCCGCCAGCGGCCACGGCCGGCAACGGCGAACCGGCCCTCGATCTGGTCGTGGAGGAGGAGGAGACCGGAGCCCACCGTTCGGGAAGCGACATCGTCGAGGTCTACGAGGACGCGGGGAATGGATTGCTGATCCTCGGTGATGCCGGCGCTGGGAAGAGCGGGCTGCTGCACGCGCTGGCCCACGAGCTGCTGGAGCGAGCGCTGGACGACGAATCGCAGCCGCTTCCGATCGTCCTGGATCTGTCCTCCTGGGGTGCCAGGCGACTTCCCATGGAACGGTGGCTGGTGGAGGAGCTCTGGCTCCAGCACCGCGTCAACCCGCCGCTCGCGGAGCGATGGCTCCCGGAGGGCCGCCTGACACTGCTCTTCGACGGCCTGGACCAGGTTGACCAGCAGGCCAGGAGCGGATGCATCGACGCCATCAACCAGCTGCATCGGTCGTGGCCGCGGCCGCTCGCGCCGGTCGTCTGCTGCCGGCGGTCGACGTACCTGACGGAGGCGCGACCGCTCACTCTGCAATCCACCGTGCGGGTGCTGCCGCTGACCGACGACCAGGTTGTGACCTGTCAATGGACAGGACGTTCCCCAGGTGTGGATGTCAACGGGAAAACCAGCAGAAAGGATCGCGAGAAATCCCGCAGAAGGGATCGTCAGAACCCAGCATTCGTAGAGGCGGTCCCCGTGGGCGCGCCGGCGCCGCGGCACTGGTCGGGCGGGCCCCCATGGTCACGTCCGGGCCCGGTCCGCGCCGGCCGTGGAGCGTGAGCTGCTCGGCCGGCGCCTGACGGCCGTGGAGGCGGGCAGCAGGCCGGGGAGGAGTTCGGCGAGCACGACCGGCTGGTCGCAGCTCGCGCAGAGACCGCCGCGGCCGAGGTTCCGGGTGAACAGGCTGCACGCGGGACAGCGGCGCTCGCCGAGGTATCGCTCCTGGCAGGAGGGGCACTCATACACGCACGCGGCGGTGAACTGAGATAGGCGCCGGAGCTCGGCGGTCAGGACGTCGACACCCGCGGCGACGTCGATCTGGTGACGGAGGCGATGCGCGTGCATGCGACACCGACCCGAGCAGAAGCGTGCGCGCCTGGACGGCAGCGGCCGGCCGTCGACGGGGCAGACCCGGTTCGGCTCGCCGGAGTCGTCACCGGAGCCGTCACGCAGGGGGATCACGACTTCCCCCGGCGCCGCTTGGCGTCCCGCAGCCGGTAGCTCTCGCCGGTCTGGCTGAACACGGTGGCGTGGTGTAGGAAGCGGTCGAGGACGGCCGCCGCCAGGACCTCGTCGCCCAGGAACTGCTGCCAAGTGTCCAGGCCCCGGTTGGAGGTCAGCAGCAGCGAGCCCCGGGTGTAGCGATGGGTCAGGAGCTGGCAGAAGGCGCGGCTGGCCGGCGTGCTCAGGGCATGGTGGCCGACCTCGTCCAGGATGACCAGCTGGGGTCGCAGCCACTCGTTGAGGAAGTGCGGGAGCAGGCCGCCGGCGTCGGCGGCCTGGGCGTCGAGCGCCCACTCGTCGAGCCGGCTGAAGCGGACGCTGTAGCCGGCCTCGACCGCGGTCACGCCCAGGGCCACGGCCAGCATCGTCTTGCCCAGCCCGGGCGCGCCCAGGAACGCGGCGTTGTCGTGGGCGTCGATGAACTGGAGGTTGAACAGGCGCTCCACCTCAGCCCGGTTGAGGGTCGGCTGGGCCTCCCACTCGAAGTCCTGCAGCCGCTTGACGAACGGGAAGTGGCAGGCGGCCAGCCGCCGCTCCCGGCGGCGCTGGTCGCGGACCAGGAGCGCCTCGCGGACCACCCCGGCCAGGAAGTCCTGGTAGCTCATGGAGTGCTGGGCAGCGCGCTTGAGGTGAACGTCGAGCACCGGCGCCACGCTGCTCAGACCGAGCTGGCGCAGGTTCTCGAGCAGCTGCTCGTACTCGGGTGCGGCCATGACGGGCTCAGCGGACATGGTCCGCGTAGACCTCCAGCGAGCGCAGCTCGACCTCGGGCAGGTGGAGCACTCGCGCTGGCTGGGCTGGTGCCGGCGGCGGCAGGGCGGCCGCCCGACGGCAGGCCTGGCGCACCGCGCGCACGTGGTAGGCGCCCATCAGCGTCACCTGCTCCAGGGCGACGTCCAGGGTCGCCTGGTCCCACTCCCCGAGCAGCTCGCGGACCTTGTGCAGGTGGTAGGCGGCGTTGCCGCGCAGCCGCTTGACGCAGCCCTCCACGAACCGCTCGTGCTCTGGGAACGCGCGCAGGAACGCCTCCCGCTGGTAGGGCAGGTGGCTGGGGTAGGCGGCCCGGTACAGGCCCTCCTTGTGCCCGGGCAGCGGGGACGTGTGCCCGATGCCCTCCAGCAGCCGGTGCCGCGCGATCTCCCGGTTGTCGCTCACCACGCTCAGCTCGTCGCCGACCTCCTGGCAGTGGACCAGCTTCCCCGCGTACGCCATCGGCACCTCGTAGAAGTTGTCGTTCCAGCGCACCGTGAAGTCGAGGTAGACGCGCCGCCGCAGTCGCGGCCGGTAGACGAACGGACTGCCCGCCAGCGGCCGCAGGTGCTCGCGCTCCCGCTCCAGCCGGTCCACCGGACGCTCGTGCACCGTCCCGTGCACGCGCACGTTGCACACCGCGCCCAGCCACCAGCGACCGTGACCCTGCGCCTCCGGCAGCGTGTTCGGCTCCTGCCCGGCCAGGCAGTTCTTCTTCACGTACTTGACCCCCGACTCGACCTCCACCGCCGCCTTGGCGTAGGCCTTCAACTACACGTGATGTCAATGATGGACGACGCTTCCGAGTCGTCCATCCGTTCCATCCGCTGAGGGGCCAGGAGTTCGAGCTCGTTGGCTACGGGCACACCTGGGGCGAGCACCGCGTGTTCT
>VBJR01000384.1:0-7129 GCA_005880175.1 Chloroflexota bacterium
CAAGATGCTGATGGCGTGGGCCGTCCTGCCGGCGTTCGCGGTGGCCTACCTGGTCGCCGCCCCGACGTCGCTGCCCCGCCGCCTCGGCCACCTGCTCCTGGCCGGCGCCGTCGCGCTCGCGGTGTCCGCGTCCTGGATGCTGCTGGTGGCGGTGACGCCGGCCGGCCAGCGGCCGTTCGTGGACGGCACCACCAGCGACGACGTGGTCGGGATGGTGCTGGGCTACAACGCGGCCACCCGGTTCGGCGTGCCCGGCCTGGCCGGGGCGATCACGCCCGACTTCGGCCAGCTGCCGGCGGCCGCCACGAGCGCGTTCAAGCTGCTCGACCCCCACCTCGCGACGCAGATCGGCTGGCTGTACCCGCTGGCGGTCGCGTCGCTGGCCCTGGGCCTGTGGGAGCGCCGGGGCCATCACCGCACCGACCGCGTCCGCGCCGGCCTGCTGATGTGGGGCCTCTGGCTGGCCGTCACCGCGGCCGCGTACAGCGCGGGCACCGTGCTGCACACCACGTACATGGCGGCGCTGGCGGCCCCGCTGGCGGCGCTGAGCGGCTTCGGGATCGTGCGCCTGGCGCGGAGCCCGCTCCGCCGGTGGGCGCTGCCCGCCACGGCCGCCGGCACGCTGGCGTGGGCGGCGCTGCTGGCCTCGCGCTATCCGGACTTCCTGCCCTGGGTGGCGCCGGCCGCGATCGTCGTCGGCGCCCTGGGCGCCGCGGCGCTGCTGTCCGGCCGCGTGGCCGCGGTCGGGATGGTGTGCGCGGTGGCGGCGATGCTGGCCACGCCGGCCGCGTGGTCGGCGTCCGCGCTGGACCCCCGGTACGACGGCACGGTGCTCGACGCGGCGGCCGGACCGTCGGGGATCTTCGACCTGGTGGCGCCGAGCGTGTCGGCGGCGAGCCGGCAGCGGGTCGCCGGCGTCGCGTACGCCGGCGCCGGGATCGGCCTGGGCCCCCTCACCCCTCGCCAGCGGGCGACGCTGGCGTACCTCCAGGCCCACCGCGGCGGGGCCACGTACCTGGTCGCGACGCAGTCGGTGGCGCTCGCCACGCTGTACATCCGCGACTCGGGCCAGCCGGTGCTGCTCGTCGGCGGGTTCACGGGCCGGGCGCCGTTCCCGACGCTCGCCCGCTTCCGCGAGCTGGTCGCCGCCGGCCAGGTCCGCTACGCGCTGGAGCCGGAGCAGGGTGGGGGCGCGGCGCCGCGCGACGCGATCGCGGCGTGGGTTCGCGCGAGCTGCCGGCACGTGGACCTGGGCGGACCGCCGGTGGCGCCGGTGGGCGACGCGCTCTACGCCTGCTGAACGTCCCACCACACCCAGACGCCGTCCACGCGCTCGGGCTGCCGGCCGAGGAGCCACGCGAGCGTGGCCACCGCCTCGTCCTCGTGCGGCATCGGCCCGACCACCACGGTGCGCACGCGCCAGCGGGCCAGGTCGCCCGCCATCGCCGCGCGCAGGTCGTCGGCGGGCGCCGGCGGGCCCTTCCCCAGCTCGATGGCCTCCAGCACCTCCGACGTGGCGGAGCCCGGCGGCCCGAACGCCACCTCGCCGTCGGGCGCGGGGTGCAGCGCGTAGCCCTCGGGCATCCGGTACCGGTAGCCGGCCTCCGCCTGCCAGCTCATCGCGTTCGGGTCGCCCGGGCCGGCCCAGGGCACGACGAGGGCGACGCTGCCGGCCGGGATGCGGCGCGCGGCCGGGCCGGAGAAGAACGGTGCGTCGACGTGCGGCGTCACCCAGGGCGTGGCCATCGGCGCCAGCACGAGCAGCGACAGGCCGGCGAGCGCCCCGGCGGCCGCGCGCACGGCGGGCCGGCGGCCCGCCAGGACCGCGTTCGCCACGAAGCACGCGAGCAGGAGGCCCGCCAGCAGGAAGAAGTGCTGCATCAGCCGCGAGGGCAGCGCCTGGGCCAGGACCGGCGCCCGCCCGAGCAGCGCCCACGGCAGCGGCACCTGCGTCACGACCCGGCCGAGCACGTGCGGGTGTGGGCCTAGCGAGAGCACGACGACCGCCGCCGCCAGGATCGCCGCCCAGCGGACGGGGAGCCGGTCCCACCAGGCGGCGGCCGTCACGACCAGCAGGGCCAGGAGCGGCAGGCCCACGTAGCCGTCCCACTCCACCTCCAGGCCCGTGAAGCTCCGGGTCAGGCGGACCAGCGGCTCCGGGGCGATCAGCTGCAGCTGGTCGGGCACGACCAGGCTGGCGACGTCGGTCACGTACGTGTCCGGAGGCTGGATCAGGCCGTGCACCACCTGCGGGCCGAGGAACATCGTCAGCAGCCCGGGGGCGGCGAGCAGCCCGCCCGTGGCCAGGGCGGCGGCGCCGCCGCGGGCCAGCGCCGCCAGCCCCGGGCGGACGTCGACGCGGGCCGCCAGCGCGACCCCGAGCAGGACGGCCTGGCCCACCAGCGCGACGAGCGCGGACGTCGCCAGCATCTCCGAAGAGGTGTAGAGCTGGAGCGCGGCGACGAGCCCGAGCAGGAGGAGCAGCAGCAGCGGCGGCAGCCAGGCCATGACGAATCCGAGGTGGCCGAGCTCCTGGGCCATGACGTACGGGCCGAAGCCGTAGACCAGGCCGCCGAGGAACGCGGCGGGCGCGCTCGGGACCAGGCGGTGGATGGCGGCCGCCGCGGTCCAGGCGGACAGCGCGGGACCGAGCGTCATCAGGAGGTCGTACGCGACGACCGGCCCCCAGGCCAGGACGACCGGCGTGACCAGCAGCCCGGGCGCGGCCGGCGTGGGCGTCCACATCAGGTTGACGCCGGCCGGGTAGTCCAGGTAGTCGGTCAGCCAGGGGTTGGGGCCCGTCGCGAGCCCGTGGAACGGCCAGCCGAGCGTCCAGATCGTCTGCTCGGGGTCGCTGGCGCCGCCGATCAGCAGGTGGCCCGGGTCCTGCCAGGCGGCGTGGAAGTAGGCGAACGCCAGGCCCAGGAACAGGAGCGGCCAGGCGAGGTGGCGCGGCACAGCGCGCAGTGTGACGCGCCGGGCGGGCCGCCGCTCGGGGGGCCAGGCGGCCCGGTCGGGGGGGACCTGGTCCCCGGCGGGGTAGGCCGACCGGCCGTGGGCGGCGGCCCGCCGGATGGGGTTCACTGATGTCATCGAGCGCGGTCTGGGTCGGTCCGAGCGTCTTCCCTTCCCCCACTGGCGTGCGGACGACCCGGCCCCGCGCCGCTCAGCTCCGCTGCGGGTGCGGCGGCATGATGACGGTCGAGGTGAGGTCGATCCGGGGACCGCCGGGCAGGCCCCTCGTCAGGTAGTACTGGCCGATCGTCTCGTATGACGCCTCGGTCACCAGCGAGTGCTGGGCGGCGGTCACGATGTCCCGGTAGCACCGCTCCAGCGGCTGGCCGCGGTGGACGGCGCTGGTCCCGGCCCGCTCGAACAGGAGCTCCACGGCCTCCTTCGCCGCGCGGGCGCAGTGGATCATCGACTGCGCCATCAGCACGCGGAGGTGGTAGTCGACGACGTCGTTGTCGATCGCGTCCTCCCAGCCGCGGGCGGCCGCGTCCCGGGCGAACAGGCGCGCCGACTGGACCAGCGACTCCGCTCTCGCGACCGCGACCTGGTGGGCCTGCTGCTGGCCGAGACGGAGCTGGCGCCGGGAGCCGCGCGCGGGCCGCGCCTGGGTCCGCTGGACCAGGTCCACGAACGCGTCGATCGCGCCCCGGGCGACGCCCACCGCGTGGGCGCAGTGGCCCATCAGGATGAAGAACGGGCCCCGGAACAGCCGCCCCGGGTACGGGCCGGCGAGCAGGTCGAGCGTGGTCATCTCGTCCGGGACGAACGCGTCGGCCACCTCGAAGTCCACGCTGGAGGTCCCGCGCAGGCCGAGGCCGTCCCAGGTGTCGTGGACCGTGACCTGCGCGGCCGGGAAGACGGCGCCGACCGGCACTGGCGCGCCCGTGGCCGGGTCCGTGGCGAGCGCCCCGTCGTCGCCCTGCAGGAGCGACACGCCGAACAGGTACGTGGCGAAGGACGCGCCGCTCGCGAACGGCCAGCGGCCGGAGACGCGGTAGCCCCCGTCCACCCGGCGGGCGACGCCGGCCACCCGGGCCAGGTTGCCGGCCGTGATCCAGCGGTCCCGGGCCAGGATCCGGCGCATCGTCGCGGCCGGCAGCGGCGTCACGCCCGCGTTGATGAACGCGTTCCAGCCGACCGAGCCGTTGATCCGCGAGAGCTCCTCGATCATGTCCAGCCACTCCAGGAGGTCGACCTCACGGCCGCCCAGCTCGCGCGGCACGAAGGCGCTGAAGACGCCCTGGTCGTACATGGCGTCCACGAGCTCGCGCGGGAGCCCGCGGCCCCGCTCCAGCTCGTCCTCGTGGCGGCGGATCAGCGGCTCCAGGGAGCGCGCGACGTCGGCAAGGCGTGCGTCTGGCATCGGCCCTCAATTGAAGCCGATGCGCGTCAGCGGACCGGCTGCGGGCCCCGCTCGAAGTGTGTGCGAAGCGCGACGGACGGCCGCACGCCGGTGACGCCCGGGATCCCGCGCAGCTCGTCCACCAGCGTCAGCAGCGCCTCGGGGTCGGTGACCCGGACCTTGAGCAGGAAGCTGGGGCCGCCGGCCATGCTGTGGCACTCGTCGATGCCCGCGACCTCGCGCAGCGCCCGGGCCACCTGGGCGCTGGGCGCCTCGGCGTCCACGCCGACGAACGCGGTGACCGGGGTGCCGATCGCGTGCGGGTCCAGGTCCACGGTCCAGCGCCGGATGACGCCGCGCCGCTCCAGCCGCCGGATGCGCTCGTGCACGGACGAGGGCGCCAGGCCGGCCGCCACGGCCAGCTCCGCCACGGACGCGCGGGCGTTGTGGCGGAGCAGCCGCAGCAGCACCCAGTCCTGCTCGTCGATCGCGTCGCGGACCAGCATG
This sequence comes from Chloroflexota bacterium, assembly GCA_005880175.1. The sequence continues at coordinate 4,862 of VBJR01000384.1, forward strand.
GGGTCCGCCATTGTGCACCCGGTGTCACCCGGTTCGCCAGTCGCAACACGAGGTCACACCGCCGGTGCCCGGCAGGCGGCCTCGAGCACGTCGCCCAGCGCGTCGTGGCGGACGCTGCCGCGATCCTCGCCGCCGGGCCCGCGCAGGGCGACCGTGCCCTCCGCCGCCTCCCGGTCGCCCACCACCGCGACGAACGGCACCCGGCGCAGCGCGGCGTCCCGCACCTGGGCCGCGACGCGCTCCGTCCCGTCCCCCACCTCGACCCGGAGCCGGCGTTCGCGGAGCCGGGCCGCCAGCTCGCCGGCGCCCGCGACGTGGCGCTCCGCGACCGGGACCAGCCGCGCCTGCACGGGCGCCAGGAACGGCGGCAGGCGGCCGTCCGTGTGCTCCAGGAGGACGCCCAGGAACCGCTCGTACGAGCCCAGGAACGCCCGGTGGATCACGGCCGGCACCCGCTCGCGCCCGTCGGCGCCGGCGTACCGGCAGCCGAGGCGGCGCGGCATCTCGAAGTCGAGCTGGACCGTGCCAAGCTGCCACTCCCGGCCCAGGCGGTCGCAGGCCAGCAGGTCGGCCTTCGGGCCGTAGAACGCGCCCTCGCCCGCGACCCGGTCGTAGCCGTCCGGGCCGGCGACGGCGTCCAGCGCCCGGGCCAGGATCGCCTCGGCGCGGGCCCACGTCGCGTCGTCGCCGATGTGGCCTTCGGGCGGCCCGCCGAGGCGGAGCCCGAACTCCAGGCCGAGGCCGGCGTACAGGCGCCGGGCCAGGCGCAGCAGGTCCACGATCTCGTCGCCCGCCTGCTCGGGCGTGACGAAGATGTGGGCGTCGTCCTGGTGGAACACCTGGACCCGGAGGAGGCCCGTCAGGACGCCGGAGCGCTCGTTGCGGTGGGGGGGGTCGTCGCAGGCCAGCCGCAGCGGCAGCTCGCGATGGCTGCGGCGGCGAGAGCGGAACAGGACCATCGTGCCCGGGCAGTTGACCGGCTTCAGGCCCATGCGGTCGCCGTCGCCGGCGTCCACGAAGAACATGTTGTCGGCGAAGTGCTCGAGGTGGCCGGAGCTGGCGTACAGCGGGTCGCGGGCGAGCAGCGGAGTGGACACCTCCTGGTAGCCCCAGCGCTCGTGGGCGCGGCGCCAGTGGTCCTGCAGCGACCGCAGCACGGCCATGCCCCGGGGCAGCCAGTACGGCATGCCGGGCGACGTGGGCTCGAAGTGGGCGAGCTCCAGGTCGCGCAGCCAGCGCCGGTGATCGGACTGCCGTTCCTCGTCCATGTCAGCCTCCTCGGTGCGGAAAAAAAGAAAGAGCCCCCGCCCGGTATCGGGCGGGGGCTCTTTCCTGGCCTGCGTTCAGCGCGCCGGCGGGCCGGCCACGCGCGAGCACCAGGGCACCCCCCGGCAAGTGGTGGTCGTGGAGACCCCGTTGCTCACGAGCGGAAGTGTACTGCCACGGGCTCCAGGAAGCTGCTGAACATCGGGGCAGCCCTGGAGACCGGCGCGATGAAGGCGGTTCCGGGCAACTGACCGGCCGCGACTCCGCCCGCGCCCTGCCATGAGGAGGGGGTGGCCGGGACCCGCGGCCACCCAGCACCCGCTCGCAGAGCTCGCGGGCGCCGGGACCCGGGCCGCTGGCGTCGGAATGCACGCCGGGGAGTGAGGTTGAAGTGTCTGAACTTCAACGTCTTCCCACCTCTTGAGGCATGCAAGTATCGACACTTCAACCTTTCCGTCCTCGGGGGTTGCAGGGGAATCCCGCCCGCTTCCAGGCCGGCCGCGAAGTTCAACCGCTCGCTCAGCCGATCTCCAGCGGGACCTGGTGCATCTTCGTGAAGTTCTGGTCCGTCATGAACGCGTTGCCGTCCACGACCGTGCCCTGATGGCAGCTCACGATCAGGTACACGTACCCCGCCCACGAGCGGCCCGAGTCCGTCTCCGACGCCCAGGCCGGGTGGTCCGGGTGGCTGTGGTAGTAGCCCACGATCTCGAGCCCCGCCGCGTCGCAGTCGCGCATCACCTGGATGTGCTCGCGCTCGTCCAGCTCGTACCGGTCGCGCGCGCGGTCGATCACCTTGTTCCGGATCCGCCTCGTGGATGTCACCAGGTCCGCGCCGCGGGCCGCGATCAGCGCCCCGCAGATCTCGTTCGGGTACCCCTCCGAGGCGTGCCGCTTCACCTCGTCGTACGCCTGCGGCGTGATCCTCACGTCCGCGTCCGGTACAGACCGGTCGAGAGGTACCGGTCGCCGCTGTCGGGAAACACCGTCACCACCACGCCG